>CAZKFI010000099.1:344-1433 GCA_964551975.1 uncultured Bifidobacteriaceae bacterium | reverse complement strand
CCCGCCATCGAGCCACCCGGCCTTCAGGTAGGTCCCCCCGATATCCAGGCCCAGGACACTCATCGTCAAGAGGTCACGCCTTGAACGGGTAGTCGCCTGCCAAGTACTCGGCGACCTGGGCACGAAGTCCTTCATCGAGCACCCTCGGCTCGATGAACAGGTCGCCCTCACTGCGTAGCAACGCGAAGTGCATCCGCCCGTTGGCCACCTTCTTGTCGCGCGCCACCATGTCCACCAGCGCATCGGCCGTCGGCTCTAGGGGCAGTCGGTAGTGCAGTGCGTCCTGGAAGGCCGTCCGAATCAGGGCCGACATCTGCTGCGCGAGTTCGGTGTCAGTCACCCCCCAACGCATGCCAAGCCAGTTGATGAGGTCAATCCCCCAGAGCACGCCCATTCCATGCGGAACGCCGTGGCCAGAGATCGCCTCAAGTGCGTGCCCGAAGGAGTGGCCGTAGTTGAGGATGCGCCGCAGGTCGGTCTCGTACTCGTCCTCTTCGATAATCACCTGCTTGGCGGCCAGGCTCGCCCGCGTGAGTTCCAGGAGGTGGGGGGTGCGGATGCCGCCGTCGCCTAGTGCCTGCTGGAGTCTGCCGAAGAAGTGTGCGGGCCCGGTGACTGAGAGTTTGACGATCTCCCCGTAGCCGGACGCGATCTCCAGATCCGGCAGAGTCCGGGTGAATTCCGTGGTGATGACGACCCGGCGCGGTGAGTGCAGGGTGCCGATGAGGTTCTTGTACGGCAGCACGTTGATGCCGCTCTTGGCACCGATGCAACTGTCCGCCTGTGCGAGCACGGTGGTGGGCAGGAACATCCAGTCGATGCCGCGGTAGTAGACGTGGGCGGTGAAGCTGACCAGGTCCTGGATGCAGCCACCGCCGATGGCGATGATTGAGCTCGTCCGAACCGCCTTGTTTGCGATAAGCCAGTCCACGAGCGTGCCGACTCCGGCCAGGGATTTCGTTGCCTCGGTGGCGGCCAGGCGAAGCGTCGGGGCGCGCTGCACCAGGGGTGCCAGAGCCTCACCATGCAGCTCGGCGACCTGCTCGTCAATGACCACGAGAGCACCACTGGGGTCCACCTGATCCACCA
>CAZKFI010000099.1:0-334 GCA_964551975.1 uncultured Bifidobacteriaceae bacterium | reverse complement strand
ATGAAAACGGCCCTGCGCGAGATCGCCGGGATTCACACCGGCGATTTCCGGCTCGAAGAGCACGTCGTAGTCCCATTGGCGTGAACGAATGTGTAGTGGAGACAGATCCTCGGTCACGTGCATGCAAACCCTCCGTCCACGCTGATCGACTGGCCGGTGAGGTACTGGTTGCTCTCCGCCATTAGGAAGACCACGACCCGGGCAATCTCCTCCGGCGCCGCCAGGCGACCTACCGGAACCCGTTCCAACAGTCGCGCGATCATCTCCGGCGAGTTGTTCGCTCGGGTGAGTTCGGTGTCGATGAATCCGGGGG
Organism: uncultured Bifidobacteriaceae bacterium; assembly: GCA_964551975.1. Lineage (GTDB taxonomy): Bacteria > Actinomycetota > Actinomycetes > S36-B12 > S36-B12 > REEB426. Next base: position 21 of record CAZKFI010000099.1, on the reverse strand, counting down.
CGATGCAATTGGCAATGACAT
>CAZKFI010000098.1:5492-6599 GCA_964551975.1 uncultured Bifidobacteriaceae bacterium | reverse complement strand
GCGAGCTGATGGTCAGTCGACTCCTCGATCGCTCGGAGGCGGCGGGCGCGATCGCATCGAAGATGATGTGGATCCGCTCTTCGTCGCTATCGTTGCGGTCCTAGTGCCCGGTATCGGTGGGCGCTTTGAAGTGGCGGTGGTGGCAGCAGATGCGCGGTATCGGCGAGATCTACTCTTCATCGGTCTCTGGCTGATGGTGTCGCTGTGCCTACTGTTCCTTTTGGCGCTGTCGGTGGCGTTCAATCTGTTGTCGTCCTGGCTAAATGCCGGCGCACTCGGAAACTGGTTGTGGCTGACACCGCTGGCGCTCCTTGCAACCGGTGTCATTGCTGCCTTGCGTTCTTGGGCCAATGCGGCCAACGACTATCGTCGAATGAGTCATGCATTGATATTGCAAAATGCGTGCATCACCCTTTTGGCAATCGGTATCGGAATCAGTGGCATCACCAAGGATGGCCTGCTGTTTGCGAACGTTATTGGTCTTGGGTTGACGTGCGCTTACCTGACCTTCGTCTTTCGCAACCTGCTCCGGGACGACAACTGGCGCTGGGATCGGCGCAAGTGGAAAGTTGCACTGCGCTACAAGGACTACCCTCTCTTCAACGCGCCCACTAGTATCCTCAATGGTTTGATGACGGGCCTGCCAGTATTTTTCTTGACGCGCCATTTCCCCGAAGCTGTGGTTGGTTATTACGCCCTAATGCTGCGGGTGGGCGTCGTACCGCTCAGCTTCATCGCTGCAGCGGTGTCCGAAGCAAACTTCAGGAGGACATCCGAGATACTACGGTCCGGGCAAGATCCAATGCCCAATTTGCGCCGAGTTACGTTGACCTTGATAGCGGTCGCAGCGCCTCCCTCGGCCCTATTGATGTTGCTCGGCCCGCAACTATTTGCGTGGGCATTCGGTGAGACCTGGCATCAGGCGGGTGTGCTGTTGGCCATCTTGATGCCTGCGCTTGCAATTCAGTTTGTCGTGTCACCCCTCAGCCTGTCCTTTGTTGCAACGGGTCACTTGAGGCTACTTGCGGCGTGGCAGGTGGTTTCACTATTCATCACACTGGCAGTCTTTGCGTGGGCGGGGGGCAAGGGCGACCTTGAACGCTTCTT
>CAZKFI010000098.1:0-5482 GCA_964551975.1 uncultured Bifidobacteriaceae bacterium | reverse complement strand
CGTGAAGTGCCTGACCAACCAGCGGCAGATCATGACCGCGTGGAGCACCTACGCGATATCGAACGCCGGTCGCCTGGTCAGCCCGTGCACCGACGGCGGGCTCGGCGCCACCAACCGCGCGGGGCGCGTCGACGGCGCCAACATGCCCATCCGCGACCTCGGCTGGACGCACTGGTGGGTGTGGGCCTACAACGGCGGCACCCACACGGGCCTGCGCACGGTGGCCGGCAAGACTGGACCTCCACCCGATTCGTGAACACCCCTAACCGGCAGGATTGCCCCTGACAGAAGGAGCGTGTTTAAAGTCCACGATGCGAGTGTATGCGCGTGAGTTCCATGATTCTGCCGTCGGCCTAGTGCTGTCGGAGGGCCTGAGCATCCGCAAGGCGACCAACGACCTGGGGATGCCGTACCACACGCTGCACGGCTGTGTGCGTGCGGCACGGCGGTCGAGGCGCAAGCCTGAGCAGAAGGTGCATCCGAGGACGAAGGCCGACGCCGAGGCGCGGGTGCGCGAGCTCGAGGCCGAGGTCCGCAAGCCGATGCTCGAGAGGGACATCTAAAGAAGTCGCTTCAGGAATTCGTGTGGGCTGAGGCGGACCTGGGATAGAGGTCCAGCCCCCTGAGATAGAAGAGGATGGCGTTGCGGAAGCGCTCTCGGTTGCGGTAGCCGCAGGCCATCGCCTTGTTCCGCTGGATCCTGGCGTTCATCGACTCCGCCGCTGCGTTGGTCGCCTTGCGCACCAATGCGTTGAGGATGCCGGCGAGGCAATTCCTCACCATCCGCGCCGCACGCACCATCGGCTTGAGCTTGCTGCGCCATGCCAGCGCCCCCAAGCGGGCCACGCCTTGCGCGCCCAGCCAATGCTCGTGTAGCCGCACAGCCTCGACGCAATCTCCTTCAGCGCCCATGCCCGGCCGGTGCGGTGGCGCACGTCCTTGAGCTGCGACAGCAGAGACCGGCGCTCGGGCCGCATCGAGCCCGGGCTCTCCAGCCACAGGTACTTCGTGCCCACCAGCGTCGGGTCGCGCTCGGCGCGCAGGCCCTCGTGCTCCTGCTTGCGCACCATGTTCACCGCATCGCCAAGGTGCCAGGCCACATGGACGCGGCCGAAGCACACCCGTGCGCTGGGCAGCCACCTCGCCGCGGCGTCCATGCACGGGCGCCACATGTCCATCGCTGACAGGGGTGCGCTGAACAGGTCCACCCCATATGACAGACTTTCGCGGCTCACGAGCCTCAGTCAGCCTCAACGCACTTTGGGCGGTTGCGAAAGCCGGTCAAAGTTCGGGGGCAGGTCATTTCGATCACCACTGAGGCGAGTAGTTGTCAACAGGCCGACACAATCACCAGCGATGCCGGCACCCCACCGCACCCTACTTGCGTTCCTGATTGACGTGAAATCGCCGGCCCCGGACGCAACAAGAGAGTCATCCTGATAGATCTCTACGTGGTCCTGCCAAACTCGAAACAAGAGGTTAGTCCGGCTTGCCCAACGAAAGCTCCAGTCCAAGTGATTCTCTAGGGGAAACTGAAGGACCATGCCGTAACGTCGCGCTGCCTCACCCAAAGTCTCTTCACCCTGAGATGCGCCTGATTTATTCATTGTCGCAACAAAGAGGCGGTTATTAAATTGCACCAACGTGTTGATTCGCTGCCCCCACGAATTACTTTCTTGACCTGCTGCTTTGCTTTCTTGAGAATACGGAGCCACAACATTTGCCAATGGAGGCTCGGGGAAACACCTGCCAACCAATCTCCATGAGCGGCCGTCACACTGGTAGATCTGACCCCAGGGCCAAACCCCGGCAAGCAACTGCCCATGAAGGTATCCGAATGTCTGTGCCTCCCATGACCACTCCGTCGACAACGGGAGCTCCGCACAAAAGGGTTGCACCGATCGGCCGTCCGTCTCATAAACCTGCCCTGACGGGTACTGGCCGATCAGCAATCGATCGTAATACCGAGTCATGCAATAGCCCTGCCAACTGTTACTCCCTTGCTCTTTAAAGATGCTCTTTAACTCGTACGAGTTTAAGTCGATCGCGTACACCTCCTTGGAACTATTGGTTGCAAATAAAATTCTCTTGTCGATTGATCCAAAGCAAAGGGGGTAGTCAATTGGCATCTGTGCAGAGAGCAGGGCCGAATCGTGATTGAGGGGAGGATCTCCGGGAACCCACTTGAACAAGCGCAAACGGGACATAACACCTGAATGCGAATCCCCAAACCTATATGCGACGAGAAATCCGCTCGAGTAGTAATAGAAGTACTTTGGCCCAAGCCCTGATTCGGGGGTGAAGACCCGTGTGGCACCCCAATCAACACCTTTGTCAGAAGCCACGAGCGGCGTTCCTTGAATTGAAATGGCAAACTGGAGTCCGTCGCAGAGGAGTTCTGGTCGACCAGTCACTGTTTGCCACACACCTTCCCTGAGCACCTTCAGATCGGTACTCGTATTCAACTTTGCTCGGGTGGTGGCAAACAGTTCACCCTGAAGAGTGAAGAGAGTGCTACAAGCCGATTCTCGGGACGGACGCTCAAGGAGCCGTGGCGAGACCAGTTCCCCAGAGCCCCCTCTTACGGAAAAACTTACATGCCGGCCGTCGCTGAGATGGAACAGAGACGAAGTCTGCGGGGCAAACGCACTCGCGATCAGGTTGCCTTCTTGATCTGAAATCTCGAAGATCGAGCCGAAGGGTTGATTGATGTCCGTAGGCAGCTCCATTGAGATCGCTATCTCACACATTGGTGGCTGCCCAGTGAGCGCACGAGGCCGGGATATGGCCACGGCACCAATCACACCAACGCAAACTACGGCAAGTGCGAGCCTGCGCAATGGCCTGAATCTCGTCATACAAAATCTCTCTGTCCAATTGTCAATCTGTTTATAACAGAAATCACAGAACCAAAGTCCAGACCCACGGCATCCAGATACCACTTGATGTTCGGGTACCGCGGGCGATTCTCGTCGGCAACCATGCGCAGCGCCTTGTCCCGCGAAAGATCGCCCTCCCTGATTTGATTGCTTCTGAAAGTGTCATGCTCGGAGAAGCCTGCGACTGTGTAGTAGATATAGTTGTAGAAGGCAGCAGTTCCGTCACCGATTCGCCAGGTGGTCGTGGTGTCAGGGGCCCGTTCCCAGTCGTATTCCGCCAACGTTCCGTCCACGATCCGCTCGTCCCAGCGCCAGTAGTCGAAGATGTGGAAGTAGTCCTGCTTGGTCGTGAAACTTCGATAGTACTCCCCGGACAAAGTGTCCCACAGCGATCGGTTGAAGTAGCCCGGACTCTGCAGCATCGCCCGCAGCCGGAGCCAGTGGTAGCGAAGCTGCTTCATGACGCCATGCGAGTACACACGCTTCTCCTCGAAGTCGGGCGGAACTCCCAAGAATCCCGCCTTGAAGTGGGTCACCTCAAGAGGATTGACGCCCCACAGGTTCAGCCGCACGCCTGTCTGCTGCTTCACCGACTCCACGAACCGGAAGAAGTGCTTGTCGCCAGCCGTGAGGATGCTGATCATTCCGAGGTGCGGTGATCTCAGCCACGCACGGAGGTTCATTCGGATGTACTCGCGCTTGCGCGCGATGTCCTCAGCGATGATGATGTTCTCCACCCCAAGTTTGGCGCACATTCTGCTGATGTTGCGCCGCCCGAGGTCGGTCACCATGCCCCAGTCGTAGGTGTAGGTGACTGGTCTCATCTTTAGTTCATTCACGATGAGGTGCAGCCCGTAGCAACTGTCTCTTCCGCCAGAGAAGGGGACGATGCACTCGGTACCGGACGGCCGCCGGTAAGGCTCGACAAGCCGGAACAGCTCCTCCTTCGGGCGCGGCACGTTCCGCGGGCGGTAGTGCCGGCAATAGTTGCACACACCCTGCTCATCAAAGGTGATGAACGGCATGGTGTGCGGCAGGATGCATCTGGTGCACCGCCGCAGCTCATGTTGGGGAAACAGCAGCATGCGCTCTTCCGAGGCGGCGCTTGAACCAAGCGAAGGGATCAGGTCAAGGCGGCTTCGGCGGGACTCACGAATTGCGATTTCGCCAGTGGCCACCGGGATGTCAAGCACTTCGCTCCGACGAACCTGTCGGATCTGCGTGCACTGGCACTGTCGAAGCGGAAACTCCTCGGATGCAAAGAGCGTGCCATTGCCATTCACCCCCGCGTAAAGACTTCCGTTGTTCGAGAAGAGACATAGCTTTCCGAGCTTCGGAATTGCAAGCGCGCACGCCACCACACCTTCGCACAGCGACATCACCCGCTCGCCGATCTCCTCGACCGAGCCTCCTTCCGACAGGTGCTTCGCAGCGATTGCAGCGATTACCTCGGTGTCAATCTGCTGATTCGGCCGCTCGCCGATCCGGTTCCACGCCGTTGAGTGGTTGACCACGATCCCGTTGTGAAAGACGCACACGCCATTTCGCACGACCGGCTGGTTGTCTTCAAATCCATTCGTGATGAGCCGGCTGTGCCCTAGAACGGCGGTGCAACCCCGCAACCTGACCTGGCGCAGAAGCTTGCCGATGGAATGGTCAGCACGATGGACGACCGCGACGCCCGGCTCCAGCACGAGCAGTCCGCTCGAGTCTCGGCCGCGCTGCTGGGAATGCCGGGCGAGTGTACGCACGCTTTGCGTGGTCACGGCTTGTGACGAGATGACTCCGAAAATCCCGCACATCGCCTAGCGCCCCCCTTGCTTTGCCGGGGCGGCTACCCCGCGATCGATCAGTAGTTGACGGTACGCCTCCCGGAGCCGCTCTGCCTGCGCGTCCCAAGACAGCTCGCTGAGTTCCGACGTAGGGGGTGCGAGCTCCTCCTGCTCAATCTTGCGCACCGCTACCTCGATGCTGTCAGCGTCACTACCGCAGCATGTCCCGAGACCGTACTCCCCCACGACTCTGGCAATCTCCGGAAGACTCGAGGCGAGCACGGGCACTCCTGCGAATGCATACTCGAACAACTTGTTGGGGAGGCAGAGTCGATCACTCAATGACACATCCTCGATCAAGCACAGCCCACAATCCGCTTCTCGCACATACCTAACGACTTCTTCGTGAGGGACGACAGGGTGGAAATGAATGTTCGGGAATCGCTTGGCATGGTCTTGAACTCCCAGAGTGTCGTCAGATCCCATGAACACAACATGAGCCTTAACATTGCCCCTACCGAAGGCTTGAAGTATTGACTCAATGCCTCGACCTGTCACAAGATATCCAAGATAGATGAACACAGGTGTACCCGCCGGGATGACAAAGCGGCCATGGAAGTACCCGGGCGAACCAAACGGCCTGCGTTCACCATGGACCTCCGCGCTCGACGACGATGAAGTGATCGGTGAGTTGAGGACCAAGACCGAACGCTTTTCACCCAGGTTGTTGCGGTACCAATCAAGTATCGATTGGCTCACCGAGACGAGCAGCGAAATCCGCCTCCAGCACAAGCGCTCGATGAGAAGCGTCCCACGCGAAAGAAGCCATGT
>CAZKFI010000097.1:1529-7016 GCA_964551975.1 uncultured Bifidobacteriaceae bacterium | reverse complement strand
CAAGGCTTGGCGGAATTGAGTCAGGTCCATGGCTTACTCGAGTCAGGTCTGGCCTCCGTCACCCCAGTTTCAATCGGCAACGCGCACATCGGTGGGCCTGAGCCGGTGGTGATGGCCACGGTGAATCTGTCTCGGGATTCGACCTATCGCGAGTCGATCGCCCCCACCACCGAATCGGCGGTGCGAAAAGCACGAGTGGCGTGGGCGGAAGGCGCTGCACTCATCGAAATTGGTGCGGAATCGTCTACGGCACGTGCTGTACGAGTTGATGCCGCAACACAGATCACGCAACTCGTTCCCGTCATTACGCAGTGTGCTGAAGCCGGGATCGCCGTGTCAGTGGAGGGATACACGCCAGAAGTCATTGCTGCAGGCTTGCAGGCAGGAGCAGGCTGCGTGAACTTCACGGGACGTCAGCATGAGAGTCAGGTTTACGACCTCGCCGCAGAGCATCACGCCGCTTTGATTATCTGCTACGTCGGTGGCGAGGATGTGCGTGAGATCACTGATGTAGCACTTGATTCGGACCCGCTACCGGGACTCCTCGATCACTTCGGGGCTCGCATAGACCTTGCTCGGTCACGTGGTGTGCGGGACATCATCATCGATCCGGGAATGGGCTTCTACTACGGAAATCTCGTGGACCCGATGATTCGAGCAAGGCACCAAGCCGTAGTGCTTCTCAATTCATTTCGACTGCGCCAACTGGGCCTACCAATCTGTCACGCACTTCCGCACGCCTTCGATATCTTCGAAGAGCGCTTTCGAGACGCGGAGTCGTTTTTCGCTGTCTTGGCTGCATTGGGTGGCGCAAGTCTGCTGCGCACTCACGAGGTTGCCAGGGTACGGGCCGTCGTGAATGCTTTGACCCTGCTGGATACCAAGCAGCAATGAATACTTCCCGGCAGAGTCTGCAGGAGCGCTTCTTTGCCACCTCGACCTGCTTTGGCTGTGGACCGGCAAACAGCGAGGGACTTCGACTTCGCAGTTTCCCAGCTGACACTGCTGACGAGTCGCTGGCAGCCGATCAATCACGAGTCCTCGCGACCTTCCGAACCACCAAGGTTCACGACAACGGCCTGGGGTTTGTCAATGGTGGGATCATCGCCACGTTGTTGGACTGCCACAGTGCAGGATCAGCGATGCTCACGGCGGAGCGTCTGGGCTGGACCACAGGTGATGGTGCTGTCTACCCGTGTGTGACTGCCGGACTGGATCTACGGTATCTCCGGCCGACACCGCTCTTGGAGGATCTGCATCTTCTCGCTTGGGTGGTCGAAGCTACCGAAGAAGAAATCTCCGTGATGTCAACGATCACCCATGCAGGCAAGACTCGCGCCGAGGCTCTGGTGCGTTGGCGCAGATGGCGACCACGCACTACCCCTGCTGGCGCTGAAGGAGTGCGTCAAACAGGGTAGGTACCGAGGAACGACAAAACGCTGCGTCAGTCCTGGAGAGCGGTGCGTCGAAAGCTCGCAGATTTCGGCAGTCGATGAAGATCAGGGCACCGGCGCCGGTGCCCTGTATGGCGATACTGATGACTTTGCCCTTGCTTGTGGTGGTGGCCAACTGGCCGAACGTAGCGATACCGGCTGCACTGCTCTTGACGGTGGTGACCTTGCAGGTGCTGCCCTCCTGAACATCGTTGCAGATTTGGGTGACGAATTTGCGCGCCGAAGCAGGATTCGGCAGTTCAGTGACGAGCGCCGACACTGCTACTGGCGTTACTCGAGGGGGAGCGAACTGCATGCTGGTCGAATTTCCAACCGCTAGTGCCTTGCGCAATTGGGGCGTTGGTTCGAGTCCTCCCCAAGCGACGGCGCTGGTGAGTTCGACGGCCAGGACCGCGCTAAGACCGGGAGTGCTGACAGGGAGGTCTTGCACAACCCCAGGTGGCAACTGTGAACCCAGGGGACGCGGTCCGGCTATTTCCAGTGCCAATTGGTCTGCCGCGGAGGCGCTGCAGCGCTTACGCAAGGGAGCGGGACCACTGACTGAGCAGATCACTCGTACAACCATTGGTGCTGGCTCGGCAGTCACCACCCAGGCGAACTGGTCGTACCAATCGTCGGTTGCGGCAGTACCCCGCCAGAGTTGCAGTCCGTCTTGGGTTCCACCTGATTGCGCGGAGACTTTGCTGGCCTTGGCGTCCAGTGCGACAGCGTCAGTTGCCTGAGCGACGGAGTCGAATGCGGCGATATTCACTGCCGCGGAAACGGAACCGTTCTTCAATGCCGCGTCGTACCAGAAGCCATTGACCTTGCCCTGGAACCCAGGGGCATCTGCGAATGCGCCGCCCCCGACGATGCTCGCGGTTCGGTATTCGGGGAAGCCACCGCTCGCTAGGTTCTGGGCAGCGCCGAGAAAAGACCCGATCCGTGTCGCGCTCGGCATACGTTCCTGCCAGGCCAGCGACGGCGTCTGGCCAACGAAAGCGGTGGTCAAGGACGCATCGATCTCATCCGCGCTCGTCGCCGGCGCCACTAGCGCAAGTTGGAGCGCGACTACTGCACTGAGTGAAGCCGCAATACGAAAGGTCCGCATACCATCCTCCGCAGTGCCCATAACGGAACAAGTTCCCTCAAGGCGTGAACTGTAGAAGCCACGCCGAATCATCGTCAAGGTTCAGACGCATTTGGGGTGGCGACCTCGGCGAGCGTGGCCTCAGCCGATGTCTCGATTCGCGGCATCAAGGTCAGTGGCCTCGATTTCCAAGAGCAGGGTGTGCAGATCGGGCCTCGGCACGATCAATTGAGTGCAGCCGCGCTCCCCGGGGGCCGATGCTGGTACGTAAACCTCGTTCGGTAAACCCAAGCCGAAGCCCGGGGGCCAGTCGAACGTAAAACCCCATGCCACCAGGGTACGAATGGCTCAGACAACAGTGGTGACTGTGGGGCTTAGGCTTCACCGAAGAGTCGGAGGGTTTCGGGTTCGCGAGTGAAAAGGTCCATCGGGCCTGCGCCCATGGAGATCATTTCTGTGGTGGGTGAGCCAGGTAGGAGTGGGAGGTTGAGATGAACGAAGAGTCCTACACGTCCCTGATGCTGACCATCGCGCAGGGATTCGAGTTGGTGGCAGCTGCCGTACTCGTTCTGGGTCTGGGATTCGCGGTCGTGCTTGCCATCCGCTCCTGGAGAGCTGCGAAGAGTGGTGCGCAGGCCTACCGCGTCATGCGTCAGGCATTTGGTGGTGTGATCCTGCTGGGTCTGGAAATCCTGGTTGCCGGCGACCTGATTCGCACAGTCGCGGTGTCTCCCACCCTGGAGAACGTGCTCGTTCTCGGACTCATCGTGCTGATCCGTACGTTCCTGAGCTTCAGCCTGGAGATCGAAATCGAAGGCGTTCCGCCCTGGCGGCGCGGTCTGGTGAGCGGCGCCACGGTTATTCGCCAGGCTGTTCGCAAGGGTGGCAACGCCGAGGCGTAATCAATACATCGGGTCGAACTCGCCCTGCCTAGGGCTGGTGCACGGCCACTTGAACCAGCGTGTCGTGGAAGTACGCCGAGCCATGGTCATTGCCTGGCACGGTCGCGTTGGTGAGCGCATTGATCGCGCGTCCCTGTGGGGTATGACGGTTCCACCAGCCGAAGGCAGCAGCCACCATGCCTGGCTGGACATCTGCACTAATTTCGGCGAGGAGTGTGAGTTCACCACGGTCATTGAAGACCCGAACAAGGTCGCCGGAGGAAATGCCACGTTCGGTGGCATCGTCGGCATGGATCTGCAGGGTGGGTTGTCCCACTGACGGGTAATGGTCGGTGAATCCGCCGTAGTTGGCGTTGAGGAACTTGGGGTGCTGCTTACGGGTGATCAGTGCCAGCGGGTACTGGGACTCCAATGGCGAGCCGCCACCAACGGTTTCTGCACCCGGCTGATGGTGCAGTGCGCCAAGGCGCATCGGACCCAGCGGAATCCCCGGCACCGGATCCACATATGGTCGGGCGTCCTCGGGCACGCTCAATCGTGCCCATCCCCGCTCCTTAAGCAGTTCGTAGGTGATACCGGAAAGGAGAGGATGATCGCTCTCCAAGGCAGCGCGGACCAAGTCCTCGTCGCTCATGCTCAACATTGGATCATCAAGCTTCAGAGCGGCAGCCAAACGGCGAGCGATCTCGGTATTGGAGAGGGCTTCGCCACGCGGTGCAATTGCTGGTTCGTTCAGCGCAAGGTAAAGGTGCCCCCAGGAATCGGCAAGGTCCAGGTGTTCCAGCTGGGTCGTTGCCGGCAGCACGATGTCGGCGTAGCGCGCGGTGTCTGTAAGGAACTGCTCGACCACCACGGTGAACAGGTCCTCACGAGCCAGACCCTCGATCACGCGGTTCTGGTCGGGCAGCATCACCGCTGGATTGGAGTTGTGGACGAAAAGCAGTTCGATGCGCGGTGACGTCTCCTCGGTCAGGACCTGACCGAGGCGCGCCATGTTCACTGCCCGTCGGATGGTTCTGCGGGGTTTTGCCAGTGCGCTACTCATCCAGACCGAGGTTGACCGCGCCAGGCCGCCACCTAAGTGTTGCCAACTTCCCAGTACCGCACTCAGTGACGCGATAGCACGCGCGATGACCTCACCGTTTTCGCGATGCTCGGAACCAATCAGGGTGCGGATGCCGGTGGGTTGTTGGCTGGCCATGCGATGGGCGAGCCAGATGATCTGCTCAGAATCGATCCCGGTGGCGGCAGCAGCCCGTTCGGGTGTCCACTCACGGGAACTGGCCTGGAGTTCGGCCCAGCCCGTCGTATGGTGACCGAGCCAGCCTTGATCCAAGAGCTCGTCGCGATCAAGGACATGAATCAGCCCAAGTACCAGCGCAACATCACTTCCCGGACGAAGCTGCAGGTAGACATCCGCCTCGCGCGCGGTGTCTGTGCGAACCGGGTCGATCACGATCACACAGGCGCCATCCGACCTGGCCTGTTCGATAGTTGGCCACAGATGACGATTAGTGATCCGCGTGTTTGTTCCCCACAGCAGGATGGTCCGAGCATGACGAAGTGCCATGGGGTCGATACCGAAGGCCTGAGGTAGGACCGCAGCCGCTCCCATGCGGCTTGTCGTCCCGCACAGTTCTCGGTGAACATCACTGGCGCCGATGGCGTCGAAGAGCCGGTCCAGCATCGTTCCCATCTGAATGACGCCCTGGGTTCCAGCGAAAGAGAACTGCAGGATCGAGGTAGCTCTCCCGGAATCAATGAGCTGACGTATTTGCGTCGCGATCTCGAGGATGGCGGTGTCCCACTCAATCGGTTCGAATTCACCGCTGCCCTTGGGGCCAGTGCGACGCAGCGGTCGTAGTACGCGGTCGGGGTGGTAGACGCGATCAAGAAATCGGTTCACCTTTGGGCACAGCGTTCCCTGCGTAACCGGATGATCTGCCGCACCTCGAAGTGTGGTGGCCACGCCGTCGACGACCGTGACTTCCCAGGCACAGGTGTCAGGACAATCGTGGTGACAGGCGCCCCTAACTAGGCGCAGATCCTGACCCATTGACCC
>CAZKFI010000097.1:0-1429 GCA_964551975.1 uncultured Bifidobacteriaceae bacterium | reverse complement strand
TTAGGGCTGAATCGTGACGGCTTTGGACGTTGCGCCCAGTTGGTTCAGGATGACGGCATACGTCACAGAAATGCGGCAGGAGATCTTGGCGCCTTTGTCCTTGGTGGCAGGAGTGAAGGATTTCTTGTTCTGGCCGGTGATGATTTGACCATTCCGCAGCCAGTGGTAGTGCGTCTTCGCCGATGGCCAGGTATTCGATTCGGTCTTCGCGCAGGTCAGCTTCGAGCCAGCTCGTGGATCTCCGGAAACCTTTGCGGACAGGAGCCTGCCGTAGCCGGTAGGGACGTAGCCAACATGCAGGTTGTAGACATTCGGTGCAGTGGGCACCAGGTTGGTGAACCAGGCATTGCCGTCAGAACCGATGGCAACAGCTGTAGGCAGGGTGTTTGCCTGTGGAATCCGGTACTGGTTGATCTTCGCCGCGACCTTCGCACCCGGGACCACGATGCTGCCCAGAGAGTTTGCCGTGTACTCGGTGAACCAGAGCGTGTCTGCAGGTCCAGGGGTGATAGAGATGGGCTGCGAGCCAGCGGGTAGCGGGAAGTTTGTGACCACTCCGTTCAGGGTCATATTGCTGATCTTGCTGTCGGCAGTCTGAGTGATGTAGAGGTAGCCATCGGCGCCGGTGGTGATCGCCGAGATTGTCGGGCTGGAGGTCTGGTTCGAAGGTGGCGTTTCCGTTGTGACTGGGTAGGTCGTAATGACCCCATCGACGGTGATCCGGCCGATCAAGTTGGCGGCGGGAATGGTGAACCACAGGCTGTCCAATGGTCCAGCCGCAATGAAGAACCCGCACATCACGCAACTTAGGGAAGTGGTGATGCCCGTCGCGCCAGGGGTTGGGATGGGGAACAACGTGATGACACCGGCGGGTGTGATACGTCCGATGCCATTGGCGGCATCGAGCGTGAACCAGAGGTTCCCGTCAGGACCTGCGGTGATGGATCGGGGCATTGAGTCCGGGACCGGGATCGGGTACTGCGTCACGACGCCGTCGGGGGTGACTTTGCCGACGAAGTTGGCATAGAAGCCGGTAAACCACATGTTGCCGTCGGGACCAGCGGCAATGCTGATCAGGCCTGAACCCATTGACTGACTGGGATCAGTGGGCACGGGGAAGTACTTCACGGAGCCCTTTGGGGTAATGACACCAATTGAGTTATTGGCAGTGTTGGTGAACCACATGTTGCCATCAGGCCCAGCAGCAATGGCATTGCTGCCAAAGCCGCCAGGTCCGAGATCAAAACTCGTGAATTTCCCCTCGGGAGCGGCCATCGCGGGAGCCGGTGCTACGGCAGCGACGATCACAACCGAGAGGAACCCGGTAACGAGTCGCCGCATTAGGCCCAGGCCGATTGGGGCGTTGTGCTCCCTCAGTCGCTTGGTCGTAGATCCTTTGCGCAACTGGATCATGGTGCACCTACCCTTC
>CAZKFI010000096.1:3868-7045 GCA_964551975.1 uncultured Bifidobacteriaceae bacterium | reverse complement strand
ACCAATGTTGGTAGCGGCGACTCAACTTGACGGTTGCTCGACCTGCAGAAGTAGCACGGTTGTCGACCAAACTTGTCCCGGAATATCCCAAGGTAGATGGTTGCTGGGTCGTTCGGATCACTGCTTGACCATCTCTCCGGTGGACCATCAGGGTTTGTCGTCCCTTCGTATTCCCAAGTGTCAGCGCGCGTGTCAACATGTATTGCCCTCGCCTTGCCGGGCACATTGGGGGCGTAGACAGAGATGTCGAAATGCCCGTCCCCGCGATCAAGAACGCCGAGTGGTAAGACGGCATGCCCGCCCGGTGCGCCTTGGAGAATCAGTGAGTACTGAATCAATCCGGGCGCAAGTGCTGACTGCAGACTGGTGATCAAGGAAGTCAGCGAATCTGACTTGAGTCCAGTGGTCGCAAAGTAGGCGGCCATGGTCAGTCGACCCAAAGACCGTTGCATCCGAGAATTGAGATGGGATTGACCTGTGACTGCCTTTGCGCCGTAGGGCTTCCGTGCGATCCAGTCATTGAACAGACCGGCTGCGGCTGCTGTCATTGACCAGCAGTGGCCGATGCGAGTCCAGGTGTTCGCCAGGTGCAGTAACTGTGCTGCCGATTCCGTGAGCGTGCATGACTGCCCAAGGCGAAGTTCCTGCTTCGCAGAGCAGACGCCATCGCCGAATACCATCCGAAGATCACGACTGTCGAGGGGCGTGACCCTCAACGATTTCCCCGACGCTGCCAATCGGCGAGGCTGCTGGTAGAAGATTTGATTGAGTCGAAGGTCGGTGCCAAAATTGATGAAGGTGAATCCATCTTGCGCCGGTACGAAGCCAGTATCGACAATCGGCGAACCGCTCGGTTTCCAATGGCCTTGATCGCCAGTGATACTCGCCCAAAGGGCGCACTCGCTGCTCGTTGAACGTGGGGGGCAACGCGTGCCTTCCACGGACGTTGATTGCTCCGATGCCTGAGCGGGCAACGTCACCTCACCGATGGCAGTCAATGAGACCAAGGCCAAGGAGACCACGGCGGGCACCCACAACTGGCGAAGGTTCACATCTTGCATGGTTAGCCAGTCTTATGCGCCCTGTCCTGTGCACTGGCGGCCTCTTGCGGCCATTGACCAGACAAACCGGTGTGTGGTCGCATGGTTCCTCACCGAGCTAGGGCACGAGTCTCCACGAGCCGCAGCCCTCAGTTGTGAAGGTTTCGCGGGCAGTGAGGATCAGGTCAAGGTATGCGGGTATGGACCTGACTGTGCCAGACGAAGTAAAGGTCTCGCTGCTGGTTGCATCAGGTTGAGTCACGGAGTAGCTGCAGGTCCCAGTGCTTGCTCGATCACTGCGGTAGCGCCCTGCAGGAATATCACGCCCAACGGTCCAGCTACCGTCTGTCACCGAGACCCCTGAGTGCTTCGCAGACCCAGGGCTTGCAGCAACCCGCTCCCCAGTGAGTTGGGGATAGCCCTGCCAGAGGTAGCAGCCTTCGGATTGGAACAGATCACCATCGCCGACCCAGATCGCAGCCGGGCCGGCGCCGGCGTAGTTTCCCTCCTCGATCACAGTGCCCGTGGCGTAGTCCACAACGCGCCAGTGACAGCGTGTAACAGGAGTCGGTGTCAAGTACAGGGCTGGGGGATAGTCAGCGCCTATCAGCCAGGAGCCATCAATGATGGTCGCTCGTTCCGGATGCGCTGGTCCGCGCAACAGCGCAGGTGAGCTGTCCTCGGTGCTGTCGTTGAGCCCTGGGGGAGACGCCGGCACTGATTGGCTTGTTCCGTTCATTGACGCCGCGAAGCCACTGGTCTGCGTCGGCGATGAGGAACAAGCAAGGAGGAGAAAGGGCATAGTCAGCAATGCGAACCCGCATGTCCGCTGACGCCTGGTAGGTCGCGTCCATGCGTGCTGCGTCACTTCACCATGGTAGGCACTGCAGATTCCCCAGACCGCACAGTGAGTAGATGTCGTCGAGGGACGGGCGCGTCGCCAGTCACCAAGGCCTCAGGTTCATCACAGACTGCTAGATTCCACGAATGCTGACCATGATGCTGCAACCTGGTTTGCGGCGAGGCGTGCGTTTGCCCTTGATCTTGATCACCGTATTGACTCTTTTCACGACCGGAGTTGTCACCTTTGCTGTATCGGCCGATGCAGCACCCGTAGCCAAGCCTTCGCGGCAGGCGTGCACGCAGGATCCCCCGAAGTACGCATGCCTTGCGGTAGATGCCCGCAGAGTGCCGTCGGGGGAAACCGCAACATTTACCGGCACCTTGAGCCGGCGAGCGATGCGAAACCTGCGGGCCTGGACCAAGGGTGACAATGTGGTGTGTCTCGTGCGCTACAACACTGCTCCCGAAGCCGACGGCTCGTGGCCCGGTCAAGTCCTGGAAGGTGCCTGTACGACGGTCCGCCGTGATCGGGGTTTCACCATCGAGGCTGAGCTGGGACGCAAGGGCAGGCACTTCTATGGGGTCGAGATGGGCCCATGCCGGGCCAGCACACCAGGCAGTGGGCTCTGTGGCAGCGGAGATCCAGGCTTGATTGGCGTTGCCCCAGGCGCGCGCGTGGTTGCGCTCCGCACTACCTAGTGACGGCCTAAGCCCTGACGTTATCTCGCGGGTGCTTTGAGGGAGGGGGCAGACTACCCTCATGCATCGCTCGATTTACCTGGTAACAGTCGCAGCGCTTTTTGTCGGCGTGCTACCGACGACATCCGCATGCGGGTCAGCCGCGTCGTTAATTGCCTCTGATGACCTGCGTAGTCCGATCGCTCGCGATGGCGGCAATGAGATCACCATCCCCGCCCTCTGGGCAGACGATAGGGCAGGTACGAGCGGCACGGAACCGGCGCGCATTTGGGCTACCAAGGATGGCTCGGCGCTGTTCACGATTGATCTGTCAGGTATCGAGGCCGAGGGTGCCGGGGCGCAGTGGACCGCAGCTTCGGCTGCCGCTGCTGCAGTCGGTTCCATGGTCAGTGGCATCAACCCGGGTCGTGTCGATGTTGACTTCGATGTATCCGGACCAATCGACGGACCCTCAGCTGGAGGGATCCTTACCGTCGGTGTCATTGCCGCCTTGCTCGGAGCACCCATTCGCGGCGACATGACGATGACTGGAACCATTAGTCCGGATGGTTCCATCGGACCCGTCGGCGGTATCGACCTGAAACTCAAGGCTGCG
>CAZKFI010000096.1:0-3858 GCA_964551975.1 uncultured Bifidobacteriaceae bacterium | reverse complement strand
ACCGTATTGCTCCCGATCGCCAATATGAATGTGCGCAACCGTGAGACGAACGAGACGGAATCCGCCGTTGATCTGGGCAAGACACTAAACCTTGAAGTAATACCTGTCGGCAACGTACAGGAAGCGTTCACGCTCTTTACTGAGGGCAAGTTCGCCTATCCGGCTGCGCCGGCTTTCGTTCTGCCGGCCGCGGTTCAGAACCTTGCGCAGCGCCAAGCAGCGAGCCTGCTGGCCACCGTCACCGATCGACTCACCACGCTCCCTCCTGGCAACGTGAGCGCCCAGATCGCAGAGCTTCTTCAGCTCGCTCAGGATGCCGCGGCAAAGGGAGATTCGGCCACGGCCTACGGCGTGGGCATGCAAGCCCTCAACATGGTCAATCGTGAGCTCGCCTCAGTGGATGCCCAAGGGAATCTGAACTCGCTCGGCCTGGTGGGTGCTTCGAAGTGGCTCCAAGACTGGGCAACGGCCGCCAAGTCGCGCAATGACGCCAAGCTGGATGAGTCAACGCGGTTAGCCACTGGCCTTGGCTACGAACAGCAATTGACTCTTCCCAACGCACTGAGCTGGCTGACGTACAACGACGCGATTCTGAAGTCTCTGCAGCAACGCATGGATTCGGGATCGCTAGATGCAGGAAAGATCGACCGATTCGCAAGAATCCTGGCCGATGTAGACGCTGCAATTGATGTCTACTGTCCGAATCAACTTGCAATTATCGATATTGCGCCATCCGTACCCAGCCCGGGGGAGAGCGCCGTCGCCACCTACCTCTCGGAATACACCACCTTTCTGATTCGTGCGGGTCAGGCGCAGCAGGACTATGTGCAGCAGGTGGTCATGCGTGGACAGGATCCAATCGAAATTGCCAAGCAGAATGACCTAGGCATGTTGCTTCCCGCTGTCCTGAATCTGAGGGAAGCCGTTGATGGCATCGCACCGACTACGGACTCACTTGCCGATGAGGTGCGCCAGGCCACCACTGCGGTCACCTACTACATCGCCACCACATCGTTGATCGCGGCCGTACAGGACTTTGGCATTGACCAATTCGGCATTGGCGCTGACCCAGCCCAAGTGCAGCAGCCCGATGTCATGCAAGCAACAGTGGTGACGGCCCAACGTGCAGTGGCGGAAATCTCGGCCCTACTCGGTCAGCGTGGTCTTGATGCCAGTCTGCCGGTGTGGGCGTCTGACTACGGTGCGTCGGCAGTTGAAGCCTTGGTCGACACTCCGCAACTCGCTGCAGCGGAGGTACTTGCGCTCAATGAGCTCTACTTCGATGCCATCACGGTCTTCATGCTCCAATCTGGACCTGTGAAGTAGGGTTTTGATCACCAATTCCACGTGATGAGGAAGCAGGCCAGCTGATGACCAGTGCAGTCCGTCGCCCAGTTGGTGTCACCGTGTTGAGCATCGTCATCCTGCTCGCTGGACTTGGCCTCATCATTCGGGGAATCGTCGATCTCTTCGTGGGTGGCGAAGGCGCGGCCGGAATCTTCGTCGCCGGTCTGATGCTGGTGCTCGGCCTGGTGTACGTCCTCGTTGCGAAGGGAATTTGGAGCGGCAGTCGGATCGCTCGAGTAATCGTTACCGTCCTGGCGGCGTTTGTGATCGTGGGCAGCGTGATCACTCTCGCGGAAGCGGGCGAGGCCGTACTCTCAATCGTGCAGATCCTCATCGCTGTGATCATTCTGGCCTTGCTGTATTCGCGGTCGGCTCGCGAATACTTCAGCGGAGCAGGCGCACCTTCAGGTAGTTGAACAGCACCTCGCCAGCGTCTTCACTGAATTGGTGCAGCTGCTCCGGGCTTGAGGTGACTTGATCGCCATGGAGCCTGTTCAGCAGGACGGCGCAGATCATCGCGAACGAAGAGAAGCCCCAAAAGTTCAGATAGGCAGCCAGCATGGCGCCTTCCATCTCAATATTGGTCACATCATTGTCATACAGCCACTCGAGAAATTCCTGCTTGGTTTCCGCTGTCTCCAAACAGATGGCTCCATCCAGACGAAACTGCTCAATGAAGAACTCGTGAGTAGCGATGGTCCTTCCGGACACAATCTCTAGTCCGCTGCCCACGTTCGCGGCCAAGATTGCCTCTCGGGTTGCTGCCGGAAATGTGCCATCAAACCAATACGTACCGCGCGCTCCCTGCATGAGCCGGTAGGGCTTCAGGTCGGGCATGACCGCTTCGGTGGTCAACACCACGGTGCCTCCCGGCAACCCGACACCACCACTGGTACCGACGCGCGCCCAGAACAGGTCGTCCAACGCCCCTAGGTCTCCGCGCTTAAGGAAGTACACCATCCGCATCAATTCCTGGACCGCGATCGATGCGCTCGGCATACCCATGCCGTGCGAGGCAAAGAGCACCCCTGCGGTGTAGCGGGTCACGAAGCGGTCTTCCTTGGGGAAGGCGATGATCTCGGCGCCATCGTTGAGAGCACTCCAACGAGCGGCGAAATCCTGCATGCGCTCCCCGGAGCCCGCCATGACTACTGCTCGGATTCCCCGCAGTTTCTCCATAACAGCGTCACTGCTGGCGACGCCAAAGTGGTAGTACACGTCCTCAGCAGTGCCAGAGACCACCTCGTCAAGGAATGCGTGGTTGATGTTCTCTGTTTTCATGGTCTCTCCTTGCATCTGCGAAGCCCGGTTCGCAGCGTAGTGGCAGGTGAGAAGTTACCTGCACGATGCCTGAGTACTCCGGTGCTCTCGGGTTGGGAGCGCTGCGGGGACTTTTGTGTTCGCGCACGTGATCAGTCTGCGCATCGATGTGCCATGCGCATCAACGTCAATTGGCCCTTGATGGCGGGTCAAAGTCCTCATGAAGAGCGAAGGCCATGGCTGAGGACCCATCGCGACGAATTCTCCGAAGCCTTTCTTCAGCCTCGTGAGTACTTGGTCGGTGATGGCACGGTACCCACCACAGCACGGTGGTGTGTTCGGCCACCTGGTGAGTCCACTCGCGTCGACGCCGAAGGACAGCACGATGCATGGGCGAGTAGACGTAGTCGCGGAGCGCCTGGGGGGACTCCCAGGTGGAGAGGTTGACCACGACACCAGCACTTCCTGAGATATCCCACTCGAATGCCCGTATAGACATGGCGTTACCCGCCTCACTCTTCAGCCTCCAGAGGAACCCAGGTGCGGCGTCCGCCGCTGCGTTGACATCATCAATCGCGGAAACGAAGTCTGAAAGTCGGTCAGAATCCAGGGGTTCAATGAGGCGCGCAATATTGACCTGCGCTAGGTCCCACGAGCGAACTTGCTTCATCCTGCACCAGTCGCGACCGATTCGACGCTCGTCATCGTCCCAGAGAGGATGATCGGGCTCACAGCGCGCATCCTTTGACGTTACATCAGCGGCGTTTCCACGCCCCTGGAGTGCCCAACTGTGATAGGACTTGCGGCGGCATTTCGCCGGAGAGAATGTCGGCAAGGGTCACGTGCTCGAGGATGTCGCGCAATGCCGCGCGCGTGGCAATCCACACGTCGCGCAGATGCTCCGCACGCCCACTGTACGAGGCGTCCTCCGGGGGTGCTCCGCGCACGGCCGCAAGTGGGCCCTCCAGTGCTCGAATGACATCTGCAACGCTGACCTCGGCAGGATCCTTCGCGAGGCGGAAGCCGCCATCGACACCGCGCTGACTGGCGACGATCCCGGCCTGACGCAAAGTTCGCAGAATGCTCTCGAGGAACTTCGCTGGGATGGATAGTTCTGTTGCGAGCCGGTCGCACGTAATCAGGCGTTTGTCACCTTCGGAGGCGTAATAGGCGAGTTCGGTCAGTGAGCGTAGGGCGTAGTCGACCCGTGCTGAGACCTCCATGGCCCTATTGAACCCCCGCACTCCGCAG
>CAZKFI010000095.1:397-7177 GCA_964551975.1 uncultured Bifidobacteriaceae bacterium | reverse complement strand
GTGCCACACGCTGGCCGGCGCGCACCGGGAACCGGTTGGCCGAGCACGGCACGAGGGTCGCGTCAATTCTGTTCGGGCAACCCGGCTCAGGTGTCGAGGGGATCGCACCGCGGGCACGAGGGCTCGTCATCCCCGTGTACAACCTGGACTCCGGCAAGGCGCCCCAGCTCGAGGTTGCCCGGGCTATTGAGATGGCCCTCAAGGAGGGCGCTGACATCATCAATTTCTCTGGCGGCCAGTACTCCGATACCGGGGTGGCCGAACGCTGGCTGGATGCCGCGGTGGCGCGCTGCGCCGAGGCTGGAGTCCTGCTCGTGGCCGCCGCCGGGAATGACGGCTGCGAGTGCCTCCACGTACCAGCGGCCGCGACTACGGCGCTCGCAGTGGGGGCGGTGGATGAGGCTGGCCAGGCGATGGACTTCTCCAACTACGGCACCGGGTACGCCTGCAACGGGATTACAGCCCCAGGGGAAGGCATCCTGGGTGCGGTACCTGGGGGCGGCCTCGCCCGCATGAGCGGGACATCCTTCGCCACCCCGATCGTCTCGGGTGTGGCGGCCTTGCTGGCCGCGGTGGACCCGGCCCTGCGGGGTGGCAAGATTCGCGACTTCCTGCTCGCGACCGCATCACCCTGCGATATAAACAGTCCAGAGGCCTGCAAGAAACTGCTTGTGGGACGACTCGACGTCGAAGGAGCCGTGGCAGCCATGACCACAACCACCGCAGTCCCCTCAGCCGACAGCGGCGAGGTCACACCCTCCTGCGGATGCGGGGGCACCGGACACGTCTCTCCCCAGGCCAGTGCCGGAGTGCAGCCGTCGATGGCAGACGCCCCAGACGCAGATGGCATGGTCTATGCCCTCGGCAACATCTCCTATGACTTCGGGACCGAGGCCCGCCGTGACTCCTTCAAGCAGCTGATGCCGCCAGTCGAAATCGACGGCAACGTCGTGCCACCGAACCCTTACGACGCCCGCCAGCTCGTGGCCTACCTCGGTACGCATCCGTACGAGGGCCGGGCGCTGATTTGGACGCTGAATATCGAGCTCACCCCGATCTACGCCCTTGAGCCGACCGGCGCCTTCGGTGCAAACCTGTACGAGATGCTCACCGAGATGCTCGCCGGCGAGGTCCTCGCCGAGAACGACGAGGACCACATTCAGCGGGTGTCCATTCCCGGTCGGCTCACCGGCCGCACTGTGCGACTGTTCTCTGGCCAACACGTGCCGGTGTTGCAACTGGAGAACCCGCGTGGCGCCTACGGGTGGAAGACCAATGCTCTGGTCGAGCAGGCTTCGCAAGCGGTCAGCACCAGCGCGAAGGCCTCGGTCGAGGCCGATACGGTGGCCGCAAACCTACGCATGTTCCTCGACAAGGTCTACTACGACCTGCGCAATCTCGGCGTACTGTCGAGTGATCGAGCGCTGAACTTCGCTGCAACGAATGCCTTCCAAGCAGCGACCGTGTTCTCCGAGGCCCTCGGATCCGGCATGCAGCTCGAGGACGTGCACACCGAGCCGTCACCGTTCGCTCGCGCAGATGCCGACGCCTGGGACGTGAAGATGAAGTTCTTCGACCCGGACAACACTCGCCGGGCCCGCAAGATTTACCGGTTCACCGTCGACGTCTCTGACTTGATGCCGGTCACCTTGGGTGAGGTCCGCAGTTGGACGTCGGCGTCCTAGGCGCCGGATCCTCATGGACCTTTTCCCGATCCTGTCACCCCCGGTAGTGCGTCCGGATGTCGTGATGCCGTGGACCACGGTGGACGTGGAGAACGGCACTATTGACGAACTCATCAGCGTGTACATGCACCTCACGCATGGCGCGAATTACGACGATCCGTCGCCGTGGGTGGCGAGTTCCTTCGCGGCACGCAAGCACGGGCGGTGACCATGGCCGCGAAAGAGGCCACCCCAGACGATGGCCCTGCACAGGACACCGCGCCGACAACACCGAATCGTCGGGCTCGCCTGGGTGCAGATGCCTCCGCTGCACAGCGACGCACTGAAGCCACACGACGAGCGCTCCAAGCGAGTAGCTCGCATATCGTGCACGACTCCGGGCAGAGCCTGGTTGAGAAGTCGACCGAGGGTCTGGTGCAACTTGACCATGACCAACATCCGGGATTCGACCCCCACCGCAAGGGCCATCCGGTCGATCAGGAGGTCAAGTCTCTCGCGCACATCTACACACCGTGGGCAAATGTGCGGGTTAATGGCTCTGGCATCCTGGCTGTCGCGGCATGGTCAAAGCGGTTGAAGGAGGAGGGCAAGGACGGCATCCGCAGCGCAGGGCAGTCCTTTGACCCCTTCATCCGCGGGCTGATCCACCGCTGACCTGAGACCTGCCGCAATGCCTGATCTCAATGCGCTACCCGGTTTGGTCGAGCTTCGCGCACGCACGCAGGGTGACCCGAGAATTCTCGTTGCGGTTATCGATGGCACACCGCGCGTGGATCATCCCGCGTTTGAGGGTGCCGACGTGGAATTGGTACGCGGCTACTGGCTCGATCACCGCGAGGGTGAGGGTGAGGAATGGTCGATCAGCCACGCAACGCACATTTCGAGTGTGATCTTCGGCCAGCCTGGCAGTGCGGTACCCGGGCTTGCTCCGCGTGCACGCGGACTGTTCATCGCCACCGGTCTCGATGAGGACACTGCTGAGTCGGAAATAAGTGTTGCTCGCGCCATCGAATTCGCGCTCTCACGCGGAGCGCAAATCATCCACTGCGCGTACTGCCACCCAAGCCAGACCGGAAAGGCGCAGCACTGGATGACCGAGGCGGTGCGCAAGGCTGCGGCTGCGGGCACAGTGGTAGTGGCACCGGCGGGCAATAACTATGGCGAGAACTGGTGTGTGCCATCAACCATGCCCGAGGTGCTTGCCGTGGGTGCGCTGGCTGACGACGGTGCACCCATGCACTTCACGAACTTCGGAGAACTTTACGAAGGCCACGCGATCATGGGCCCCGGCGAGAATGTGCTCGGTGCGACGCCGAACGGCGACGTGAAGGGAGAAAAGGGCACATCGGTTGCCGCCCCGGTGCTCACCGGAATCATCGCGGCCCTCTCCTCCGCACTCGTGCAGTCTGGTCGTGCCATCGCACCGCAACGCGTGCGCGATGTCTTGATCGCCACTGCTCGACCCTGCACCGGCTCCGGCGCATCACGGTGCATCGGCGGGGCCGTCGCCGTCGACCGGGCAATCGCGGTGCTACTGGACGGGATGAGCATCGAGCAGGCACGGCAGGCCTTCCCGGACGGCGAACCTGCCCCCGATGCTCCGGCGGCCCTGCCTGTGCCGCCGAAGGTTTCCGTGCACCCCCTGCCGCCACATTCACATGCGCGCCATCGAACCGAAGAGGCCGAGCAGCCACGCGAGGCCTACAAGCGCGAGGTGCGTGGTCACGCCGGCGTGGTGCCCGCCGATGCCGCCAACGTCGAACCGTCGATTCGCTACCCCGCCCAACTCTTTGGCATCGGGCAGGTGAACTTCGAGTTCCCAGACGAACTCACCCGCGACTCGTTCGCCAACGAAATGCGGGTACGAATCGGGGATGGTGACGTGGATGATCCGGTGCAGGTGATCGCGTACCTCGACGATCATCCTGCGGAAGCCCGGCGTCTGCTGTGGACCTTCTCGATTAACGACGAGCGACGCTTCTTCGTCACCGGTACCGGGGCATTCGCCGCGGAGGTCTACGACATGCTTGCCGCCCTTGTCCTGGGTCGGGTGCGCGGAGATATCACCGTGGCGTCGCTACCCGGTTGGACGCGGGACAACACTCGCACTACGGTGGACGGCACTGTCCTTCGCGAGTTGCGGGTCACGTCACTGCGCGGAGTTTACGGCTGGCGAACGGCCCAAGTCGCGCAGCAATCCCTCGAAGCAGTGCACCGGGACGCTTTGGCCGGGGGTGTCGGTACTCGCAACGATCAAGGGCAAGCACCGGATGCAGCCATCGTTGCCGGAGACGGCACGGAGAACGCGGTTCTTGGAATCAAGGAGTCCACCGTCGTGAGCTGGCCGCGGCTGCTGGAGCCAGCGACACCTGCGATCGTGGCCGCGGTGGTCGACTTTCTCAACCTGGTCTATTTCCGCGCAGAGCAGGAGCCCGAGGTTACCCGGGACCGCGCCCTGAACTTCAGCGTCACGAACGGTTACCAGGTCGCCGCCGCGTTCGTCGACGCCATGCACGACGGATTGCAATTCACCGGCTATCGCACCGAATACAGCCCGTTCGCGCGGGTGGGCGGCATGTGCTGGGACATCGTCCTGCAGTTCAACGATCCCAAGCGCTCAGCACGCGCCCCTCGCGAATACCGCTTGACCGTAGACATCGCGGATGTCATGCCGGTCACTGTCGGGCGGCTTCGCCGATGGGCAGCACTGTGACGGACGACGACAGCGCCGCCACAGTCCAACCGTCGGGCGCAGGACTGTTTGACTCCTTTCGGGAGGTGGAGCCATACACGGCGGATGGGCGATTCCGCGAGGTGACAATCTTTGAGGGAGAATCGCCACTGGCGACACTCATCCCTTTTAAGAAGCCGATCGATGCCGATCTGCTTGATTCCGCCGCTGATGTGGCCGTGCGCCTTTCACGCTTTGCGTACCTGCATCGCGTCGGAAACGTGATGCTGCTCAAGACTCCACTATCGGGTCTGGACCTCCAACTGCACGACCCGCGCGCCGGTGCCCTGCTGGTGGCGCTGGCATTTGAGGCAAGCCCGAACGAGGTTGCCCGTCGGACCGGGGTGTCCGTGGCTGCGGCTAGGCAGTTCGTTGGGGCACTTCGCGCCATGTCTGCTGCGGAGGCGGTGGCGAAGGAGCGTGACCGGACCGCCATGGTCGCCGCGCTGATAGAGGCGTCACTTGCCAGCGGCCTGCCCTCAGCCTGGGACTCCCCATCGGTGCGCGAGGCCTTCGCGCAGTTGCCCTGGGACCGCGTCACGGATACCTCACAGGTGATTTGGGAGTTGCACCACGATGGTCACCGGCGCGCAGATGTATCGCTCTCGGTCACTACCGAGCGCGGCTCACGCGAGCCGACACTCGTCGCGTTGGACATCGAGGAGTACGACGTCGCCGAGCGGGGCGCCGAACTCATGGGGACGTTCACGAGAGTGAATTCGGCACCCGGCCTCACCGATCCGTGGGTTTGGACCTGCCGGGCACTGGGAGCACTCGGCGTGGACATGGCGGGCAACGCAGCCTTGCGAGAACTGGTCGCAGTTCTCGGGGCGCCTGCGTTCCTCGGGGTGACCGCACGTCGGGTCGGCACGCGGGTGATCTTCGCAGTACATCCGGCGAACGTGGCCGCAATGACGCAGGCCCTTCGCTCGGGTGGGGTGTCGGAAAGCGTGCTCGCCCGCATCCCGCTGCTGGGGCCCGTGATCGGGACCGACCTCCAGGTTCGTCTGGCCGTAGATGCCACCCGCGAGGGGATCCAACCGGCGATCGCATTCGAAATCTTCCTCACCGAACGCACTGTCACCTCTATACCCGGCGTCCTGGACGCCCTTGGGCTTGATGCCCACGTAACGACCGAAGTGATCGACCTCATCACTGCCGATCCAAAAAAGCGGGACCTCATGCTGGCCCCCGACGTGGTGACCGATACCCAGATTGCCGCCCCCATGCATGTGAAGGTCGCCTTTGCCAGTGATGGTCAGGCCTCGGTCAAGACCTACCTGGCCATCGACAACATCGCCTTGACCGCGAGCGGGCGCTCAACCGAAGACCGCGATGTGCCAAGCACCTGGGAATTCCACGACCTGCTGTTCCACTCGCAGGTGCGCAATGGGCGACTGCGACACCGAATTGGCGGCACCGCACGTTTCTCAACGATTCCCGAGTTGGTCCTGCAGGAGGAGCCACCGATGCCCGGTGACGTCCTGCTGCCGCAGTTCGACGTCGAGGCGATCGTGAAATCAGATGCCCCATTCGGCGCGGTACTGCGAGCGCGAACATCTGACCGTGACTGGTCAGGTCCCCAGATTCCGCTACACACGCTTGCCGAAATGCTGCAGCGGGTGGGCGAGGTCATCCCGCGCCAGATTGAGTTCGCTGGAATCAGCCAGGATGTCTCCGGCGCTCCCTATCCATCGGGCGGAGGCCTGTACGAGACGGACCTCGTTGTGATCGCCCATCGGGTCGGCGACCTCGATCAGGGGGCGTACCTGTACAACCGGGCATCTCTATCCCTGCGACCACTCATCGGCGATGCGGCCCAGACCGATGCACTCCTGATGTTCGCCGCAGAATCCACCGGAAACGGTGTGGTCCGCCCACAAGCCTTGATCGTGCTGGCAGCGCGCTTTCCCGATCTCGCCGTGAAGTACGAGGGGATCGCTTACGCCCTTATGGTCAAACACGTCGGCGTGCTGCAAGCCACCATCGCCTACACCGCCACGGCCATGGGGCTTGGGGCCGTGCCCATCGGAACTGGTGACAGTGATTCATTCGCTGCGGCCACCGGTCTGGACTACTACCGGCATGGGTCGATCGGCGAGATCGCGTTATCGATGCCTGCGGATTCTTAGCTCACGCTGTTGCTGGGAACGCGCGGCGATCACCGCCAGTAACCCGATTGATCACGGTATGGCGGGAGCGGTTGCGGTGATGGTCACGGATGCGCGTCGTGCAGCCTGCCCAACTTCCTCCGCCGCTACTTGGGCACGCACCTTGATCGGTCCTTGCAGACCGAGGGATCGAAGATACGACTTGACGGCTTCCGCACGAGCCATCGCAAGCGACCCACCGTTGGCATCTGTG
>CAZKFI010000095.1:0-387 GCA_964551975.1 uncultured Bifidobacteriaceae bacterium | reverse complement strand
GCCAACAGCCAGAACCAAGTTGCGCAGCAGCGCACTGCCCTGGGTGGTGATCCGCGCAGACATCGGGGCGAAGAACACGTTGGCGGGCTGGCGAATGATGGCCGCATCGAACCCGTCAGGAGTCACGATGATTCCCATCGACAGGCTCCGCACCGATCCGTCAGGGGCGTAACCGTTCATCTGCAGTGCCCGCGCACCTGGCGGGATCCCAGCAGGGACGGGCACACTCCCAGCGAACGCACCCGTGCCGTCAGCGACGAGGCCACCCATGAGGAGGTCAGGTAGGACGTAGAACTTGATCGTCGAGCCTGGAAGGAACCCTTGGCCGGACGCCGCGACGACCGGCGCTGCGGACTTGGTATCCGTGCCGGTCACCGCCCTGACGTG
>CAZKFI010000094.1:0-7320 GCA_964551975.1 uncultured Bifidobacteriaceae bacterium | reverse complement strand
CTATCTCCATGCAGCCCACCGATGGCCTGGTACGCGGAGCACCGGTGGCAGACACCGGTAACCCGATCATGGTTCCGGTTGGTGATGTGACCAAGGGGCACGTGTGGAATACCCTCGGTGTGCCGCTGGATGTCGATCCGGCAACGCTGAAGATTGATGAGCGCTGGGGTATTCATCGCCCTGCTCCGGCATTCGATCAGCTGGAGTCCAAGACTGAGGTCTTCACCACGGGCATCAAGGTCATCGACCTGCTCACCCCGTACGTCAAGGGTGGCAAGATCGGGCTCTTCGGTGGTGCGGGTGTGGGCAAGACCGTGCTCATCCAGGAGATGATCTACCGCGTCGCGGAGAACTTCGGTGGTGTATCGGTCTTCGCCGGTGTCGGTGAGCGCACGCGCGAGGGTAATGACCTCTTCCTGGAGATGACCGAATCGGGTGTTATCTCCAAGACGGCGCTGGTCTTCGGTCAGATGGACGAGCCCCCGGGCACCCGCCTTCGGGTCGCCCTGGCCGCGCTGACCATGGCCGAGTACTTCCGGGATGTCCAAAAGCAAGACGTGCTGCTGTTCATCGACAACATCTTCCGGTTCACCCAGGCCGGCTCGGAGGTCTCCACCCTGCTTGGTCGCATGCCCTCGGCCGTGGGTTACCAGCCGACCCTGGCTGACGAGATGGGGCAGCTGCAGGAGCGCATCACCTCCACCCGCGGGCACTCCATCACCTCCCTGCAGGCCATCTACGTTCCGGCTGACGACCTCACCGACCCGGCACCGGCGACCACATTCGCCCACCTTGACGCCACGACGGTGCTCTCCCGACCGATCTCCGAACTTGGTATCTACCCGGCGGTGGATCCGCTGGACTCAACCTCGCGCATCCTCGACCCGCGTTACGTGGGCGATGAGCACTACCGGGTTGCTGCACGTGTCAAGGAGATTCTGCAGCGCTACAAGGATCTCCAGGACATCATCGCCATTCTCGGTATCGACGAGCTCTCCGAGGAGGACAAGGTCATCGTTGGACGTGCCCGTCGCATCCAGCGTTTCCTTTCGCAGAACATGTTCGTGGCCGAGGCCTTCACCGGTCAGCCAGGCTCCTTCGTGCCGGTTGAGGAGACCATCGTTTCGTTCAAGGCACTCTGCGACGGCGCCTACGACCACCTTCCTGAGCAAGCCTTCTTCATGTGCGGCGGTATCGATGACGTGGAGAAGAACGCTGAGGCGCTGGCGAAGGGCAAGTAGTCGTGGCTGAGCTCCAGGTCGCCGTCGTTTCTGCCGAGCGAGCCCTCTGGCAGGGGCCGGCGAAGAGCGTGGTGGCGAAGACACCGGATGGCGAGATTGGCATCATGCCCGGTCACGAGCCGGTGCTGGCGCTGCTGGTCGAAAGCCCGCTGCGCATCGAGCAGCCCGATGGCACCAAGATGGTCGTCGCTGTTCACGGTGGGTTTTTTGCCGTGGACTCCAACCAGGTGAACGTCATCGCCGAGGTCGCGGAGTTGGCGCAAGATATCGACGTTGAGCGCGCGAAGGCTGCGTTGGCGGCGGCAAAGGCCGCGGGCGAGGAGGGCATTTCCGCCCTGAGGCGCGCGGAAACGCGAATCACCTCGGCTGGACTCGCCGGTACCCTGCACTAGGTGGGGAGCGTCTCCCGACGTTAGGGATGACGTACTCTGCGCCCATGCGCAGTGCAAACCCTGTACGTGTTGCCCTCACCGCGGCGGTTGGGGCCCTTCTTGTGGCCGGACTCACCGGATCAGCCCAGGCTCTACCGGGCGCACCAGCAGCCTATGAGGTCTCTTCCGCCATTGCTGTTGGTGCGGCACCCGGTGAGATTGCCATCAGCCGGAATGGGCGACGCGCCTACGTCACAAACGAGGACGGCAACTCGGTCTCGGTCATCGATCTGCGCACTCGTCGAATCCTTGCCGCCGTGCGCGTTGGCACGGCGCCCCGTGGGGTAGCGATCAGTCCAGACAATCGACGCGTCTACGTGGCCAACAACGGTGGCGATGCGCAGCGGGTAGGCAGTGTCTCCGCAATCGACACGCAAACGCTCCGAGTGGTGTCCACCGCGGGAACTATCCCCTCACCGGAGAATTTGGCGATCTCGGCAGACGGAGCCGAGATGTGGGTGACCGGCAGCAATGCCTCGGGGTACGGCGTTGGCATTTACACACTGCCTGCGATGTCCTCGAATGGCTATCCCGTCCAGAGCCAGGGCTGTTTAGGTGATGGCATCGCCGCGGTCGACGCCCTGCGAGGCACCCGAACCTGGGGGGTCACCTGTCCATCGCTGGGCCTGGTGAACTTCAATGACCAGGGATGTGGCACCGGGGACTGCCAATTCTCAGTACTCGTCGGCGCGAATCCCCAGGGGATCGCCTTTGATGCCAACGGCAATCGCGCCTATGTGGCCAATGCGGATAACGACACCGTCTCGGTCATCGACATGGCGACTCGCTTGGTCTCGGCCACCATCCCGGTGGGTAGTTCGCCATACGGGGTCGCGGTGGGGCGGACGAAAGCGTTCGTGACGAACTTCGAATCAGACACGGTGTCGGTGATCGACCTGGCCACGAACACCGTCGTCCAGGAGGTAGCGGTCGGCGATGGCCCCAGCGGAGTGGCGGTCTCAGCGCGCACTGGTTCGGTCTATGTAACCAACGTGTTGGGGAACTCCGTCTCGGTCCTGAAGAGCCGGACACCCTGACGCCGAACTATTTGGTGGCGTACTCGAAGCCCTGGTACGTCTCATGTGCGTAGGTGTGCACGGTGACACCTTCGAGAATGCGCAGGCGACGGCGTCTGATGGAACTTCGCCACGTCTCAACGGTGAAGATCTGTACGGGGAACCAGAGCATCACCCAGCTGGTGACGCTTAGCCCCTCGCCTAAGGCATCGATCAGGTAGTCGTTCCAGAAGTCCCCGTACTTCTTGACCAGGATGCTCAGGGTTTGCAGGAACAGAAATGCCAGGACTCCGAAAATGAACAGGCGGCGCCCGATCACACCCTCAGCCTCGGTTGCCTCACCCTGCATGCGGTTCTGTACGCGCACCCAGCGCCTGACGGCCGTGGTGAGTTCTTCATCGAGGCCGGGATGCAGTCGCTTGGCTGGCAAGACCAGCTCGATCTCCACATGGGTATGTCGCGGTGGCAGGTGCATGAGCAGGATCTCACGGACGGTGTCCATTGCCGGTTGTGCAGTGAACTCCGTGTACAGCGGCGAGTTGGGGTGGGGTGGATTCGCGACGAAGAGTTGGTCGGGGTCTTCGAGGCGGATGACGATCCGCCGAGTTCGATCCGTCGCTGAACTCATCCGACCATCATCCCCGGTTGGCTCCCGGACGCCAGAGCACGTCGCCGCCGGCATCGGCGTTGGCCAGTCGAGCCAGAATGAACAGCAGGTCGGAGAGACGATTGAGGTAGGTCGCGGTGAGTGGATTCATGCCGCCGTGGTACGTGTCTAGGGCTGCCCAGGTGGATCGCTCAGCGCGGCGCACGACCGTGCGGGCTACATGCAGTTGCGCGGCCGCCGGGGTACCACCGGGTAAAACGAATGACGCAAGGGGTGTCAGGCGCTCGTTGAAGCTGTCGCAGTGCCCTTCGAGGCGGTCGATGTATTCCTCGGTGACGCGCAGGGGAACGTGTGCCGGGTTGTCTACGACGGGGGTACACAGGTCTGCACCGACGTCGAACAGATCGTTCTGGATGGCCAGCAGAACTTCACGCACGTCGTCGGCGAGCTGCGTGGTGGCCAGGGTGACTCCGATTGAGCAGTTTGCCTCGTCGACGTCGGCATAGGCCTTCAGTCGTGGATCGTTCTTACCCGTGCGACTCATATCGCCCAATGACGTCGTCCCGTCATCGCCAGTGCGGGTGTAGATACGAGTCAAGTGGACCATGGTGTGAGCCTAGGCCACGATCATGGGTTCCGCCCCTGCGGCGCGAGGTGTGCTGCCTAGTTGAGCCGGCTCTGTGCGCACCGCTGATGGTTCACCTCGTACGATGCGAGCGTGGAGGTCCTCAACGTCTACGGGGGATCTCGGCTTCAGGGTGAAGTTTCGGTGCCTGGCGCCAAGAACTCGGTGCTCAAGCTCATGGCAGCCGCACTCCTTGCTGAGGGCACCACAACGCTCACGAACGTTCCTGACATCCTCGACGTGGCGATCATGGCCGAGTTAGTTCGGCGGTTAGGTTGCGAAGTTGACCATGATCCGCTGGGTGACCGCATCAGCATCACCGTGCCAGGGGAACTGCGCCATCGTGCCGATTACGACCTGGTACGCCGAATGCGCGCATCCATCTGCGTATTGGGCCCACTGCTGTCCCGTTGTGGTGAAGTAGACGTCGCACTACCTGGTGGCGACAACATCGGGTCACGTGGCCTTGATATGCATGTTGCCGGTCTGGTGCGGATGGGTGCCCATGTCGTGAGTGAGCATGGCTATCTGCGGGCGAGTTGCGCGCGTTTACATGGTGCACGTATCTGGTTGGACTTCCCCAGCGTTGGAGCAACCGAGACGATTCTCATGGCAGCCGTTCGCGCTCAAGGAGTGACCGTCATCGACAACGCGGCGCGTGAGCCGGAAATCGTCGATATTTGCCGAATGCTGGTGGACATGGGCGCGGCGATCTCGGGCGTGGGCTCCTCAACGCTGGAGATCCAGGGAGTACCGGAATTGCAGCCCGTGAGTCACGCTGTCGTGGGTGATCGCATCGTGGCTGGCACCTGGGCAGTGGCGGCCGCGATGACCGGCGGCGATGTGAGTGTGCGTCAGGTCGACGCTGATCACCTGCGTATCGCCTTGGAGAAACTGCAAGAAAGTGGTGCTCAGGTCACCGCCCTTGATGACGGTTTCCGGGTGCAGATGCATCGGCGTCCACTCTCAGTCGATGTCGTCACGCTCCCTTTCCCAGGTTTCCCGACCGATCTTCAACCTCAGTTCATTGCGATGAATGCCATTGCGGACGGCGCCGCGCTGGTCACCGAGAACCTCTTCGAGGCACGCTTCAGATTCGTGCAGGAACTGGCTCGCTTGGGTGCCGATGTGCGCACCGACGGGCATCATGCCCTGGTTCGGGGTAAGCCGGAACTCTCTGGAGCACCAGTGGAGGCCACCGATATCCGTGCTGGTGCCGGGTTGGTCCTGGCAGGTCTGGTAGCTGAGGGTGTGACGACCGTGTACGGAGTGGGGCATATCGACCGCGGATACGCGCGCTTTGTTCCGCAGTTGCAGTCACTGGGAGCCCAGATTGAACGCACCGAGGATTCCGCGCTGTTCTGACGAAGCGCTGACCCCTATTCAGAGGTGGCGGCGATGGCTCGGGCGCGATCAACGTCCTGCGGCCAGACAAGCACCCGAGGTCCCTGCGCGGTGTGGGCCAGATTCGCTCGTACTCCAGCATCCTCCAGTCGGCGCCGCAGGATCTCACCTTCGATGTAGGTGCCGGGGGTCGCCACCGGAACCAGTAAGCCGTACTCGTCTGGCTGACCAACCCTGGGTGCGGCCGCCACGACCGAGGTTCGCCGACCGAATGCCCACTTCAGGACCAGGATGAGCAGACCTAGGACCGCGAAGGCCGCGAGGGGCCCGAATACGTAGGAGAACGCATTCCACGCTGGCATAGCGAAAGTGTGCAGCATGCTGGGACAGAGCGCGCGTCGGGCTAGCCTGCTGCTCCAGGAGGTCTGATGCGTGTGGTGATTGCCCGATGCACGGTGGTGTACTCGGGTCGGCTGGATGCCTATCTGCCTGAAGCCGTGCGCATGATCATGGTGAAGGCGGATGGGTCTGTGCTCATCCATGCTGACGGTGGTTCCTACAAACCCCTGAACTGGATGAGCCCGCCGTGCACGTTGCAGATTCATGTGGAGTCGGGGGAGGAACGCTGGCTGGTGAGCAACCGTGCCGGTGAATCCCTCGCAGTGCAGGTCCACGAGATCCTTGCCGAATTGAGTCACGAGCTCGGAGTAGATCCGGGGCTGGTCAAGGATGGCGTGGAAGCCCACCTGCAACAACTCCTCGCCCTGCACGTACAGGTCCTGGGTGCGGGTTGGTCACTGATTCGCCGTGAACACCCAACACCGATCGGACCAGTTGACCTGCTGTGTCGTGATGCTGCCGGGTCGGTGGTCGCGGTTGAGGTCAAGCGGCGCGCTGAGATAGACGGCGTCGAGCAGTTGTCTCGCTACCTGGAGCTTCTCAACCGAGATTCGCTGCTGGCACCTGTCGCTGGAGTACTGGCAGCGCAGGAGATCAAACCCCAGGCGCGTACGCTCGCTGAAGATCGTGGTATTCGCTGCGTCGTGTTGGACTACGACGCGCTCAGGGGCAGGGATGACCCATCACTTCGGCTGTTCTAAGCACGTAGACGTCTATCGGCGTAGGCGTCACTTCAGCGTTGGTGGCACCTCGGCGTAGGCTGAAGCCTCCTCGCCGGTTGCATTCATGGAGCGTGAAGGTCATCGTTATGGGCCGCAAACATCGTCGGCAGCCTGCCAGCGAGCAGGAACGCCCGATCAGCGCTCAGCATCGGCAGGTGGAGGAGTTCGACGGCGAGGACTGGGTCGTGCAGTCCATCACGGGGTCTACGTCCACGAAGCCCTATCGCTGTCCTGGATGCGATCACGAGATCAGACCCGCGACCCCCCACGTAGTGGCCTGGCCATTGGAGGACCATCGCGTCGGGAGTGGCTTGGATCAGCGACGCCACTGGCACACTGCCTGCTGGCAGCGTCGCCACCATCGCGATCGGCGGATGGGGCGGTGACTGAGGACCCATCCACCACAGCCATCGTGGCTAACTCGGTACTGCCGGCGCGACGCGAAGCGCTGCGATTGCAGACCAGCGATGGCCTGACGCTTGTCGGCGAGTTGGCGCAGCCCGAGTCGCAGGCGCCGGTAGCGACATTGATCTGCGTGCATCCGCTGCCCACCCACGGGGGCATGATGGATTCGCACCTGCTGCGCAAGATGGCGTGGCGGCTACCGGCCCTTGCGCAACTTGCGGTCCTTCGCTTCAACTCGCGCGGGACCAGCAGCGCCGCCGGTACCAGTGGTGGCGATTTCGATGCCGCTATCGGTGAGCAGTTGGACCTTCAGGCTGCGATCGACTTCGCTGTGCGTCGCGGTCTACCCAACCCCTGGGTAGTGGGTTGGTCCTTTGGTACCGATGTCATCCTCAAGTTCGGTGCGACCCATCCAGAGCAGCTGCGGGAAATCCGTGGTGCGATCCTGCTCTCGCCGCCCTTGCGCTACACGTCGGAAGAGGAGTTGCTCAGTTGGGCGCGTTCGGGGACTCGCTTGATCTGTCTGGTAC
>CAZKFI010000093.1:0-7411 GCA_964551975.1 uncultured Bifidobacteriaceae bacterium | reverse complement strand
AGAGCGGTACCCACAACTGCAGACCGGGGATTCTCCGACGTTGAGTGTCGGTGGTCGCCGATCGGAGATGTTCGCACCGGTGGAGCACCTGGTGCGCATGTACTCCTTGGATAACGCATTCACTGATGACGAACTGCAGTCGTGGCTGCAACGGGTAGTCAAGGGTGCAGGGCAGGTGGGGGACTTCCTGTGCGAACTTAAGATCGATGGCCTCGCGGTTGACGCCGTCTACGTCGACGGACGCCTGCGCACCTTGGCGACCCGTGGCGATGGTCGCGTCGGTGAAGACGTCACCTTCAATGCCAGCTTCATCGACGCCGTACCCAAGACCCTGAAGGCAGCCAAAGGCGGCAAGATTCCACCCCTGCTCGAGGTACGAGGTGAAGTGTTCTTCCCCGTCGCGGCATTCGAGCGCTTGAACGCCGAGCAGTTGGCCCTGGGTGCAAGCCCATTCGCCAATCCCCGCAACGCGGCAGCCGGTTCCCTGCGGCAGCGCATCGACCGCCGTCAGGAAGATCTTGCTGAGGCCGCGGGTACTGGGGAGCGTGGCAAGGCCCGTGTCGAGCGACTGCGTAGGGAGCTCGATCTTGCAATCGGGCGACTCGGTGAACTGCGCTTCACCGTCCATGGGATCGGGGCAGTCGATGGAGCAGCGATCAACCGGCAATCCGAAGGGTATGCACTGCTGGCCAGCCTCGGCCTACCCACCAGTGATCGTGCCAAGGTCGTGGCCGACGCCGCCGCGGTGCGCGCCTATATCGACTACTACGGCGAACATCGCCACGACGTGGAACATGAGATTGACGGAGTGGTGGTCAAGGTCGACGACCTGGCGGTGCAGAGTCAACTGGGTGAGACCTCGCGCGCCCCTCGGTGGGCTATTGCCTACAAATATCCACCCGAGGTGGTGCGCACGCGCTTACTCGATATCGCAGTCAATGTTGGTCGCACGGGACGAGTGACGCCCTTTGCGGTGATGGAGCCGGTACGTGTTGCCGGATCCACAGTGAGCATGGCAACCCTGCATAACGCCGATGAAGTCGTGCGCAAGGGAGTGCTCATCGGCGACATGGTGTTCCTTCGTAAGGCCGGTGACGTCATTCCCGAAGTCCTAGGCCCGGTGGTGGAACTGCGAACGGGTGCCGAATACGCCTTCGTGATGCCAACTCACTGCCCGAACTGTGCAACGCAGTTACGTCCGGAAAAAGCCGGCGACAAGGACATCCGGTGCCCGAATGCTCGAAGCTGCCCTGCGCAACTCCGTGAACGCCTCGCCCATGTTGCCTCTCGGGGTGCCTTGGACATAGAAGGACTTGGCGATAAGGCGGCGGCCGCGCTGCTGGACTGCGGCCTGGTGCAGGACGAGGGGGATCTCTTCGCGCTCACTGAGCAGGACCTGCTGCGGTGTGCGTTCTTTACTCGTGAACCTGGAAAGGGAGAAACCGGTACTCAATTGGGTGAGAACGCTCGTGCGATGCTCACCCAGATTCAGGCGGCTCGGAGTCGACCGCTCTGGCGCGTACTGGTCGCGTTATCCATCCGCCATGTCGGGCCAACTGCGGCGCAGGCATTGGCTCGGGCCTATGGCTCCTTGCGGGCGATCGCCGATGCTGAAGTTGATGAGCTCTCGCAGGTTGATGGTGTCGGTACCGTTATCGCCGAGGCGGTCCGCGAGTGGTTTGCAGTGGACTGGCATCGGGACGTGGTGGAGAAGTGGTACGCCAACGGTGTGCAACTTGCTGAAGAGCGGGTTGATAGTGAACCTGGCCCGCTGCAGGGACTCACCATCGTGATCACAGGATCGCTGCCTGGCTTCACCCGTGACGGAGCCACTGCCGCGGTAACCGACCGTGGTGGCAAAGCCGCAGGGTCGGTATCCAAGAAGACTGACCTCGTGGTCGCCGGGGAGAATGCCGGATCCAAGCTCGACAAGGCACTTGCGCTCGGAGTTCCAGTCGTTGGTCCGCAGGGGTTCGCAGCTCTGCTGGAGTCGGGCCTGCAGGCTGCACTGGCTCACCGCACCGAGAGCGCTGAGGCCTAGGATCCTTGCGTGGCTGGAATCACCCGAGCAGAGACCGAACACCTGGCTCGCCTCGCACGTCTGGAGCTCAGTGAAACAGAGCTTGATCACTACGCGGGGCAACTGGACGTGATCCTGCAGGCGGTCGCCCGAGTGAGTGAGGTTGCTGCCGACGACATCCCACCTACGTCCCATCCCATCCCGATGCAGAACGTCTTTCGTGCCGATGTAGCCACGCCCTCGCTGCCCATTGCAGACGTGGCAGCGGCAGCGCCCGCATGGCAGGACGATCGCTTCCGCGTGCCGCGAATCTTGGACGAGGTCTGAGATGTCGACAGCTGATGCGGATCTGATCCGCCAATCCGCCAACGTGCTCGCAGCAGCGATTGCGGCTGGCGAAGTCTCCGCGGTCGAGGTGACCAAGGCGCACCTTGACCGTATTGATGCAGTGGATGAGCGAGTCCACGCGTTTCTGCAGGTCACCGCCGAGCAGGCACTCGCGCACGCAGCCGATATCGATGCACGACGGCTCAGTGGAGCTGCACTTGGTCCGTTGGCTGGGGTACCCATCGCCTGCAAGGACGTTTTGACGACCAAGGGCATACCGACAACCTGCGGTTCAGGCATCTTGCGCGGCTGGATACCGGCCTATGACGCCACCGTGGTGGAACGACTACGTGCTGCGGACATCGTGCTACTCGGCAAGACGAATATGGACGAGTTTGCGATGGGCTCATCCACGGAGCACTCGGCGTACGGCCCAACGCACAATCCGTGGGACCTCACCCGAATTCCCGGCGGGTCCGGTGGGGGATCGGCCGCCGCTCTCGCTGCCTACGAGGCACCCCTGGCCATCGGTAGTGACACCGGTGGGTCGATCCGGCAACCCGCCGCCGTCACCGGCACCGTCGGCATGAAACCCACCTACGGTGCCGTGTCGCGTTTCGGGCTGGTGGCGTTGGCCTCGTCACTGGACCAAGCTGGCCCCTGCGCACGCACGGTGCTGGACACGGCTCTGCTGCACGCAGTCATCGCGGGTCACGACCCACGTGACTCGACGTCGATCAATGCGCCGGTGCCGGATGTGGTGGCTGCCGCTCGGAAAGCGGATGTGCGTGGGCTGCGCATCGGACTGATTCGTGAACTCAACGGCGACGGGTATCAAGCAGGTGTACGCAGCCGATTCGAGGAGGCTGTGGGCATCCTGACAGATCTTGGTGCCCAGATCGTCGATGTGCAGTGTCCGAACTTCACCTATGCCCTCGGCGCCTACTACCTGATCCTGCCATCCGAGGCGTCGAGCAACCTGGCCCGCTTCGATGGGATGCGCTATGGGTTGCGTGTCGGTGACGACGGTGCTCGCACCGTGGAACAGGTCATGTCACTGACCCGTGAGGCTGGTTTTGGTGCCGAGGTCAAGCGACGAATCATGCTTGGCACCTACGCTCTGTCCAGCGGTTACTACGACGCGTACTACGGTCAGGCGCAGAAGGTGCGAACGCTGATCTCCCGCGACTTCGCAGCCGCCTTCGAGCAGGCCGATGTTCTCATCTCACCGACAGCTCCCACGACGGCATTCACCATCGGTGAGAAAGTCGACGATCCGCTCGCCATGTACCTCAATGACATCGCAACCATTCCGGTGAATCTGGCGGGTAACGCAGCAATGTCACTCCCCATTGGTCTGGCACCCGAGGATGGCCTCCCCGTAGGCCTGCAGATCATGGCCCCGCCGATGGCCGATGAGCGGTGCTATCTGGTGGGTGCTGCCTTGGAATCGGCACTCCTTGATCGGTGGGGACACCCTCTACTGGACGAGGCACCGCAGTTATGAGGATCCAAGCATGAAGACAGTGGATGAGTACCTGCCCTTCGCCGAGGCGATCAGTCGCTACGAGCCGGTGATCGGCTTGGAAGTGCACGTTGAACTCGGTACTGCGTCGAAGATGTTCTGCGGCTGTTCTACCGCCTTTGGTGCCGCGCCCAACACGCAGGTGTGCCCGGTTTGCCTCGGTCTACCCGGGTCCTTGCCGGTGGTGAATGAAATGGCCGTGGAATCCACGATCCGCATCGGTTTGGCATTGAACTGTGAGATTGCAACGTGGTGTCGCTTTGCGCGAAAGAATTACTTCTACCCGGACATGCCGAAGGACTACCAGGTCAGCCAGTACGACGAACCCCTATGCACCAATGGCTAC
The DNA here is from genome assembly GCA_964551975.1 of uncultured Bifidobacteriaceae bacterium. Lineage (GTDB taxonomy): Bacteria > Actinomycetota > Actinomycetes > S36-B12 > S36-B12 > REEB426. Next base: position 3,193 of record CAZKFI010000093.1, on the reverse strand, counting down.
CTGGACGTCATAGTGGAATCTGAGGACGGCCCAGTTTCCATTCGTGTAGAGATCGAGCGCGTTCACATGGAAGAGGACACCGGCAAACTCACACATGCTGGCGGTGCTACCGGTCGTATCCATGGAGCGGACTACTCCCTAGTCGACTACAACCGCGCCGGAATCCCGCTCATCGAAATTGTCACCAAGCCGGTAGTTGGCACTGGAGCACTGGCGCCGGAGGTGGCCCGGGCCTATGTCACTGAACTGCGTGACCTGATGCGCGCACTCGGAGTCTCCGATGTTCGCATGGAGGAGGGCTCCCTGCGCTGCGATGCCAACCTCTCCCTCAATCTTCCTGGCCAGGCGTGGGGAACCCGTAGCGAGACGAAGAACGTGAACTCCCTGCGAAGCGTCGAGCGTGCCGTGCGCTCCGAGATCGAGCGACAGGCGGCAGTTCTGGATGCCGGCGGGCGGGTAGTGCAGGAGACTCGACATTTCCACGAGGACACCGGGCGTTCCACGTCAGGACGTTCGAAAGAGCACGCCGAGGACTATCGCTATTTCCCTGAACCGGATCTGGTTCCCATTGCGCCGAGCCCGACCTGGATTGAGCAGCTGCGCTCAACACTGCCGGAAGCCCCTTCAGTTCGACGGGCCCGTCTTCGTGAGGAATGGTCACTCTCGGAGTTGGAGATGCAGACCCTCGTCAATGCCGGCGCGATAGACCTCGTCACCGAGACGATTGCCGCTGGTGCCACACCCGCCGCTGCCCGTAAGTGGTGGACCGGTGAACTGCTCCGAATCGCCAATGAGCAGGGCGTTGACCTGACGGACCTGGCGATTGCGCCGACCCAACTCGTTCGCCTTGAAGAGCGCATTGCCAGTGGAGACCTCAATGACAAACTTGCTCGTCAGGTTATTGAAGGGATTCTCGCTGGCGAAGGCGATGTCGATGCGGTCATCGCTGGACGCGGGCTCGCCGTCGTCAGTGATGACGGACCACTCCTAGCCGCGATCGACGCAGCGTTAGCGGAACAGCCAGATGTTGCGGAAAAGATCAAGAGTGGCAAAGTGCAGGCTGCCGGTGCCATCGTCGGGGCCGTCATGAAAGCCACCCGTGGGCAGGCTGATGCCGGCCGAGTGCGGGAACTACTCATGGAACGTCTCGGCGTTAGCGAGTGAGTGATGCTGCGTGCCCTAGTGCCGCAGGTAGTCGGCGCCATCGCGGATGACCCGAACTGCGTGGTGTACGCCGATGACCCTCGCCAAGCCCTTGGTCTGGCGGCCGGTGCACCACTGACGGGCGTTGGCTTTTATGTCCCGACCTACATGGGCCCATCTAGCAGTATTGCCTTGCTCGCCGAGATGCCTCAGATAGAAGTCGTGCAGTTACCCACCATTGGCTTCGAGCATGCCCTGTCCGTGGTGCAGCAATGTCGGGCGTCCGGGCACGGCGTCACCTTGTGCAATGCCACCGGCGTGCACGAGGCCAGTACCGCCGAACTCGCAGTCGGTCTTGCTATCGCCGTAGGTCGACGAATCGACGTTGCCGCCCGAGACCAGGTGCATCGTTCCTGGAACCACCGCCAAGGCCAAGCACTAGCGGGCAAGCAGGTACTCATCATCGGGGCTGGACCCGTTGGGTGCTGTATCGCTGAACGCTTCACCGCATTCGCCTGTGATGTCACCCTGGTAGCAACGACCGCGCGAACCGGTATCCGCGCCGCCAGTGAACTTCCCGACCTCCTGCCAAGGGCCGACATAGTCATCCTTGCGGTGCCACAGCTGCCGACCACGGTCGGCATGGTCGATGCAACCTTCCTCGCTCAGCTGGGTGACGGCGCGCTTCTCATCAACGTAGCTCGAGGGCCGGTCGTGCAGACAGACGCCCTCATCGCGGAGCTGAACACGGGACGATTGCGTGCCGCGCTGGACGTCACCGACCCCGAGCCGCTACCTGCCGACCATCCCCTGTGGGGCTGCCCAAACCTGCTGATCACGCCGCATGTCGGTGGTCATACCGATGCATTTCCCATCCTTCTTCGAGCCTTAGTGCAGGACCAACTTCGGGCCTGGCGGGTAGGTCAGCCACTACGAAACGTCATCGGACCCGGGTGATAGCCGGCTCGTCCCCCAGCCCGTTAGCATCGGAAGATGACCACGAATCAGACGCCCGTAAACATGAAGCCGCGCAGCAACATGGTCACCGACGGGTTGGAGCGTGCTCCCGCCCGCGGCATGTTGAGGGCCGTCGGCATGACCGACGAAGATTTCGTCAAGCCTCAGATTGGCATTGCCTCCAGTTGGAATGAGATCACCCCCTGCAACCTTTCCCTAGAGCGGCTCGCCAAGGCGGCAAAGGAAGGTGTGCACGCTGCGGGTGGTTTCCCCATGCAGTTCGGGACGATTTCAGTCTCCGATGGCATCTCGATGGGTCACGAGGGCATGCACTTTTCCCTGGTATCTCGTGAGGTCATCGCAGATTCAGTGGAAGCGGTCATGGAGGCCGAGCGACTCGACGGAATGGTGACCTTCGCTGGGTGCGACAAGTCACTACCTGGCATGCTCATGGCGTCTGCCCGACTCGATGTGGCTGCAGTGTTCGTCTACGCAGGTTCCATCCTTCCCGGTCACGCACGCCTATCAGATGGCTCTGAGCGAGACGTCACGATCATCGACGCGTTTGAGGCCGTTGGCGCCTGTGCGCGTGGGCTGATGTCACGTGAGGATGTCGACGCGATCGAACGAGCGATATGCCCCGGCGAGGGAGCCTGCGGCGGCATGTTCACCGCGAACACCATGGCCAGTGCCGCTGAAGCCATGGGCATGGCTTTGCCCGGCTCGTCCGCTCCGCCTGCCGTTGACCGTCGTCGAGACGGCATCGCCCGCCGATCTGGGGAAGCCGTCGTCAACCTCATCCGCGAGGGGATCACTACCCGCGACATCATCACCCGGGCATCGCTGGAGAACGCCATCGCGGTGCTCATGGCATTCGGTGGATCCACCAACGCCGTTCTGCATCTACTTGCGATCGCGCACGAGGCTCACGTGGAGCTCTCACTCAATGACTTTCACCGAATTGGTTCCAAGGTGCCACTTCTTGCGGACGTTAAGCCGTTCGGTCGGTATGTCATGAGTGACGTTGATCGTGTTGGCGGCGTACCGGTAGTCATGCGTGCTCTGCTGGATGCGAATCTCTTGAATGGTGACT
>CAZKFI010000092.1:6986-7561 GCA_964551975.1 uncultured Bifidobacteriaceae bacterium | reverse complement strand
GGCCTCGGGAGCCAGCACGCAGGTGACATCCCCTGAACCGATCCGCGGCAACGGCGATGCCGAGACGGGGGCCCAGGCCACCGCGATCGCTAGTGCACCTATGCCAACGCTCAGCAGCCCCTTGCGCATGTCACCCTCCAAGAACGATTCCGCCGTAGGACTTCCTGCACCAGCTCTAACCTTTTGGACCAGGCGGTTACGCCTGCCAAGAGATTTCCCTTGCCACATAGGTCGCCTGTAATGCAATATCCGCCCAGCCTGCGGGATCGGAGCCCCAGGGATTTCCGTCAGCGATGCCAAAGTCAGCGGCTTTGCCCACCTCGAGCGTGCCACGGTCATCCGCGTGGATCTGCCAGGCTGCGCTCGTCGTGATCGCGGCCAGCGCCTGTTCTGGTGTCGCATACTCGGCTGCATTGAGCATCTGACCGTCAGCCTTTGTTTGACGCAGAACAGCGGTGCGGCCAGAACCTTGGTGTTGCAGCAGGAGGTGCTACTCAGCATGTGTTCAGACCTTCCCCTTGCCGCGTACACGCTCACCCTTCCGTATACATAGATAGATAAATAGATAGGTAGAT
>CAZKFI010000092.1:0-6976 GCA_964551975.1 uncultured Bifidobacteriaceae bacterium | reverse complement strand
TGCCAAAGTCATCGGCTTTGCCCACCTCGAGCGTGCCACGGTCATCTACGTGGATCTGCAAGGCTGCGCTCGCCGTGATCGCGGCCATCCCTTGCCGCGTACACGCTCACCCTTCCGTATATATATAGATAGATAAATAGATAGGTAGATAGAGCGTGTAGTTAGGGCGTGAGTGTGAGCTAGGGCCTGCATATGCGGGGTGTGACCGATGTTGGCCGTGACGCAGCTTGTTCTCGCAGGTCAGTCATCCTCGGTGCAACATGAGCGATTTTCTTCCAGACCTGGACACCGACTCCACCTAACCATGGGCCCAGCGATTTGCTCAGCGCTCCCCCGGCTTCAGGCCGGGCTTTCGTCAGCGTCGGGGCAGGTGACGTGTCGTCAACCCGGTCGCGAGATACACCGCGCCAATGACGGGGTCCATTTGCAGGTCGTGACCCACCCCTGCTCTTGATGCTGAGCCACTGGACTGCTCGGGCCACCGTCCGCTCGATACGCTGAAGGGTGCCCATGGCAATGCACCGTCTTCCGGACCGATCGGAATCTAAGCGCCTCGCCGTGATCGGCATAGTCCTGTTTGCTCTTGGCCTAGGCGTAGCCGTGTCCATCGCCGTCAACCTGGCTGCGGCGAATGCCCGCGATCTACCGGTGAACTCCTGGTTCTGGAATCTTGGGCAGACTCAGGTTTGGCCATTGGCTTTCGCCCAGTTCTTCTCTTGGTTTGCTGACGGTCCACGCAACATTGTCATTGCGCCGCTCATTGCACTCGTTCTGGTGTTGGTTCGACAGTGGCGCTGGGCGATCTTCCTGCTGGTGTCATCGCAACTCGGCCTGGTAATTTCAAATGTCCTGAAGTTCTCTATTGCGCGAGAGCGTCCGCCTTTCATTGAGAACACTGACCTGCAGCAGCATCTCTCCTTCCCCTCGGGCCACGCTTTCGCCGGCTTCACCATCTGGGCGGCAATGGCCCTCATCGCGTGGTACCTGCTGCGGCCACCATGGGCGAATGTCCTGGCTGTCTGCTGTCTTTGTGTAGGCCTGCTTCAGGCACCGAGTCGGCTCATCGTGGGTAAGCACTGGTTCACCGATGTCATCGGATCCTGGTTGCTAGGAGCCGGCTGGCTAGTCCTGGTCTGGGCAGCTTTTCTGTGGTGGCTTGCGCCACGCCAGAATTCACGACCCTGACCACTGAGCCAGGGAAAACGCGGCGCTTGTTAAGGCAGGTGGCGCGTCAGCCAGTCTCGGGCTTCGTGCACGCAACTCGCCGGAAGCGAGAAGTGGTCGTCGTGCGGGTACTCGCGAGACTCAATCGTTCCGCCAAGGTCCTGCACGCCTTTGATGTAGGCCTGCTGCCAGGTGACCGGCACGACCGTTCCCCCAGCGACGAGGTCGATACACACCAGCACCGGACAGACCGGCTTCACCTGGCCGGCGGACCCTGCGTTGACGGCAGCCAACCAGGTATCCCAGTTCTTCTGCGGATAGTTCAAAATGGCGCCCTTAAGTCGATACATCCGCCCGATGACGTCACTGAGGTGGTGAACGGGAAGGTGGTTCCACCCGGTCTCCACGATGTCGATACCCAGGGGTGTCATGACATCGGAAAGCACGAGCGAGTCAGGGTTTGCAGCCTGGGTTCCCACCAAGATCTGGATGAGGTGGCCATCGGGTGGGATCGAGGGGTTCTCCATCGCGGCAAAGAGAGCCCCGCCAATTTGGATCCCATACTTTGAGACGCCGGGTGACATCGGAACGGTGCCAACCAGGGTGAGGTCACCGTAATCGGCGGGGTCGAGCTCCGCGATCGCCGCCGCGGTGCCCCCGCCCTCGGACCAGCCCATGCATCCCACTGAGGTGCCAGCGCCCACATTCATGGCGCGAGCCGCGTGAACGATATTGATCGTGTCACGAGCCTGGGTTCGGCCGACCGTGTACTGATGGACCCCCGGTGTGCCAAGACCCTGGTAGTCGGTTGCGCAGACCACCCACCCTTCGTCGATGAAGCCCTGAAGGCCCGGGACCCCATAGTCAATCTGCTGAGTCGACTCAGCCTGGAAGTAGGTGATGATCTCGCGAGCAGGATCCGGCTGAGCTGACGGACACGAGGCATCGCCGAGGCCAGTAGTTCCATGCCCCCAGGTCAGCACCGGCCGATCTGATCCTGATTCATTCGGCGCGATCACCAGCCCAGTCACTTCATGGGGCCGACCATTGACATCGGAGGAGTGGTAACGCACCTTCCAAGCTTTTGCACCCGTGAGGTTCGTGCTGATCTCTTCATGCTTGATGAGCATTCCCGGCTTCGTCATTGCAGGAGTCTACGTCGACGGTCGTCGAAATTTAGGCCACCTGATCAGCATTGACGGGTGATTCCTATTCAGGATTGGACCGAGATCGGGCTCCTGCATCGTCGTGATGGGTTGAGTAATCGTGAGAACGCCCAGCGGCTGGGGGTGTCCCGGGTGCCGGTTGATCGGGCGTTGGCTTCGGATCGGCCTCTACGGTCTTCACCAACGGTGGCGGAGACGTCGTTCACGCCGGTTGAGCCTACTGGTCTGCCTGGGGAACGACCCCGTCCTGCGATCGATGGTGACGGCTCTGGGGAGAGCACCTCATTCGGGACCACATCCGTATTCTCGTCAGAGCCGACCTGCGGCGCCGGTTGAGTCAGTGGTGATTCGAGCGCGCAGCCGCACAGCGTCGAGTGCATGCTTCCACCAAGCGCCCACTGCCTTCGCCACCGGTTCTCCCCCCTTACGCTCCGCCAAAAACGTACAGGCATCACCTGCGATGAGGCATTCGCGAGCGTACGCATCCATGAGATCGAAGCCCTGCAACGCAGGATCCGAGCCACGTGAAGCGAGGTGACCGGCAGCGAGATCGCGCTCCAGCGAGGAAATCGCCTTTGTCACTTCAGCCCGTAAAATCGCGTCTGGCATCGGTCTGCCTTCAGCAAGGGCGATCCGCGATTCGGCGAAGGCGGACGCGGCTCGTGCGGCATCCGTGGCCCGCTTACTCAGCACCCTGCCGAGCCCGATGGGGAAAACTGCAAACGTCAGAACAGCTGCGACTAGAGCCCCGAGCGAGATGTCCTCGACACGCTCGAAGACAAGGGGCAGACTCGGTGTTGCCCCCAGGACGACGAGGTTCATGAGGACGAAGGGTGTAAAGGCCAACTGCGACACCCACATCCGCCCTGCCTGCGCGTACTTGGCAACGGCAGCAGCCAGCGGCAGGAGAACGAAGTAGACCGGGTTCGGCAAATGCAGCATGAACATGGCGCCCGCGACAAGAACGCCACCCCCAGCACCCAGAGACGAGGCGACCAGGCGACGCCAGCCCGCAGTTGCCGAGAAGGTGCCTTGGAAAGTGATGAGCGCGGCCAGAACAACCCAGAGCCCGTGCTCGAGCCCGAGACTGCGTACCAGTGCCACGCATGCAGCAGCACCAAGGCCGCTCATGATGGCGGCGCGCAGCCACACCGAGTTCATGGCCAGACTTGATCGAACGATCGCACCTGGTGTTTCCTCAGCAACGTCGCCCACATCCGGTCGCCGTACCTTCAAGCCGCGAATCCCCGCGCTGATCCACAGCTCCAACGACGCCTGCAGCGAGACCACGCGGAGCGGGTATGCCGCGGCTATTGCAGCTTCAGACTCACGATCCATCCGCTCCAGCTGAGCGCTTCGAGCGCCTTCGATATTGGGGAGCACTTGCGGGGCCGACTGCCCCGAGAGAAGACACGCCGCGGTATCGAAGGCCTCCGAGGTCGACTCCGCAAGCGCTCGGTCCGATGCGCAACCATCCGGAGTCAGGCTGACGACAATGGGCTGTGCCCACAGAGCACGCGACACCATCTCTCTCACCGCGCGCTGTTGTCGACCAACCGCGCCGAGCGAAACGCTTGGACTCTCGACTACCGCCGCAAGTCGCTGAGCAGCCGTACTGAGCGCCTGGGATGCTCCATCAAGTCCCACCGCCGACACAAGGGCTCCAGAAAGCACACTCGCACTGTTCAGCCAATCTCGCAGCGCCGCGCGCACACGATCGCTGTGGCGGTGCGGGAGGACAACCAGACCGACAACCATCGAGATGGCACAGCCAAGTAGCCACGACTGGACGTATGCTCCGAGTTCATCTCGCTGAGCCGGCAGCATCACTGGCCAAAAGAACGCTGCAGCAAGACCTACCACTGACCGGGCGACGTAACCGCGCAATACCCGTGCCATGGCAAATGCAAAGGCCACGATGAAGGACACGCCAATAGCGACGTACCCCAACCCGGAGATGGCAGCGCCGAGCAACACGGCGGCGGTGCCGATCGTTGCGGTGACGCCCTGGCCGAGCAGGCGTTCGCGCCAGGTTCCATCGAAGTCCAGGAAGTAGAGCTGGACGATGACGGCTAATGCCCCTACCGTCGCTGTTGCGTTAGCCCCGAAGGTCGCCAGGAGAACCGCATCCGCGATGACGAGCCCAATCGCGAAGCGGAGCGCTGAGCGCAGGCGATCGTCGGTCCGGAGTCGGTTGATCACACGACTACGCCTTCGGACGTATCGACTCCAGCCAGGCCTTGGCATCCGGCATCGACGTACCACACAGAGAGAAGTGGTCGTCGTTCGGATACTTCCGAACTGTTACCTCACCACCGAATCCCTGAATCATTGCGGCGTAGCCGTCCTGCCACGGCAGCGGACAAGGGAACTGCCCGGGAGGATTGGCGAGGTCTTCGCAGATCAGTACTGGACATACCGGCTTCTTCTGACCTGCCGACGATGCCATGATCGCGGCCTCCCACGCCGGCAGATTCTGCGGGTCCTTTCGCAAGATAGCGCCGTTGTGATGGAAGGCACGAGCCAAGGCACCGTCGAGATGGTGCGTGGGCAGTGTGTCGAAGGTGGTCTGAGCGATCTCCACGCCGAGCGGCGTGAGCAGGTCCTCCATCTTCAATTTGTCTGGGAAGGCAGCAGCAAGCCCGGCGATCAGCATGAAAGGGTGCGACGTGGGGGGAGTATTCGGGTCCGCCATCCCCGCTCCCGATCCGGCCTTCAACGCAGCGGCAGCCACGCCTGGCGAGAAGGCGACGATGGCAAACAGGTTGAGGTCGCCATATTCCTGTGGATCGAGCTCGGCGAGCCCCGCGACGGCGCCCCCGCCCTGCGACCATCCGGCCCCGGCAACCGCCGTCCCCATTCCCAGGTTCAGCGACCTCGCCGCGTGCACAATGTAAAGACCGTCACGACCGTTTGTGCGGTTCACGGTGTACTGGTGTACGCCTGGGGTGCCCTGACCCTGATAGTCCGTGGCGCAGATCACCCAACCGTCATCGATGAACGACTGCACATGCGGAAACCCGTAATCAATCTGCGTCGCATCCCGGTAGTCGAAGTAGAGCGTCAGCTCACGAGCTGGGTCAGGCTGCGCAGAAGGACAGGCAGCGTCACCGAAACCTGTCGTGCCATGCAGCCAAGTGACTACGGGGCGATTCGAGCCCGGCGCACTTGGCGCAATCACCAGCCCGGTTGACTCGGTGGCAGCGTTGTTGGTGTCCAGCGACGTGTAGCGCACTTTGAACGCTCGAGCACCTTTAAGGGCTGTCGTGATTTCCTCGTGCGCAAGCAATTCACCCGGTTGATGTGTCATGACGACTCTTTCCCTTCTGACATGTGCTGGTTTCTGTCATGAACTGATTTGGTGGAGCGAGCACTCAGGAAGCTACTGAACTTGCGGAAACCCCTCGGGACTCCTCCTGCCTCGCCCGGCGAAGGAGCGGAATGCTGAGTGCTGCCAGAACAGCTGCAATGGCGATGCCCAGCAAGGTGGCCACCATGCGGTCGCGCCCGTCAGCGAGAATGGTGGCCTGCGGGCCTGAGAAGAGCACAACAGCCGTGGTGAGCGCCGCAACGTAGTGGCGGTATTCCCACTTTGCCATCTTCGCGAACAGCGCGACCGCTGCCGCCACAGCGCCAGCCACGAAGACTCCCCAGTCCTGCGCGATCGCCACAGACAGTCCGATTGCGAGCAGACTGCCTGCCACCACGCCCCAGCCTCGGTCGAAGATTCGGACAATCATGCCGTGCTTCAAGAAGGGTTCGAGGACAATGATCGGAGTCATCATGAGAGCGGCACCGCCCTTGAAACTCCCTTGCAAGGCGATGCTCGTGGTGATGAGCGCTGCAATGCCAAGCATTGCCGCGTATGGGTAGGCGCGCTCGGGTCCGATTGGCACTTCTTTACTGAGTGCCCTGCCTTTCGTGATGAGCGTCACCGCAGCAACGCCGAACGCAGTTGTCGCTGCGGTGACCACGGCTAGATCAAGCAACGTCACCGGATGGGTCAACGTGAGGTCACGCGTGGGCGGATTCACTATGACAGCGGCAAACAGAATGGCCGTGAGCATGAAACCCCACTGCCAGCCCCGGAGAGCCGTAAGCCCATAGGCAACGGACACGACCACCATGACGATGACTGCCGTGATCCAAAAGTGTGCAGCCGCATCGGCTATCACTAAGCCCACAGTGAGTGTCAGTGCGCCAATTGCTCCAGCCCGCCAGCCCAGCATTGCCGTACTGATCATGGTGGCCAGGCCAGTCATGCCGACCACCCCAGCATGGGGCACACCCAAGGCGTTCAAGATGATTCCTGGCACCATGATCGCAACGACTGCGCTCGCCAAGACCACGAGGCCTGCCTCAATCTTGCGCCGCTTTTCCGATTGTGCTGTTGGGTTCAGGGGCGCCACTTCTGACATGAATGACTCCTAGCACGGCCCACGAAAATCCCGCTCATCAAGTCCGATCAACGGCGAAGTTGATCACGAAAAATTAGCAGACTTCTGCTTTGCCCCTAAGAGATGGGATGGATTTCCACCACGGACCCTGCAGGCGACGACGGCTACGGCTGCTTCCAGCGACTTCACCAACTACCGCAGCAGGGTGCGGCGATCATTCCTGAGCAGGTTCGGGACCTGCCGACGCAG
>CAZKFI010000091.1:5605-7714 GCA_964551975.1 uncultured Bifidobacteriaceae bacterium | reverse complement strand
CCTGCTCCCCGCCTTCGGGGCCGAGGTCGATCAGCCAATCGGAGGCGCGGATCACATCCAGGTTGTGCTCGATCAGGATGACGGAATGGCCGGCTTCCAGCAGCTTGCGCAGCGCCCGCATCAGCTTGGCGATGTCATCGAAATGCAGGCCGGTGGTGGGCTCATCGAACAGGAACAGCGTCCCCTTCTTCGCAGCCCGCTGGGCCGGCGATGATGCAGCCTCGGCCAGGAAGCCGGCGAGCAGGTCCATTTCCTTCAGGGCTCGGCGGACGCGGTCCCGATCACTCGCGCGAAGGAATCGAAAGATCCCGGTGGTCGAATAGCGCCCCATGGTCACCGTCTCGCGCACGCTCAGTGGCGTCCCCGGCGGTACAGCCATGTTCTGCAGGACGTAGCTGACCATGGAACGAGCCTGACTCGGTGAGCGTCCCAGCACCTGCAGTGAACCCGTCCTAGGGGGAAGTAGGCCGACGAGGGCATGCAGCAGGGTGGATTTTCCCGAGCCATTCGGTCCGATGATGGCGGTGAGGGAACCTTCCGGTATCTCAAAGCTCACGTTGACCAGAACCGATGCATCGTGGCCAATGGTCAGGTTTTGGGCGCTGACTGCACTAGGCATGGGCGTTCACCATTCGAACGGGGCGCCGCCGGATGCGGCGAACGGCAGCACGTCCCGCCAGCAGCAGGAAGAACAGCACCACCGGCATCAGGGCCATCGTGGCCGATCCGGCAATGTCGAGGTGGTAGCTCAGCTGCAGACCAACGACGACGGAGAGTGCGGCGAAAGCCGCAGCAGTGGCCATCATCGCCGGGATACTTCGAGTGACGAGTGCAGCCGCCGCTGGCGGCCCGACGAGAAGCCCAAACACCAAGAGCGTACCTACCGCTTGATAACTCCCGATCACGGCGAGCGCAATCAGCACCAGCAGGGTTGCATGGGCGAAACCTGGCCGAAGACCGAGCACTTCGGCCTTCTGTTGATTCAGCGCCAACGCCAACAGGGGTCGGTACATCAGCGTGCCGGCAATGACGACGACTAGGCCCAACATGGTCTGGACAACGAGGTCTTGGCCGGTTATCCCGAGGACGTCGCCGAAGAGAATCGTGGTGAGGCTCCCTGAGTAGGAATCACTTCGGGAGATGATGACGACGCCCAGTGCCAGCATGCCGACGAAGAGCAGACCGATGGCCGTGTCCTCCCGCAGCAAGGTTTGTCGATGGACGGTTTCGATGGCGACCACCATGACTACAGCAGCAGCTGCCGCCCCGAAAATCGGATTGATATCGAGCAGTACAGCTGCTGCAACGCCCGGCACGATCCCATGTACGAACGCATCCCCGAAGAAGCTCATCCCTCGCAGTACCAGCCAGGTGCCGATAACCGCTGACATCACTCCAGCGAGGAGGCCTCCGAGCAACGCTCGTTGCTGGAACCCGAGAGCAAACGGCTCAACGCCCCACTGGACCAGGTCGATCACTGGGAGGTGACACCGCCGAGACCTTCAACGATGCGTTTGGCATTTGCCTGCATCAAGCCCAGGTAGGTTTCAGCGCCACTACCTGGTTCGCCCAGGCCCTCGACGAACAGGTCGATGACTTGGACTTCGGTACCCGCCTCTGCAGCCACCGCTTGCGCCAGATCCTGCGGTTGAGCGACGTTGGTGAAGATCGCTGGGACACCGAGTCTGGTGACGGTCTGCGCCAGCTCAGCGATATCGCGCCCGCTGGGTTCGGCGAGGGTCGTTCCCGCCGGGATCACGGTGCCAGCCACCTCGAAATCGTAGGCCGTGGCGAAATACCCGAGAGCGTCGTGGTCAGTGATGAGGACTCGACGCTGTTCGGGAATGCTGCCCAGGAGTTCGCGGATCTGCGCATCCTCGTTGGTAAACGAGTCCGCGATTTCAGTGGCGCAGTCCGCGTACCGTCCGCGGCCATCCGCAAGCGAGTCCAACTCTGCACCAATCAGGGTCACGGCTGTTGCCATCCGCTTCAGGTCGAACCAGACGTGCGGATCCAGGGAACCGTGCTTGTCGCCGTGCTCGTCTCCGTGTGCATCGCCGTGCTCGTCGCCGTGCCCATCACCGTGGTCAGCCTGGAATGGCTGTGGAT
>CAZKFI010000091.1:0-5505 GCA_964551975.1 uncultured Bifidobacteriaceae bacterium | reverse complement strand
TCGCCGTGCTCGTCGCCGTGCCCATCACCGTGGTCAGCCTGGAATGGCTGTGGATCAAGGAGGGGAGCGATCTCCCAAACATTTCCGCCATCAGCAGTGACGCCCAGCAGGGCATCCGTCATTCCTGACTCCAACCCCAGCCCATTGGCGATCACCAGTTGGGCGTCCTGAAGTCCGGCCAACTGAGCAGACGAGGGGGCGAAATCATGTGGGTCTGCACCCGAAGGCATGAGGACCTCGACCGTGCCGCCACCGCAGGCCAGGATCTGCCCCACCACATCTCCCCAGATATCGGTTGTGACGACAACGCGGGGGCCGGCGCTCGCGGTGGGTGCACCTGCTGCTGCCGAACTAGCCTGGCTTACCGGTTCGGTTTCGCCGACGGACCCGCAGGCCAGGAGTAGGAGAGCAAGCGGTAGGCAGGCGATGAACCGCACGGGAGTCATCACAGACGTGTGCTGATGCATGCTGAGACGGTAGTCTTAATGAATATGGTTGTCAATATCACTTGACCGACCGCCGCATGCCCCCGATGGCCCCTAAGCCAGCATCGCGCTGCCCCAATAGTCACCCTGACCCCGCAGGCCCGGTGGCACAGCAAAGGAGGCGCTGGCGGTGTGCTGCACGTATTCATTCATCAGGTCAGAAGCGCTGAGCCGGCGCTGCAGTGGCACAAACTGGCGGCCGATGTCGCGTTGGTATGCCATGAAAAACAGGCCGACGTCGGGAAGTCCGGCCGAATCCAGTGGATCTGCGTAGTTGAAGGCCCGGCGCAGAATCCTGATACCGCCGTTATTGGCCGGATGGGCCAGGGCGACATGGGAGTCGGGGTCAATCCGAGGCTTGCCGTCGGCGCCAGACGCGCGGAAGTTCGGCTGTGTGAACTCATTCCCGCCGGAAAGGGGTGCCCCATCTCCCTTGTTACGGCCAAATACCCGCTCCTGCTCCGCGAGGGGCTCCTCGTCCCAAGTATGGGTCAGCATTCGGATCCGACGCACCGTCAGGTAGCTGCCACCGGCCATCCATGCAGCGCCATCGGAGCCCTGCGCCCAGACATGCTCATCAAGGAGACGCGCGTCCTGTGCAGGAATGTTGTTCGTTCCATCGCGAAAACCAAAGAGGTTTCTCGGCGTCGTGCCCAGGTTGGAGAGCGAAGCACTCCGGTTGAATCCCTGCTGCGTCCACAGCAGTTTCACCCGCGAACCCGCCAGCCTGTGCAGCGACCGCACGACGTGTTCGGCAACCTGCGGATCATCGGCGCAGGCCTGAACGCAGAGGTCGCCACCCGTGCGTTTGGGGTCAAGGGCATCACCGGCGAATGTCGGCAGAGTGATGAGCGCTCCTGGCTGCCGGTTGGCAATCCCAAAGCGATCCCGTCCTCGGGCGTCCCGAAACAGACTCGGCCCAAAGCCCACGGTGATCGTGAGTCCGGCCGCGGGCATGTCCAGAGCTTCACCCGTGTCAACGGGGATCTCGTCAGCTCCCGAGGTAGCCCTTCCGATCGGGAGGCCACTGGTCATAGCTGCCGCGGCCGCAGCCCACTCTTGGAGCAGGTCACGCAATGCCCCTCGGCCTTCGGCAGCGACATTGAACGATGCGAATGCCAGGTTTGCCTGGGGCGGATCGGCAATACCTGCCTGATGAGCCCCGTAGAAGGGGCGAGGCAGGCTCTCGCGTTGCCCAGTGCCCTTGTTTGCGTGTCCTGGACCATGCCGGTGATCGCCAGCGAATGCGGGTGCAGCCACGACAGTTGCGGCAGCAGCCACGCCGGTGACACCGAGGGCAGTAAGTAGGCCTCTCCGGGAGACGTGGGGCCCCTGGTGCGCTTCTGAATCATTCGTGATCTTCATGTTGTCCCTACCTCCTCCAGTTGCCGGCAATTGCCGGCACACGTAGGAGGACGATCGCCCGGCTCGCTGTGAGCCTGCCTGAGCCAGCCTGGGAATGACCTGTGAGCAGGCCTTTGTTGCTGGCATTGATGGCTTCGATGGCATCAACCGGTGGATGAAGTACGGTGCAGTTGATGGCTCGCTATATCCGCTTACCCTGCTGGTGTGGCTCGCGGTCGTATGAGGAGCGCGAGGTCGACGGTCACCTGGAGCCGCGATGCGCTGCCTGTGGCCGCCGCTTGGACGTAGATCAGCGCCTGACACTGCGCACCAAGATCCTGCTGTGGGTCCTGGGAGTGCTTGTCGGCGCGGTCGCGATTGCGGTCACCGCCGCCCTTGCGCCGTGGTGGTGGACCCTTGGCGTTTCGATTGCCGTTGGCGTGGTCTTCGTGTTGTTCGTGCTGTCTCAGGTGCTGTAGGCGAGTGATCAGGTGACATCTCTGGATAGCGCACCCCAGGGGCGTATTCGCTCAGGCTTGACCTGGCTGAGTCGAGCCGGCTACCTGCGCCTGGCGGTTCTCACGGCCGCAGCTGCGACGGTCGCGATGGTGATCGGATCGCTGGTGCCGTGGATCGATCCGGTGCCAGCCGCCATTACCGCGGTGGTGACCACGCGCCCAACCTTTCACCATGCGGCCAAGGAGTCCCTCTACCAGGTCATTGGCGTGGTGACCGGTGCTCTGGTTGCCTTCGGCGCGGTCTCGCTGATTGGGCCTGGACCCGCGACTATCGCGATCCTGGTCTTGGCCAGTTTTGGCATCGTTCGTCTGCTGCGCGTCGCTGATCCGTCGACAGCGCCCTATGCGGCCATGTCGGTCAGTGTCACGGTGATTCTCGTGGTCGGAGCCCACATGAGTCCGGAGGGAGCCTTCGAGCGTTTCGCTGGCGTGGTCCTTGGCGCCATCTGCGCGCTGGTGGCCTCCTATTTCACTACCCGGGGTGTGCCCGCCACGCGCATCGCGGAACAACTGGAATCGATTCAGGAGGATCTGGCCGAACTCCTCGGTGAAATCGCTCAGGGTGTGCGTCGTGAACCAACGGCCGAGCAGACTCGAGCCTGGCTCGACCGCGCGGCCACCTCACGCGATGCCACCCTGCGAGTGGCAGTGGACGTCGAGGACATGCGGCAGCACCGTTCCTGGTCGCCGGCGATCGGTAAGGAAGACGTACGCGCGGTGGAGCGGCAATTGGCGGCGACTCAGGTGATGTCGTCACGGATCCTGGCCATTGCGGCGGACTTGAATCACATCGCAACGAGTCCGCAGGCCCCGGTGGCTCCGGGCAGTTTGAGTCCGCTCGCATCGGTATTCGAGGCTGCAGCCGCCAACATCGTCGAACCGGGTGGTCAACAATCCGAGGGTGCCACCGGGGTGCAGCAGGCGATCAGGTCTGCCGATGACACCGAAGCGCTGGTTGCCCTTGGTGGCTTGGCTGCGCATGCCCAACGTATTGCCAGATTGGGTCGGGAGGATCAGGCGGCGGAGGACGAGGACCCTGCCCCAAATCGGTAGGACGTATTACCCATACGGCTTAACCGGTGATGCAGACCTGTTCCCAGAGATCTTCGGGAACCTCAGCATCTGCCGGCCGCGTCCCGTCGGTGATCGAACCGCAGGCGGTTTCGGGAGCCTTGAGAACCCAGATTCCTTCAGTGCGTGCGAAGAGGTAGGGCTCGGTTGCTGTTGGCAGAGCCGGGCCGCCAACCGTTGCGCGGACGAGGGCCCAGTCCTCGACGCAGACCACCTCGTCTAGGCCCTGAACGTCCATCCCGGCTTCACCCACGATGTGATCGATCTCGTGTTCGAGCCCGACCACATCGCAATCCGAGCCACCCGGGGTTTCGGAGCAGCCGGTGAGACTCCAGGCCGCGATCATGAGAGCACAGGCAGCGATAACGGGGGAGGTCGGGCGCATTAGCTAGCTGCCTGCTGATCAGTGCCGCTTTCGCGACACAGCCGTCCAGCCACTTTGGCGCAGGACTGACCGAGTTGGGTGAAAGTGTCGGTGCCCAGCACGTCGACGAAGTGGCGCCGCACTCCGGCGACGTGGTCGGGGGCCGCTGCAACGAGCGTCTGCCAGCCGTGCTCGGTCAGGGCAGCAAAGGAACCGCGTCGATCCTCCGGGCAGGTCATGCGCTGCACGATCCCGGCCGTCTCCAGTCGATCGATCTGGTGTGACAGCCGACTGCGGGAGGCCAGGGTGGCTGCGGCAAGGTCGCTCATCCGAAGGCGCCGGTCAGGTGCCTCGGACAGGCGTACGAGGATCTCGTAGTCACTCAGAGATAGGCCGTGCCGCTCCTGGAGTTCTCGGTTGAGCTGGTCATCGAGCAGGGTGCGCATGGCTATCCAGGATCGCCATGCCTGCTGCTCGGTGGCGGTCAACCACTTCGTCATGTCGACAGTCTACGGCGATAACGCAGGCATGCCCGGCTGCGCAATCGGTACTGCAAGGTCAGGCAGCGCTCGGCAGGGTCAGAATCTCCGCTCCGGTGGGCGTGACGACCAGCGTGTGTTCGAATTGCGCGGTCAGACGGCCGTCGGCCGTGACGACTGTCCAGCCGTCATCCCAGATTCGGTAGTCGTACGTGCCCAGGGTCAGCATGGGCTCGATGGTGAAGGTCATCCCAACCTCCATGGTCAGGTCGGCCCGCGGATCGTCGAAGTGGGGGATGACCAGCCCGCTGTGGAAAGTCGTGCCGATCCCATGGCCGGTGAAATCTCGGACGACGCCGTAGCCGAATCGGCGGGCGTAGCTCTCAATCACTCGTCCGATGACATTGACTGGCCGCCCAGGTGCAACTGCCGCTATACCCCGGGCCAGCGCCTCCCGGGTGCGCTCGACGAGCAGGCGGGCATCCTCGGCAACCTCACCGACGAGGAAGGTGGCGTTGGTATCGCCGTGGACTCCGCCGATGTAGGCGGTGATGTCTACGTTGCAGATATCGCCCTCGGCCAGGACGGTGCTGTCTGGAATCCCATGACAGATGACCTCGTTCACCGAAGTACACAGTGATTTTGGGAATCCGCGGTAACCCAAGGTCGATGGGTAGGCGCCGTGATCGCACAGGAACTCGTGACCGACGGCATCCAAGGCGTCGGTACTGACACCCGGAAGTACGTGGCGGCCGACCTCGACAAGGGCGTCTGCGGCAAGTCGCCCGGCTGTTCGCATCGCTTCGATGATGGCCGGATCTTTGACCTCGGGGCCGTCATAGGGGGCTGGTGCTGGCCGATCGACGTATTCGGGGGCGATGATCGTTTCAGGGACGCTGCGTCGCGGACTGATTCGGCCGGGTCGCAGGCCTGGTCTATCCAACGATTCCCGTAGGTCACGGGTGCGGCCAGTCACGTTATTGGAGTGTAGGGGGTCTACTTCCCTGCGCAGAATGCGCGAAGGCCGCACTGCCGAAGCAGTGCGGCCTTCGCGCTGAACTCGGGACTAGCGCCCGAAGAACGAACCCAAGCCCAGCGAGGAGCTCGAGGATGGTGCAGGAGCGGGTGCCGGGGCAGGCTCCTTCTTGGCCGGAGCCTTCTTGGCTGCCTTCTTTGCTGGCCGCTTGGCTGCCTTCTTGGCCGGAGCCTTCTTAGCTGCCTTCTTTGCTGTCTTCTTCGCGGCC
>CAZKFI010000090.1:0-7717 GCA_964551975.1 uncultured Bifidobacteriaceae bacterium | reverse complement strand
GGTCCCGATCACCGCGTAGGAGTGCCTGGCTGAGTGCTGATACGTGGCTATGGTGATCGTGGATCCGCGAGCGCGCATATGCAGCAGCACTGTCCTTGGTGATCATGAAGGCCCAGTCACTTGCCTGGGCAAGTAGGGCGCTCTGCAGGAGTTGATCCAAAGTTCGGTCGCGCATCGCAGGGCCAGGGGTACTAGCCCAGGTGTGGCGCAGGGCTAGCTCGGTGTCAGCACGCACCTGCGCATTGGCGGCCACCACGTCGGCGACCTGTTCGCCTTCCCATACGCGCCAGTCCTTGCCCGATCCCCAGGAACCGGCAGGAAGGTCAACCCTTCCGGCCACACCATGACGCCGCAGGGCCTGACGCAGCGTGGTGACCTCCACACCCGCCTGCGGCAACAATTGCAGTACTTCACGCAGGAACTGGGGACCTTCATGCCACCAGTGACCGAACAGCTCGGTGTCGTATGCAGCGACGATGACCGGGTGGTGACCAGTGCGCTGACGCTGTTCCAGGCAGCGCGCGCGGACGATCTGCACAAAGTCGTGAGCGTCCGCCTGCACTGCCCGTTGCGCTGCCTGCACGTCATAGGGCGCCTTCTGTTCAGGCGCAACCTGCTTACCGGTAACTCGAGCGGTGCGAAAGCCCCAGGCGTGGTCAAACGTGTGGAAGTCGCGGTACCACCGACCGCCCGGGTAGCCACGGCGCGGTGACCAGACGCGGTAGGTCACGTCAAGATCACGAGCAAGGATCGCAACCCCGGAATCCCCAACCTCCCAGGCGGCTGCCGTCGTGCGATCCACGCCCTGCAGGGTGGGTCCATCGACGAGGAAGTGATCGATGCCGGTGGCCGCATAGTCGCGCTCCAGACCGGGTCGGTACCCACACTCCGGCGCCCACAGACCAGCGGGCCGGGTTCCCCATCGCACCATCGCGTCGTCCGAGCCGATGGTCAACGCCGCCCGTCGCCAGTGCGGTTCCATCAGCGGCAGGAATGGATGCGTTGCCGGACCTCCCAGGAGTTCGATAACTCCGGCATCGATCAGAGCTCGCAATGGCACGGAACCGCCACGGGACCACTGGGATTCGAAAACGTCCAGATTCCATCGTGCCTGCGCATACTCCCGTGAGCCGGCTTCGCGTCGCGTGGCATCCCACTCGGCTGCCATACCGGCAGCGCGCAGGAGCCAGTCGTGGAGCCAGCGGTGGTGCTCGGCCAGGCAGTAGGGGTCGTCGAGTTGGGCCGCCAGGATGGGCGTCACACCAAGGGTGAGCACATTGGTCTGACCCCGCTCAGCAAGTTCCTTCAACAGCGACACCACCGGCAGGTAGGACGTCGCCCAGGCCTGATGCAGCCATTCCTCCCCGACGGGCCAGCTGCCGTGATGGGCCACCCAGGGCAGATGCGAATGCAACACCAGGCAGAACGTGCCCACGGTGTCCTGTGGTCGATCGACGGTCATCTGTACGCCCCCGAGGGGGTCTGCGCGGTGACGATGAGATCCAGAACACGGGGTTCGTTGTTGGCCCGACTGCGGTCGAGCGATGTTGTGAGCGGCACTACGGGAAAGTCATCAATTGCTGTGGATGCAACGCGACTGCACAGGGACGGTGACCACGCTGCCGGGTCAGGTTGACCGATGAGCACCTGATCCAGTGCGTCACCGCGTCCATCAATCATCCCGTGCAGCGCGATATCGGTGAAGTGCGATGCGGCCAGTAGGCCCACGAGTTGCTCCGCGTCGAACTCCTCGACATGGAATGGGTTGGTTGGGCGTTCACCCCGCGCAAGGCCGGGGGAGAACGTGAGTCGGTTTGGCGTGCTGATGATGAGCAGTCCCGCGGGCCGCAGGCAGCGTTGGGCTTCCGCTAGGAAGGCCAACGTGTCCCACAGGTGCTCAAGAACCTGCAGGCTGACCACGACATCGACACGCTCAGTACCCAGTGGCCACGACCACAGATTCCCGGTAACGACCTGGATTCCCGGGTAGCGCTGCTTGGCATGAGCAGTCACCTGCTGCTCGATGTCCAATGCCACGGCGAGCTTGGCAGCTTGAGCGAGCAACGCCGTGCCGTAGCCCTCACCGGCACCGGCATCCAATACCGTGCCGTGGCAGCGAGCCAAGGCCCAGGAGTAAGCAGCCAGATGACGGGTGAACCAGTAATGCTCATGCGCCAAATCGGGCACAGTGCGTTCACCGGTTAACGGCAGCCCCGGGCTGTGCCCGTCCAGTCCTGCTCCCACGTGCGTCCTTCACCATAGAGCCGGGTTCGGTGTCGCAGATTGGGTGGCGCCCGTCACATCAGTTGATCACATTCGGACGGGCCGAGTGTGCGGCCCGCTGTTACCCTACCGATGGGTAACTTCCCGTCGGGCTGTCCTGTGGCAGGAGTACCCCAGCTACGAATCAGAGCTCCCGGAGGATGCGGTGAAGATCGCGGTGTGCGTGAAGCAGGTCCCCGACACCTGGGCGGAGAAACGACTGCGCGAGCAGGACGCCACGCTGGATCGGGAAGCCGCCGACGGCGTGATGAATGAACTCGATGAGTACGCGGTAGAGGAAGCGCTGCGTTTAGCCGAGGCGCAGGCCGCGGCTGGTGGCAGCGCCGAGGTCGTCGTGGTGAGCATGGGACCGGAGCGTGCCGGCGAGACGATCCGTAAGGCATTGAGCATGGGCGCCGATGCCGGGCTGCACATTGCCGATGAGGCGTTGCACGGCTCGGACGCGTTGGCTACCTCCGCGGCCCTGGCCCGGGCGCTGGAAGGACGTGCTTTCGACCTCATCATCTTCGGCTCAGAATCCACCGACGCACGCATGAGCGTGGTTCCCGCCATGGTGGCCGAGCGCCTTGGCGTCGCTCAATTGACCTTCGCGCAGCAGGTGAACGTCGCCGGCACCACCGTGCAGATCCAGCGAGTCACTGAGTCCGGGTATGACACCGTGGAGGCGCAGTTGCCAGCCGTGGTGAGCGTGGTGGAGAAGATCAACGAGCCGCGCTACCCATCCTTCAAGGGCATCATGGCTGCGAAGAAGAAGCCGGTTGATGTCGTTGATATCGCCTCACTTGGACTAGAGCCCGCTGTCGTGGGATTGGGTGCCGCTTGGTCCAAGGTCGACGACTTCGCGGCACGGCCATCGAAGGCTGCCGGGGTCATCGTCAAAGACGAAGGCGATGGGGGCGCGAGGATCGCCGCCTTCCTCGCCGAGCAGAAGCTGCTCTAGGAGGAATGGTCATGGCACAGGTACTGGTCCTCGTCGATGTCGTCGACGGCAAGGTCAAGAAGGTCACCGGTGAGTTGCTCACCCTCGCGCGTGCACTGGGGGAGCCAGCAGCCGTGTGGATAGGACCCGGCTACGACGACGCGGCGGCAGCGGAACTGGGGGCCTACGGTGCGCAGCGCGTCTACGTTGCCGAGGACTCCGCGCTCGTCGACCATCCCGTTGCGCCCACGGCCGAGGTGCTTGCCTCCCTCGTCGCCGAGCAGGCGCCGCGCGCCGTGCTGGTGCCTTCAACGGCAGACGGCAAGGAGATCGCGGGACGTCTGGCAGTGAAGACCGGATCGGGCATCATCACCGATGCGGTTGAGGTCAGCGCGGAACTGGTGGCAACGCAGAGCGTCTTCGGTGGCAGCACCGTTGTGCATTCATCCGTGACCAAGGGCACCCCGATCATCACGGTTCGCTCCAATGCGATTCAGCCTGAACCCACCGGCGCGGCAACTCCGCAACGTGTTGACGTGTCGGTGACGATCTCCGAGGCAGCACGCCTGGCCCGGGTCGTCGATCGGACGGCAGCGACCAAGGCAGGTCGCCCGGAGCTCGCGGAAGCGTCCGTAGTGGTCTCGGGGGGTCGCGGATTCGGCGGCGCAGAGGGCTTCTCGGGGATCGAGGACCGCGCTGACACCCTGGGTGGAGCAGTGGGCGCCTCGCGCGCGGCAACCGATGCCGGTTGGTACCCGCATCAGTTCCAGGTTGGCCAGACTGGCAAGACCGTCTCCCCGCAGTTGTACATCGCCAATGGAATCAGTGGTGCGATTCAGCATCGGGCTGGAATGCAGACTTCGAAGACGATCGTCGTGGTGAACAAGGACCCAGAGGCGCCCATCTTCGAACTGGCCGACTTCGGTGTCGTTGGTGACCTGTTCCAGGTGGTGCCGCAACTGACGCAGGAGGTCAAGGCCCGTAAGGGCTCGTAGGCTCACCCCGTGAGCCCTACCGACCTCCAGGCTCGCGTCTACCTGGATCACGCCTCGACAACGGGGATGCTGCCGGCCGCCCGGGAGGCCTGGCTGCGTGCCTCAGAGTGCACCGGCAATCCCTCGTCCCTGCATGCAGCTGGCCGCCAGGCGCGACAGGTCGTCGAAGAGGCGCGTGAACAGATCGCCGCCGACCTGCGTACCAGGCCAAGTGCGGTCGTGTTCACCTCGGGAGGCACCGAGGCGGACAATCTGGCGATCAAGGGCATCGCCTGGGCGCGGCGTCGCAGTACGGGAATGCCTCTGCGAGTGCTGACCTCGGCCATCGAGCATCACGCGGTGCTCGACCCGGTGCGTTGGCTCGTCGAGCACGACGCGTTTGCCGTCACCTGGCTAGGTGTGGACTCAATGGGGCGAGTGGACATCGACGCCGTCATGGAAACCCTGGATGATGCCACGTTGCCCGCTGCGGCCCTGTGCTCGGTCATGTGGGCGAACAATGAGATCGGCACTGTGCAGCCGGTTCAGCAGATCGCCGCACTCTGCCGGGAGCGTGCCGTTCCCTTCCATACCGATGCGGTGCAGGTGCTCGGTCAGTTACCGATGGACCTCACGGCCCTCGGTGCCGATGCCGTCACCATCACCTCACACAAGATCGGCGGACCCTGGGGGGTGGGTGCCCTCATCCTGGATCCCGCGCTGGAACCGACACCGCTCCTGCACGGCGGTGGCCAAGAGCGCGACGTGCGCTCCGGATCAATCGATGCTCCCTCCATTGCCGGCTTTGCCGTTGCCGTGCACCACGCCGTCCAGCACCAAGCGGCCCACGCGCAGCACCTGCGCACGCTGCGCAACGCCCTCATCGCGGGGGTGCTCGCCAGCGTGCCGGGCGCAGTGCTTAACGGTGATCCAGACCGCGAAGGGGACGGGCGCCTACCCGGTAACGCGCACTTCAGTTTCCCTGGGTGCCAAGGGGATTCGATGCTGCTGTTGTTGGATGCCGCGGGGGTGGACTGCTCCACCGGGTCCGCCTGCACCGCCGGTATCCCGCAACCCAGCCACGTGCTGCTCGCTCTCGGGGTCGACGAGGCCACTGCACGTGGCTCCCTGCGCTTCAGTCTCGGATCCAACTCGACGCAGGCGGATGTCGATCGACTACTCGAGGTTCTTCCCGCAGTGGTGGATCGGGCTTCGCGCGCTGCGGGTGTTCGTCGATGAAGGTGCTCGTTGCCATGTCTGGTGGCGTGGATTCATCCGTAGCCGCAGCGCGGATGGTTGATGCCGGCCATGAGGTCGTCGGTATTCACCTCGCCCTGGCACCTAAGTCCACCGGTGCCGGAGGATCACGCGGATGCTGCACCCTGGATGATGCACGTGATGCTCGGCGCGTAGCCGACCGGTTGGGGATTCCGTTCTACGTGTGGGATATGGGAGCGGAATTCCGTGCAGCCGTCATTGATGACTTCCTTGCCGCCTATGAAGTCGGCAGAACACCGAATCCGTGCATGCGCTGCAATGAGCGCATCAAGTTCGCCGCAGTCCTGGATCGCGCAGTAGCCCTGGATTTCGACGCGGTCGCCACCGGCCACTACGCGAGAATCGTCCAGGGACCTGACGGTCCTGAGTTACTTCGTGCAATTGATCCGGACAAGGATCAGTCCTATGTACTAGGCATGCTGCAGCGTGACCAGCTAGCACGCACCCTGCTCCCACTGGGTGCAGATCTCAAAGCGACAGTACGAGCCGAGGCTGAGCGGCGCGGCCTGCTGGTAGCCGCAAAGCCGGATAGTCATGACATCTGCTTCATCCCCGACGGCGACACGGCCGGTTTCCTACGCCGAAAGCTTGACCTGCAGCCGGGGCCAATCATCGACGCGCAGACTGGCGAGCAGATTGGCACCCATCAAGGCGCCAGCACGTTCACGATCGGGCAGCGTCGCGGGCTGAGCCTGACTGATGGTGGCGAGCGTCGCTACGTCGTCGAGGTCGCCTTGAGCTCACCGAGTCACGGCGGAGCAGATGTGGTGATCACCGGGCCGCCCTCAATGCTCGACGTCTCCGGTTTGCACGCGGGTCGGCCTACCTGGACCGGTCGCCCGATCACGACAACGCTGCGTCAATGTTTCGCACAGGTGCGAGCACATGCACCCGCAGTGCCCGCCGCCGCGAAGGTTGACGATCAGGATGGTCATCTCATCGTTCAGCTTCATGAACCCATCCGCGGTGTCGCCCCCGGTCAATCGGTGGTGCTCTATGACGGTGACCGAGTCCTCGGCTCGGCAATCATCGAGCGAACCGACGCCACGTGTGCGGCGTGACGGATTCCGCGGATGAGTGAGTTTCCCTGGTCCACCTGCGCGGCAACCGGCCTTGGGTCACTACCGGGCACTGATCCACGTGAAGCCGCACGCGTCGTGGCGGGGGAACTCACCGAGTGCTTGCACCTGCCGGAACTTCCCGCGCGAGGGCCCGGCTCGGATCCGATCGGGCGAACCGCGTGCCTGCTCCCGGTCGGAGATTTCGGACTGGAAACTACGCCTACCGGCTGGCGCATCACCGGTGGTGACACCCGAGTCATGCGACGAGCGCAATCGCTACTCGGCGAGGATGCAGATGCGTTGCAGGAGCTGGCCCAGGGGTATCGCGGTCCGATCAAGGCACAGATTGTCGGGCCCTGGACCATGGCAGCAGCCATTGAGTTACCAGGAGGTGAGCGCCTGCTTCGTGATGCTGGCGCCTGCCGTGAGATGGCCGCAGCACTGGCCGACGCCTGCGCCACATATATAGGGGAGTTGCAGCGACGATTTCCGGACTGTCCGATCCTGTTGCAGGTCGATGAACCTGCGCTACCAGCGGTCCTTGCTGGATCGATTGGCACCGCTAGTGGGCTCTCGCGCTACTCGGCTGTCGAACCGGCGCCGGCGCAGGCCGCCCTGTCGCAGGTCATGAGCAGTGCGCGGCAAGCCGGGGCATGGACCATATGCGGTTGTCCGGAGGGTCAGGTACCGATCCGTCTGCTGGTAGCAGCAGGTACGCAGGCGATTCAGGTAGACCTGCGGGCGAATCTTGTCGATGACGAGGATCTCGGCTGGGCCTGGGAGCAGGGCATCGGTCTGCTTGCTGGCTCGGTGTCCGCTCAGTGGTCGCTGGAGGATCGTCCGATTACCGATACCCGAGCCAGTGCTGCGATACGCGAGGCTGCGCACCGCCTCGGGCTGGAGGACCCCCGCCATCTCGCCGCAGTACTCGTCACGCCGACGAGCGGCCTGGCCAATCTGCCACCGGCTCGAGTCGCGTCCGTCTACGCTGCCTGCCGATCGGCACGCAGGGCATTGTTGGAGGAGCACGCAGAGCATGGCAATGAATAGGAGCATGGCAATCAATAAGAGCATGGCAATGAATAGATGGGGGAACAGGTATGGCTGAAGATGCCTCGGTAGTACCGAATGCTGCTCGGGAGCGCTGGCAGCAGTTAGTTACCCAGGTCAACGAGGCGCGTGCTGCGTACTACCAGCGGGAT
>CAZKFI010000089.1:0-7825 GCA_964551975.1 uncultured Bifidobacteriaceae bacterium | reverse complement strand
TCCTGCGGCTGCACCTGTACCAGCGCCAGCAGTAGCGACACCAGCAGCAGCGACACCAGGCACCACCGCTGAGACTGCGATCCTCCTTCCCGCCTTAGGCGAATCAGTAACCGAGGGCACAGTCACCCGCTGGTTGAAAAAGGTCGGCGACAGCGTGCTGGCCGACGAACCCCTCGTCGAAGTCTCCACCGACAAGGTCGACACCGAGATTCCGGCACCTACCGGTGGCATCCTGCTCAGCATCCTGGTGAACGAGGATCAAACCGTTCTGGTGGGAGGACAACTCGGCACCATCGGTACGTCAGCTGGCGTAGTAGCGCCCGCAGCGCCAACACCAGCGGCGCCAACACCAGCGGCGCCAACACCAGCGGCACCAACACCGGCGGCGCCAACACCGGCAGCGCCACCAACACCCGTGCCAACAGCAACGCCAGCGCCAGTAGTAGCGCCAACGACACAGCCTGTGTCTCCTCCCCCTGCGGTGAGCACTCCTGTCATGAGTGGAGACAGCCAGGCCTACGTCACCCCGCTAGTGCGCCGCCTTGCCGCGCAGCATGGTGTTGATCTCGCCAGTGTCGCCGGAACTGGTATCGGCGGGCGAATCCGCAAGCAGGATGTTCTGGATGCGGCTGCAGCGGGCAACACGCCGCCTCCGAGCGTGCCCGTTGGCAGCAGTACACCCGCGGCATCGGCCACCCCGACGAAGGCTTCCGATGCGCCGACTTCCGAATTACGTGGCACCACGCAGCAGTTGACCCGGCTGCGTCGGATCATCGCTGAACGTATGCAGCAATCCCTGCAGGAGTCCGCGCAACTCACCACGGTCGTCGAAGTGGATCTGACCCGGGTAGCCAGCCTGCGCAATCGAGTCAAAGCTCAATTCGCTGCACGGGAAGGCGTGAGCCTGACCTTCCTGCCCTTCTTCTGCAAAGCTGCGGTCGAGGCCCTGAAGCAATACCCGCAACTTAATGCCTCACTGGATATGGCAGCAGGGACCGTCACGTATCACGCCGAGGAAAATCTCGGGATCGCAGTCGATACCGATCGCGGGCTCCTCGTGCCAGTGATCACGAACGCCGGTGAACTCAATGTCGCTGGCCTAGCACGTCGGATCGCTGATTTAGCAGAGCGCACACGTACGAACAAGGTTGGCCCGAACGAACTTTCCGGCGGAACCTTTACCGTAACCAACACCGGAAGTCGCGGTGCGCTCTTCGACACTCCCATCGTTAATCCACCGCAGGTCGCCATCCTTGGTACTGGTTCGGTGGTGAAGCGAGCAGTCGTCGTGAATGACAACGGTGAGGATGTCATCGCCATTCGATCGATGGTCTACCTTTCGCTGAGCTACGACCATCGCCTCGTCGATGGCGCCGATGCCGCACGTTTTCTCGGCAGTATTCGTACCCGCCTGGAAGACGCCGCCTTCGAGGCCGAACTGGGGCTGTAGAGCTCCACTCGCTGCACCCTTCACTGCAACCTTTCAGGACCAGTGGGATGCTTGAGGCATGGCTAGCACCACGATTGCAGTGACCGGCGCATCAGGACTTATCGGTCGGGCCCTGGTGCCCGCACTTCGCGCGCAGGGCCACCATGTCCTTCGTCTCGTCCGCTCCACTGCCACAGCACCCGATGAAGTGCACTGGGACCCCAAGTCCGGCACCGTCGATCTGAAGGCGCTGCATGGCACGCAGGCGGTGATTCACCTTGCCGGTGCCGAGGTCGGAGACCATCGCTGGAGCGATTCCTATAAGGCAGAGATTCGTGATAGCCGCGTGCTCGGTACCCAGACCATTGCCAAAGCCATGGCGTCCCTCGATCCCAAGCCAGCTGTTCTTGTCGCTGGCTCAGCCATTGGCTGGTACGGGGATACCGGTGACAAAGCGGTCGATGAGAGCTCGCCCGCCGGCACCGGCTTCCTGGCAGACGTCGTTCGTGATTGGGAGGCGGCCGCGGACCCGGCACGTGAGGCTGGGATTCGGGTCGCCCATGCCCGAACGGGCTTAGTCGTTGCCAAGGACGGTGGCGCCTGGGCGCGCCTGTTCCCGATCTTCCGTCTCGGGCTCGGCGGAAAACTTGGTAGCGGTCGACAGTACTGGTCATGGATCTCGCTACGAGACGAAGTGAGCGCCCTGATGTTCCTCGTTGACACTGCCATCTCTGGACCGGTCAACCTCACCGCACCCAACCCTGCCACCAATGCAGAAGTGACCGCAGCGATGGGAAATGTCCTGGGTCGCCCAACGCTTTTCCCCGTGCCGGCAATTGCCTTGAAGACGGCGCTCGGCGAGTTCTCCACAGAGATCCTCAGTAGCGCAAGGGTGCTACCGAAGGTCCTGGAGCAGTCCGGGTTCACCTGGCAGGATCGCGATATCGCCTCGGCAATCCGTACGGCGCTCACTCGCTAGTGCAGGCTCGTGGCCGAATGAATGCGGTGTCATCTGCTGTTCCTGACCCTGCTGCGGCCCGCCACGAATACGACGTCATCATTGTCGGTGGCGGGCTTGCTGGCCTTGCGGCAGCGCGACACCTCGCCATCCACTCCGTAGATGTCGTCGTTCTCGAGTCCGGCGATGACGTAGGTGGACGAGTTCGCACAGACCTCGTGGACGGTTTCCGCCTAGATCGAGGGTTCCAGTTGTATAACCCGGCCTATCCGGAACCTGCTCGGGTACTGGACCACGAGGCCCTGGATCTTCGCGCGTTGGTACCAGGTCTGACCGTGTCGGGCGCTTCACGTGCTGCTCGACTGGGTGATCCACGCAGTCGACCGACATGGGCTCTGGGAGCCTTACCCGCCCAGACTGGCAGCTTGCTCTCCAAACTCCGTTTCGCAAACTACGCCTGGGGTTGCGCACGTAGATCCGTAGCGAGCATGGTCAATGAAACCGACCGTTCGACACTTGAGCAGTTCCAAGCGCTGGGGCTGGACTCGGCACTTATTGATCGCGTTCTGCGTCCCTTCCTTACCGGGGTCTTCCTCGAGCCAGAACTCGCCACGTCCCGCCGGTTCCTTGATTTGGTCCTTCGCTCGTTCGTCAAGGGCACACCGGCACTGCCCGCCCAGGGAATGCAGGCAATTCCCGGACAACTGCGCGACAGCCTCCCCCCAGGGGTCGTGCGAACTCACACACCAGTTCTCTCGGTCACCGGCACCTCGGCGCGAACCGACGATGGCACCTTCACTTCCCGAGCAGTCATTGTGGCCACCGATCCAACCGGCGCCCAACAACTGCTCCCGGGCCTGGTGATCCCCACTGGTCGGCCAACGACAACCTGGTATCACGCGACAAGAACCTGGCCGAGTCAGCCCGGATGTTCAGTGTTGACCGTAGATGGTGATCGACGCGGGCCGGTCGTGACAACGGTTCCGCTGACCTATGCGGTACCTGAGTACGCACCCGCAGGTACCGCCCTAATTTCGTCATCGACCCTTGGCTTAGCGTCATCTTCAGCAGACGAAGAGGCAGTACGAACTCACCTAGCGCTGCTCTACGGCTGCGACACGAGCGACTGGCAACTCGTTGGTCACTACGCGATCCCCTATGCGCTCCCGGCGATGACCCCACCTTTGACACTGCGCCAGACAGTGGAACTTGGGGATGGACTCTTTGTGGCCGGAGACCACCGCGATACGGCGAGCATCCAAGGTGCCATGGTCAGTGGCCGTCGTGCAGCACAGGCTGTGCTCCGCCAGTTGGCCGTAAGCAGCCAAGCCAGGTAACGACTGGTAGCACAGCACGATAAGCGCCCTGACGATACTTCTCGGACCCCTGCTCGTAGGCTGGATCCCGTGATCGATTCAGCGACTCGCCTGGTGGGGACAGACGTGGTCGTCGATCAACTTGGACCTGACCCAATTGATTATGAGATCGCCTGGGATCTACAGCGTGACATACACGCTCAGGTGGTAGCTGGCGCTCCGGATCGTGTGCTCTTGCTGCAGCATGCACCGGTCTATACGGCGGGTCGGCGCACTGAGTCGCACGAGCGCCCATGGCCTCTCCCGACTGATGCAACAGTGGTGGATGTCGACCGCGGGGGCAAGATCACCTGGCATGGCCCGGGGCAACTTGTCGGGTACCCGATTCTGCGGTTGGCCGAGCCCCTGGATGTTGTTGCCTACGTGCGCAGATTGGAGCAGCTCCTGATCCAGGTGTGCGCGGAGTTCGACGTGGTTGGTGTCCGAGTTCCAGGGCGCAGTGGCGTGTGGGTCGGACCAGATGCTCACGGGCCGGCGCGCAAGGTCGCTGCGATTGGCGTGCGCGTTGCCCAAGGCGTGACAATGCATGGATTCGCCCTGAACTGTGACTGCGACCTCGGTTGGTTCGATCGCATCGTGCCCTGCGGTATCAGTGACGCTACGGTCACTTCCCTGAGTAAGGAGAGCGGGGTACGCGTCACAGTGGGCGATGTCACGGCCCAGTTGATTCCGCGTCTTTCCGAGTTAAGTCAGGGGTGAAGCGATGGACCTGATCACCACTGACAATCAGGGAAGACGCCTGCTGCGCATTGAAGCGCGAAATGCCGCTACCCCAATCGAACGCAAACCTCCGTGGATCCGCACCACCGTGCGTATGGGCCCGCAGTATTCACAGATTGCTGGGCTGGTTGCTGAACAAGGCTTGCACACTGTCTGCCAGGAAGCTGGCTGCCCGAATATCTTCGAATGCTGGGAGGACCGCGAGGCGACCTTCCTCATTGGCGGTGATCAATGCACGCGACGCTGCGACTTTTGCCAGATCGACACCGGCAAGCCCGCCGCACTTGATCGGGAAGAGCCGGAGCGCGTGGCAGCGTCAGTACGCACCATGGGATTGCTTTACGCAACCGTTACCGGCGTGGCGCGAGACGACCTTGCAGATGGTGGTGCCTGGCTTTATGCGGAGACCGTGCGGGCCATTCGCGAGTTGAATCCGCAGACCAAAGTGGAGTTACTGATTCCTGATTTCAACGGTCGCCCTGAATTTCTCAACGAGGTATTTGCCTCCGAGCCACAGGTCCTGGCCCACAATCTGGAGACGGTGCCCCGCATCTTCAAGCAGATCCGCCCGGCGTTCTCCTACGAACGCAGCTTGCAGGTCATCACTGCAGCGCGTGCCGCTGGTCTGGTGACCAAGAGCAATCTCATCCTCGGAATGGGTGAGACCGACGACGAAGTGACCCAAGCGCTACGTGACCTGTACGACGCCGGCTGCGAACTCATCACAATCACCCAGTACCTGCGCCCCTCCCCACGTCATCATCCGATTGAACGATGGGTCACACCCGAGCAGTTTGAGGTGTTTGCCGAGCAGGCGAAGAATCTCGGATTCTCCGGTGTCTTGAGCGGGCCCCTAGTCCGCTCAAGTTATCGGGCCGGTCGTCTCTACGAGCAGGCAATGGCGAGCCGTCTGGAGCAGTAGTCGGTTGCCGCACGATCCGACTCAGGCTCGGCTCACGCGGCCAGGCTCATAACGAGGCCGACTGCAGTCATGGGGTCCGCACGTGGCGAGACACCAACCCGGCACGAATGTGGCATCTCTGAGTGTTACAGGAGTTACTCATCAGGCGATTTCCTCATTGGAGGGGATGGTGGCTTCGTTCCACGACCCGTCACGACATGACGCATCACCGAACTAGGCTTTCGGCGTGAGCCAACCCACCGCGCAGGTAACCGCCGTCCATGTGTGGCCTGACGATTCCACGGTGCCAGTGATCACCAAAGCCCTTGAACTTGATTGGGGTGGCGCCGTCGGTGATCGCCACCACGGCCTCACGATGAGTTCGAACACCCGCCAGGCGGCCGTATTTCCGCGCGGCACAACTATTCGCAACCACCGCCAGCTATCGATAGTCGACGAGGCCGAACTGGCGGTCATTGCCGTCAACCTTGGTCTCCCGACCTTGGCGGCCGGAGTCATCGCAGACAACATTTGCACCAGCGGCATCCCGAATCTGACCCAGTTACCGCCCATGACGCGATTAATTTTTGAAGGTGGAGCAGTCGTCATGGTGGGCGGAGAGAACTTGCCCTGCGTGATCGCCGGTGGACTCGTGGAGCAGCAGTACGGAACAAGGGCAGAGTCATTCCCCAAGGCAGCGATGGGCTTACGCGGCGTGACAGGGTGGGTGGAGCATCCAGGGGTCATCACTGCCGGCCAGTCCATCCAGATCAAGCCAGGCACTTGACACAAGCCAGGCACCCAAGACAAGCCGGGCACCCAAGACAAGCCAGGCACCCAAGACAAGCCATGCACCCAAGACAGGAAAGGCAGTGATGGCAACCACTCACGATCAGCCTGTTCTTCATTCCGGCACTTTCACCCTGGGTTCTTGGACCGATGATCCGATGACCGTGCGCCGCCTCGGTTTTGGTGCAATGCGAATCACCGGGCCGGGCATCTGGGGGGACCCAGCTGATCCAGCGCAGGCGATAAGCGTCCTGAAGCACTCTCGCGAGCTTGGAGTGGACTTCATCGACACGGCTGATTCATACGGGCCCTGCGTCAGTGAAGACCTGATCCGCGAGGCGCTGCACCCGTATGCCGCGGATGGGCACCCACTCATCATCGCCACCAAAGGCGGGCTCACCCGCCAGGGGCCGGATGCCTGGGCACCAGTGGGAAGACCGGAATACCTACGGCAGTGCGTGCAGATGTCCCTGCGTCGTCTGGCGGTGGATCGGATCGACCTGTGGCAGCTGCATCGGATCGACGCGCGCGTACCCGAAGACGACCAATTCGGTGTCATTGCTGAGATGGTGCGTGAAGGGCTCATCCGGCACGTAGGCCTTTCCGAAGTCAACACCGCTGAGTTGGATCGTGCGCGCAGAGTGCTGCCGGTGGTGAGCGTGCAGAACCTGTATCACGCGGGCAACCGTCAAAGTGAAGCGATTCTCGATTACTGCGAGCAGCACGGGATTGCATTCATCCCCTGGTTCCCGCTTGGTAACCGCGAACTGGTCAGCCCGGAAGGGCCTTTGGGTGCGATCGCCGAGCGCCACGGATGCTCGCCGGCCCAGGTAGCCCTTGCCTGGCTCCTCCAGCGCTCCCCGGTGATGCTGCCCATCCCCGGTACGGGATCCTTGACTCACTTGGAAGAGAATTGCGAGGCTGCCCGCGTTCGTCTCGACGAGCAAGCCGTAGACGAGATCAACCGGCTCGCCCCGTAACGTCACCCTCGAACCGGGTCTGAAATAGGCTCTGCTCATGGGCAAGATCCGCAGCACGCTTTCCACCATCGCGCAGAACTGGCGCATGACCCAGCAGGTCTATCGGGCACTTCCCCTGGAGGTTCTTGGTTTTTTCCTGCTTGGAGCCGTGGTCGGTCTGGTCCCGACCTGGATATTCGTCAATCTGCTCTCGGGGATCCTGCTGGCGATTCCGCTCGGAATTCTGGCAGGCATGTTTTGGTTCAGTCGGCGCGCGATGCGCGCCGCGTACCAACGCATCGAGGGTCAGCCGGGAGCGGCAGCGGCAGTCGTTCAATCCCTGCGCGGTGGCTGGGTCTGCACACCCGCGGTGGCTATCTCCCGGAACCAGGACATGGTCAGCCGGGTAGTCGGAAAGCCCGGGGTTGTCCTCGTCTCCGAGGGCCCCTCGAATCGGGTTATCCACCTGCTGGCGAATGAGCGAAAGAAGACCGCCCGCTGGCTTCCCGAGGTGCCCATCTACGAGATTCAGGTCGGCGACGAGCCCGGGCAGATCGCGCTTCGCAATCTCCAACGAACCCTGAGCAAGCTGCCCAAGAATCTGCGCGGCGGTGAGATCACCCAGGTCCGTCGACGCCTCGAAGCCGTGAGCCAGACCGCCGGACCACTGCCCATTCCGAAGGGCCCAATTCC
>CAZKFI010000088.1:0-7922 GCA_964551975.1 uncultured Bifidobacteriaceae bacterium | reverse complement strand
TGCGCAACTGATCAAGGTCAGCGAGTTGCTGCACTCGATCGGCGTGCCGCCCACCCTCAAAAGGTGTAGCCAAGAACACGGCCACCGCGGCCAGCGCTGTGGCTTCATCGGTGACACGCTCACCGAAGCAGGCGACGTTTGCGTCGTTGTGACGCCGGGTCATCTCGGCGTCTTGCTCGTCGCGAATCACTCCGGCCCGCACTCCGGGGATCTTGTTGGCTGCCATGCAGATGCCCTCGCCACTGCCACATACGGCGATGCCGCGCTCGGCCTGACCACTGCTAACAGCTCGCCCAACTGCTGCTCCGTAGGCCGGGTAGTCACAGCGCTCGGTGGAGTCGGTGCCGAGGTCCAGTACTTCATGACCCTGCTGCGTCAACCACGTAGCAATTGCCTGCTTGAGGACGTACCCGGCGTGATCCGAACCAATCGCAATCTTCATGCCCGCTCCCGTTGCTGATCGTGCACCGCTGTCACGATTCGACGTTGCCGCTCACGAAGGAGGTGATGCTGCTGCGTCCGCGGTTCGATGATCGACTGCAGTGCCGCGGTAGTTGGTAGGCGAGTGCGGCCCTGGGCCAGCATTGCCGCGCCGATCACTGCCGCATCGGGGGCGTCCACGATGCCCAGTGCACTTCCGGTGGCATCGGCGAGCAGCTGCTGGAAGGCCGGGTCGTGGGTGCCACCACCAACCAAGGGGATCGTCGCTGGCATGGCGCAGCCGGATGCCACCACGGCCTGCACCCCAAGGTCCACCGCGTGGGCCACGCCCTCCATCACACTGCGCAGCATTGCCGCACGATCCGTTGCCAGGCCAATTCCCAGCCACCCACCACGTAACTGCCCGTCCATGAATGGGGTGCGCTCACCTGCGACATACGGGATGTAGATCGGGTCATCGGCGCGCACACCCTGGGCAAGGGCCGCGGCTGCCTCCGCTGTGGTTGCACTCAGCACGCGCAGAGCCGTTTCCAGCGATAGGCCGGCGTTTTGCACGCCCCCAAGGCGATACCAACCCGAGCGAACCGGACCCACGTCCGCAAAGGTGTGCGTCACCAAGCTGAGGTCCGGGCTGGCCGTATCAATCACTCGACCGATCTGCGAACCGGTACCTACCGCGATGAAGCCACCGCCGCGAACCATGCCGATACCGGCCATCGCGCAAGCGGTGTCGGAGCCACCGACCACCGCTGGAAACTCCGCCCCACCCAGCCGCACGCTGCCGGCAGCATCATTCGAACCGATGATCGGTGGCAGCAGATCTCCGGCGATGCCGGCCCAGGTGAGCACCTCATCGGACCACTGCTGCTCCTCGACGTCACACAGCAGTGTTCCGGTCGCATCACTGGGATCGGTGGCGACCGCACCACCGAGGTTCAACCGCAGCCAGTCCTTGGGCTGCAGTGCGTAGCGGGCTTGGGCCAACGTTGCCCGCTCATTGCGGTGCAGCCACGCCAGGGTGGTCGCAGCGAATCCGGGTACGGCCGGCGAACCAAGTCGCGCCAACTGCTGCGCACTGAACTGCTGCGCTAGGTCCGCCACCTCGGTAGTGGAACGACTGTCAGCCCACAGGATTGCGGGCCGGATGGCACGCCCCTGCTCATCGGTGAGCACCACACCATGCATCTGTCCCGAGAACCCCACCGCGTCGATCGATCGTCCAACTGCGGCAAGCACTTCGTCGGCGGCCTGCTGCGTTGCTGCCAACCATGCGCTCGGTTCGGTTTCGGCCCAGCCGGGCTGCGGTGAGATCACCGGGTAGGGGCGCTTGGCCTGGGCGAGGACGGTGCCGGCGGAGTCAACGGCCGCGACCTTCACCGACCCGGTGCCGAGGTCGATCCCCAGGGTGATCACACCTGACAGTATCGGGGTATGGCGAACGTGGTGGTGGTCGTGGGCAGCCTCAATGTCGACCTCGTGGTCGGTTTGGATCGCATGCCGAACCCGGGAGAGACCGTGTTCGGCCGCACCTTCGATCGCCATCCCGGGGGTAAGGGCCTAAACCAGGCCGTCGCCGCTGCGCGCCTTGGCGCCGAGGTCCACATGATCGGCGCCGTCGGTGATGATGACGCTGGACGTTGGCTGCGCACCGTGCTCGCCGCCGAACACATCGACGACAGCGGCGTCATGACAGTGCCGGGACCCTCCGGTACCGCACTCATCGAGGTCGATGCCACCGGCGCCAACCGCATCGTCGTGGTGCCTGGCGCGAACGACCAGGTCACGCCGGCGCAGGTGCAGGACTGCCTGGCCAAACTCGGCGCCTTCGACGTCGTCCTCACCCAGGGTGAGGTGCCCATCGCCGCGATCGGCGCCGCACTGGGTGCCGCCCGCACCCGGGGCGCACGCGGCATCTTGAACCCAGCTCCGGTCCGCGACTACGGCGATGCCCTGCTGGGTCAGGCGGACATCCTGGTGCCCAACGAGCATGAAGCCGAACAGATCACCGGCATGTCGACGAACCACTCGGTTGACGCCGATGAAGCCGCCCGCGCCCTCAATGGCCGTGGTATCCCGACGGTGGTGATCACTCGCGGTGCACGCGGCTTGGTCTGGGCAAGTGGCGGTGGCTCCGGCACCGTCTCGGCATTCCGGGTCACACCCGTCGACACCGTCGCTGCAGGTGATGCGTTCTGCGGTGGCCTTGCTGCCGCACTCGCCCGGGGTGACAACTTCCCCGACGCGCTGCGTTTCGGTGCCGCCGCCGGTGCCCTTTCCACCACCGTCAGTGGCGCAGTTCCCTCACTACCCGGCCTTGAGCAGGTCAAGGCTCTTCTTGCCGCGAACTCCTAGTCGACGCCACGAGCAAGCTCCTATCGGGCAGTCACCTTCAAGCAGTCACGTTCAAGCAGTCACCTTCAAGCAGTCACGTTCGACTAGGTCGCTGCCTACGTGGCTTTCGGCAGCGCGACCGTCACCGTCGAACCCTGACGGGTGATCTTCACCGAGCTATCGGTGATCTCCACCGGTACGGCTTCACCGGCCGCACGTGGCACCAGCACGGTCACCATCGTGACCGCCCCGCCGCGCCTGGGGATGCGCACCTCGCGGGAAAGCACTGAGCCGGGCAGCTTCTCACCCCAGCTACCGGTGAACCAGCCGGTGGTTGATTTCGGTCGCGCAGTCTGCACCACCCAACTGCCGTCCTGCCACTTGCGTTCAGGCCCCTCCTGCAGAGTGAACGACTTGGCGATGTCCATGGCGGCAGCACCCGAGGTCAGCACGACGGAGTCACCGGTATTCGAGGCTGCCACCTCCGGCGGCAACTGCCAGCGCTGCGTGAGCACGCGGGGAATCTTTCGCTTGCGCTTGGGGCCCTTCGCCCGCTCCGCCTGCACACTGTCCACCACCACGAAGGCATCCACTGACCGCACATACGCAATGCAGCGGGTGACCGCCACCGTGTTCCAGGACTCATCCCGAACACAGGTGGTGTCATCGCCACCTGTCTCTGCATCCGACCGGCTGTTCAACTTCGTCACCATGCCAGTGCGGGTGAGTCGCTTGACGTTGCTGATGTCGAATGAGGAATGAGCCTGACGAGACTTCATGTACCAGCGCAGCGCACTGCTGTTGTCGTAGCGGTACGGCCCCGGATCCCCAATCCAGTCCACGCCCTTGGCGAAGATCGTCATTGATGCACCGTCATCGTGCGTGTGCGGAGTTGCTGGACGATTGCTGGTGTAACGCACCGAGTAGAACGTGTCGGGCTTGCCTGCCTGCGGCCGCCAGGACGATCGACCGAACACGTAGCCACCATCGAACGCCGTGTAGACCGGGGTGGGTGGTGAGCCTGCCGTGCCACCGGTGCGCACCCAGTCGGCTCGCCAATCACCTTCACCGAAGTTGCCGCGCACGGCCTCGTTGACCGTGTCACCGATGGAGGCTAGGGCGAAGTCCGGGCGCACCGCCTGCGCAACGAACGCATACAGCAGACCGCGCAGGGTGCGCATCTCATCGGGTGCCAGACCACAGGAGGTACCGGCACGCTCCACGTCGGAGAGAAGGTTCTCCATATACATCGCGTAACCGGGGGATCCTTCGACGTCGCTGCCATCGGGCATCACCGTGCCGCGGGCCACGCTCACCACATTGCGCCAGGCCACTTCCTTCTGCACCGCATCCCCAGCCCAGCAGTAGGCCGCGAGCGCACCGGTCTGCCGAATCAGGTCGGTGTTGTTCGAACCCACAGCGATCGACGGGTCGCGCTTAAAGGAGTTGAGCATGCGAGCCGCATCCGCCAGGGCCGCTTGAGCAATCACTGGGTCGTTCAGAGTCTGCGCAGCGCAGACCAAGGTCTGGGTACGCAGGCCGCCGTAGATGGATGCATCCACCCACTTATTGCGGTCACCCTGATGATCAGCGATCCACAGTTGCAGCAGTGTGCGGAACCGCTCGACCATCGCCGCGTTCTGCTTATGCACCCCCCGATACAGCAAAGGCAGCGCCCAGTTAAGTGAATTGATGTGACGATTGCCTGAGGTATCAGCCGTAGATTGCGCCTTCCAATCCGGTCGTTCACTGAGGGTGTACGTACCGCCGTTACCGAAGTCCACCTGGCCGCTCATCAGCTGCTGCGCAAGCCGACGCTCTTTCGCCTTGACCATCGGCGGAAAGAGCGCCTCACACCACGAGCCCAGAGCCGCCGGCAACACCACCGGTGGCGCGGTCACCACCGGAGTGGCAGTCGCAGACGCAGATGGAGTCGGGGTGGGTGTCGGTGTCGCACTCGGGGTCACTGTCACCGACGGTGTCGGGCTCGCCGAGGTCGACGGAGTTGCCGTCACCGATGCAGAGGCTGAACTTGAAGCGCTACCCGAAGCGCTCGCTGAACTTGACGCACTCGCCGACGCGCTCGCTGAGCCTGACGCGCTCGCCGACGCGCTCACTGAACTTGACGCACTCGCCGACGCACTATCACTGGCTCGCGGTTCGATTACCGGACGGTCAACCGCCTGCACGCTTCCAGCCGGAAAGGCAACCATGATCGCGGTCAGGGGTGCGGCAATCGCCGACCCGATCAGGGCATGGCGACGCCCCCGCATCGATTGCCGCATCGGACCATGATGACCCGAATCGACGATTAGACGAGTGCTTGCGTGCGCGTGTCGTCGCCGAGACGCTCAATTCGTGCGAGTGCGTTGCGATGGGAGGGTGACATTGGTCCCAATGCCAGACTGAGAGTTCCCAGCAGTGCGCTTACTGCAGGCTTGGCTACCCCCAGTGACACCCGCGGCACATCAAGCATCGCGCGGTAGTGCTCGGGCAGGGTCGCCACCGCACCGGTGAACAACACCCCGTAGGCCGGGCGCGCCGGCACCGGCAAGGGTGCTCGCCTAATGAACGAGACCGTCTGCGCGGTTGCTTCATCACCGCGCAGAATCGGATCGAAGTCGGCCAGTTGCTCCCGCAGTTCGCCCACCGATCGCGGCGGATCAACAACACCAACCAATTCCCCAGCCTTTGCCCATTCCCGCACGTAGGCATCCGGCCCACCCGGGATCGGTCCCCCCCACACCAGGTGGGTGGCCAGGAACGAATCCGTGAATGCCACATGCACCCAGCGCAACAGATCCGGATCGGACGCGGAGTACGAAGCCGCTCCTTCAGCAGTTGGGTAACTGCCCACCACGCGGCGATGCAACCCGCGCACCCGTGCGCATTCCCGGTCGGCCGCGGCTCGATCACCGAAGGTAACTACCGTCAACCACTGCGTGGTGCCCGCCAACCGGCCCAGCGCATCTGCTTCGTAGCGCGAATGCTGCATCCCACCGGCGAGCGCGGCTGGATGCAGAGTCTGCATCAGGAGCGCGCGCACCCCACCAACCAGCGTCGGCAGCGAGGCATGCACCGCCCAGGCCGCCGAACCCGGCCCGAAGTACCCGGCGTCTTCACCCTGCGCTAGAGACTGCGCCCATTCCGGCGTGCCGTTGGGATCCCCGGAGACGATGCGACGAAAGCCTGCCGCCACCTGGGCACGCACGTTTTCGACAAGTCCGGGGGCCATGACATCAGCCTGCCCGAGTTCGCTGCCCGCCGCATCCCGAGGCACGGCCAACTCGAACAAGCAGCGTGCCCGCGTCCTGGAGGAGGGAGGACGCGGGCACGCCGGGCTGGCGTTAGCCCTACTCGGCTGATCCGAGCGTGACCGCCAGGTCTTGGCGTTCACCATCGCGCTCGATGGTCAAGGTGACCCGATCACCGGGCGCCTTGGAGCGGATCGTGACGATCAATTGGGTGGAATCGGCCATCGCTTCGCCGTTGACCTTGACGATGACGTCATCAACCTGCAGGCCCGCTGAATCAGCCGGACCACCGCTGGTGATCTCGGAGACCCTGCCTCCTGGCCCTTCGAAGCTGGTGTCCAGGCTGACGCCGATGATCGGTGTCGCTGCCGAACCGTTGGCGATGATTTCCTGCGCGATGCGCTTGGCCGTATCGATCGGGATGGCAAAGCCCAGGCCGATCGAACCGCCCTGGTCCATGCCCGAACCCATTGAGGCGATCGCCGAGTTCACACCGACCACCGCGCCATTGGCGTCCACCAGTGGGCCACCGGAGTTACCTGGGTTGATGGCCGCATCGGTCTGCACCGCGTTGATGAACGAGGTGTCGCCCTGCTCACC
Organism: uncultured Bifidobacteriaceae bacterium; assembly: GCA_964551975.1. Taxonomy (GTDB): domain Bacteria; phylum Actinomycetota; class Actinomycetes; order S36-B12; family S36-B12; genus REEB426. The sequence goes on along the minus strand of CAZKFI010000088.1, from coordinate 1,296 downwards.
GACGGTGACCGGACGATTCAGTGCGCTGACGATGCCGGTGGTCACTGTGCCCTGCAGACCTAGCGGCGAACCGATCGCGATGACCGTTTCACCCACCTGAAGGTCTGACGACGAACCGAACGGCACCGTCGCAAGCCCGGTGCGATCAACCTTCACCACGGCCAGGTCATAGTCCGGGCTCCCGCCCACCAACGTGCCGGTGGCCGTACGACCATCCGAGAACGACACCTTGATGCTGCCGCTATCGCCTGCAACACCAGCAACGTGATGGTTGGTGACGATGTAGCCGTCGGCACTGATCACAAACCCAGACCCAGTACCCGACTGATCCCCAGCATCGACATCCAACTGCACCACCGCCGGCTGCACCGCAGCGGCAACCTCAGCGATCGAGCCCGCTCCGGTCCTGACGCTGCTGGCCGTGTCCTGCAGTGCGGTGATGAGCGTCTGCGGGCTGTCATCGCGTGCGGCCAAGTAGCCGACGGCACCGCCGACAACACCGGCGCCCAGGCCGATCACCAGCGCACCGGCCAGGATGCCGATCACTGCACCGACCCGGCGCTTTGGTTGCGCGGGCTGAGCAGACTGGGTCTGCCGTGGGGCATACGGATTACCTGTTCCAGCCGCGTACTCGTAGGGCTCACGATCCTGACGCGGAAACGTCGGAGTGGGCGCTGACATCTGTCCTCCTTGTAGGAACCCAGGTTCGAAGCAACCACCCATGTGGCTGCCCTCGAATCCCGCTGCTTGTGGCACCGGGACCTCTCTCACCCAATACGACAACAGGCTGCGCTGATTCGTTCCCAACTGGGCCGGCACCTGACATTTCCCTTACACCCCAACACCCCAACGACCCACCAAACGCTGCAGCAACCAGCGGCTCGCCCGCCACGCGGTTGGATAGCAGCGTGACCGCCATCACCCCTGAGCAGGCCGCCGCCGCGCTGGCCGCCGGTCACCTGGCGGCGCTGCCCACCGAGACGGTCTACGGCCTAGGCGCCGATGCCACCAACCCCGCCGCGATCGCCCGGGTCTATGCCGTTAAGGGCCGGCCCGCTGATCACCCACTGATCGTGCATGTGCTCGACATCAACGCAGCCAAACGCTGGGCCCACCACATGCCCGACTACGCCGAACGGCTCGCCGAGTCGTTCTGGCCAGGCCCACTCACCCTTGTGTTACCCAAGGCCGCGCAGGTCAGCGGTGCACTGACCGGGGGGCAGGCCAGCATCGCCCTGCGGGTACCCGCCCACCCCACGTTCCAGGCAGTCCTGCAACACCTGACAGCACTGAACA
>CAZKFI010000087.1:0-8164 GCA_964551975.1 uncultured Bifidobacteriaceae bacterium | reverse complement strand
CGGTAGCCCTGCCGCCACGAGTGAACCGAAAGCGATGAGGAGGATGACAATCGCTACGGCAAGTCCGATGGCCTCGCTGGAGGGCGGCTCCTGGCCGGCGAATTCCAAGGCCTGCCCGTTGACGCCCACGGTGAGTCCGTTGCCGTTGAGCCCGGCAACAGCATCAAGGATTGCGCGCGCGTCCTCATTGCTGACCTCGTTGTCGGCGAACGTGATCGTGCTGTAGGCGACAGTGCCATCGCGACTGATCGGCGCGGTCGCTGCGGCAAAAGCCTGCGCGGCGCTGGCGATGCTCGCCTGCTGCTCTGCTGGCAGTTGGGACAGTGCCGCGGGATCGAACCCGGCTGCCGCAGGCGGACAAGCGCGCCCGATTGAGGTGCCACCCGGAACGCTCACACAGGCGACACTCGCCAGATCGGCAACTTCGGTCAGCAGTGGGCGCACCGAACGCAGGACGGTTGGCGATGTCGCCTCACCGGATTCTGGAGACCAGACGATGCGTGCACTAGCGCCGAATTCGCCATCCGGATTCGCCTGAGTCAGGAGCTCCTGGGCCGCCGCGGACTCAGTGTTGGGCAGCTCGAAGGAGTCATTGAGCGTCCCCCCAAACTGCAGCCCTAGCCCGACAATTGCTCCGAGTGCAATGAACCAACTGATCAGGGCAATAACGGGTCGACGGACTGCCCACTCGGACAAACCAGGCATAAGGGAACGCTCCTGTCTCTAATAAGTGCCACTAGTAGACACTGACGTACCCTGTTTCGCAACTTAAGGAACTTGGTCGTTCCTCCTGCTACCGTTCGACCCGTGACAGCAGTGGCAGAAGTCACCCACCGACGCCGGGGTGAAGCCCTACGCGAGGCAGTGATGGCAGCTGCCATCGAGGAGCTCATTGAGGTGGGCCTTCGTCGTGCCTCGATGGACGCCATTGCGCACCGGGCCGGAACCGGTAAGGCGGTGCTCTACCGCCGTTGGCCAAATGCTCGGAGCCTGATCATCGAGGCGATCGTCGACACGATGGAGTCCATCCAACTCCCGACAGCGGAGTCACGTGGATCCCTGCGCGAGGATTTCCGCGGCATCGGCTACGCCCTCGCCGCCTTCCTCGATTCCCCGCGAGGCGCGGTGCTGCGTGAGCTCTTCGCCGAAGCTTCCCGTGAACCACGCATGTTGGCTGAATTAGATGTGCGGTATCGCGTACCTCAGGCTGCTCGCATAGATCGGCTGCTGGAGCAGGCGATGCATCGTGGAGAGTTAGCGGCAGGACCCGTCGATCCGCTGGTCATTCAGATCCTGCCCGCCACGATCGTGCACCAGTGGTTATTGATGGGGCAGGCACCCGCACCATCGGTAGTCGACCACATCGTTGACACCATGGTGCTGCCGCTCCTACAACGCTGAATTCAGTACTCGGTGCTCTCGCCCAGTACTTCGCGCGTTACCTGGGCGGCAATGCCTACCGGATAGCCGCGACGCATCAAAAATCCGATGAGTCGCCGCTGCCGGGCTGCTGGTTCCAGCCTGGTGAGTGTGGGGAGGCGACGCACTGCTAAGGCTCGAGCGCGATCCACTTCGGCTGCGTCATCGATGACATCAAGGGCCTCCTCGACCAGGTGCGCGTCGATCCCCTTAGCCTGCAACTCGCGGCGCAGCACCGGCCGCGCGAGTCCGCGGCCGCGGTGTCGGCTGCCGACCCATGCCTTGGCGTAGGCAGCATCATCGATCAACCCAACCTCGATGAAGCGATCCAGCACCTCGTCAGCGGCATCCTGGGGAACGCCACGCTTGCGCAGGTCCTCAGCGAGTTCGGCCCGCGACCGCGGTGCCGCATTGAGACGGCGCAGCGCGATGATTCGCGCCACCTGAGTGGGGTCGTCTAAGGCTCCGTGCGCTTCGGATGTTTGACGCTCTGGACTTTCGGTCATCCGTGGTTGCGGTGCACTCCCCCACGGCTCCCACTTCTCGGCAGCCACGCTCATTCGGTTGCGACCGCTCGTGAACTCCGTGCCGTGGAGCGCGGCTTCGCTGCAGGCTTGGCTGCGGCGGTAGGCGGCTCTAGCCCGACCACCAGCGGCGCATCGTCCAGATCGGCTACCGCCGGTGCGGCTGGCGCAGGAGTGCGCGTCTCGGCCGGCGCATCCAATCGTGCTCCGATGCCTAGGTGCTCGCGAATCTTCTTCTCGATCTCGTTGGCCAGGTCTGGGTTGTCCTTCAGGAAGGTACGCACGTTCTCCTTGCCCTGACCCAGCTGATCACCGTCGTAGGTGAACCAGGCACCCGACTTCTTCACGATGCCGCTGTCCACGCCCATATCGATGAGTGACCCTTCACGCGAGATGCCCTCGCCGTAGAGGATGTCGAACTCGGCCTGCTTGAAGGGCGGCGCAACCTTGTTCTTCACGACCTTCACGCGAGTGCGGTTGCCGACGGCTTCGGTGCCACCCTTGAGGGTTTCGATTCGACGAACATCGAGGCGCACGGATGCGTAGAACTTCAGGGCCTTGCCGCCGGTGGTGGTCTCCGGGCTGCCGAACATCACACCGATCTTCTCGCGCAGCTGGTTGATGAAGATCGCGGTCGTTCCGGTGTTGCTCAGTGCGCCAGCCATCTTGCGCAGTGCCTGGCTCATCAACCGTGCCTGCAGACCTACATGGCTGTCGCCCATCTCCCCCTCAATCTCGGCGCGGGGCACGAGGGCGGCAACCGAGTCGATGACGATGAGGTCCAGTGCACCCGAGCGCACCAGGGTGTCGGCAATCTCCAGCGCCTGCTCACCGGTGTCCGGCTGGGCAACGTAGAGGTTGTCAAGGTCGACGCCGAGGCGCTGCGCGTAATCAGGGTCCAGGGCGTGTTCAGCGTCAATGAATGCCGCAAGCCCCCCGGATGCCTGCACATTCGCTATCGCGTGCAGAGCCACCGTGGTCTTGCCGGAGGATTCCGGACCGTAGATCTCCACGATGCGGCCCCTCGGCAGGCCTCCGATACCCAGCGCGAGGTCAAGGGCAATCGAGCCGGTCGGGATGACCTCAACGGGGGCTCGACCCTCCTCACCGAGGCGCATGACCGAGCCCTTACCGAACTGACGTTCGATTTGGGCGAGGGCCGAGTCGAGGGCCTTTTCGCGGTCTGCTGCTGCACTGGCCATTGCCTGCTCCTTGCTGACGGGAGGCGGAAACCTCGTAGATCTGGGCACTTCGCGGACGGTCGTGACTCTGCCGATCTTGTGCGCCCGGGTCCACCTACCCTGTTGAGCCTGTGGACCGCTGGGCGCAGCAGGACTCTATATCGAACGGGTGTTCGAAGAATACCGACACGCCGGAAGCGCCACCGCCACGGCCAGTCGAACTGCGCTGGGGACGCTTGCACCACTTGACCGCCCACCCTGCCCATCGCGGTCGCCCAGGCAGTGAGCCTCACACATCCGCTCTCGGGATGTCCTCTCCCCCATCCCCGTGTGGCAGATCGTCGGCACCCTCGTCGTGCATGCGCCCGCGTAACGTGACCGCAACGGCGAGTCCAAGAATTGGCAACAGTGCGGCCGCGCAGAGCACGCCGTACGAGGCGACGAGGACGATGACGCCGGAAATCGCCCCACCCAGCGCCCCGACTCCGTTCATCACCAGATCAGCAAGCCCTTGCACCGCCGGGCGCTCAGCCTCCGGGGTGTCGTCGGTGAGCATGGTCGACCCGGCGATCAACGTGCAGGACCAGCCCAAGCCGAGCAGGAACAGCCCTAACCCGAGCACCGGCACCGAGTCGGCCGGTGCCAGCCCGGCGATAACGCAGGCCGCGGCCAGGATCACCATTCCCAGCACGGTCGTTTGAATCCGTCCAAGGCGATCCACCGACCAGCCCACCACGGGCGACAGTGCGTACATGCCCGCAACGTGCACGCTGATCACCAACCCGATGAAGGTCAGCGAGACATCAACGTGCGCCATATGCACTGGCGTCATCACCATGACCATCACCATGACGACGTGACCGATCGCGATGATGGCGATACCCAGAGCAGCGCGTGGGTGTCCACGTAGATGCCGAATGCCCGCACGAAGGGTGGTTGCCGCCTGCGGTCCGGTTGTTTGGGCCCGCGCACGCAGGGCCAGCAGGTACGGATCAGGGCGCAGCAACAGGAACAGCACCACGGTCGCTGCGGCGAGCGCGACTCCGCAGAGCACATAGGGCCCCGCTAGTCGAGGCAGACCCAAAGCAGTACCAACCTCACCGGAAACCCCGAGCAGGTTGGGTCCGAGGACGGCACCGATGGTCGCTGCCCAGACAACCCAGGCGAGGGCTCGGCCACGGTGTTCTGGCTCGGCAAGGTCGGTCGCCGCGTAGCGCGCCTGGTAACTCGCGGCAGAGGCGACTCCAACGAGCAGGCAGCCCACGAGCAGCAGCGCGAGGTTGGCCAACAGCGCCGAAGCGATCACTACGACCGCTCCGACGGCACCGATCCCGTACCCGGTGCTCAGTGATGGTCGTCGTCCGCGTACCAACGCCAAACGCGCCAACGGCAACGCGAGCAGCGCCGCGCCCAGCACACCAGCGGTCTGCGCCAGACCTGCGGCAGCCTCCGAGCCAGAAAGCGAGGCCGCCAGCAGCGATCCGGCGGGCAGTGACCCGGCCACGGCGATGCCACCCAAGCCCTGGCCTGCCGCGAGCACCCGGATTGTGCGCCGCTGAACTCCGGCAATCGGCCCCACGGGGGCGACACTGACCTGTGTCATTGCGACCTTCCGTCACGAGCCGGAGCCGCATGTGACCCGTGATCCAGGCGTTGAGCCAAGGCGGACCGCACAGCGGTGTCATCACTTGGTAGCCCCACCCGGGCGTAGGCATCGATGAGTACCTGCGGATCTTCGGTCCACTGCTCGTACTGCAGCACCAGGGCACGCGGTGCGTCAGCCTGAGCTTTGGTAAGGCGATTGATGTCGGCGGCGGCATCGATGAGCCAGTCGCGCGTGGTGGCAAGGACCACTTCGGCATTGCCATGGTCCGGCCACCAACCGCTGGCTGCCGCGGTGCGCGGGTCGCGCACATTCATCAGGTAGACGATGTCCGGGAACAGTCGCCCTAGGAACAGCAGATGATCCAACAGCAGGTCGTAGTTGGCAAAGTGCCCCGGTTCGTACCGCACCTCTTTAAAGCCCAGCCAGCGAGTATCGGGATGCGGACGCAGGAGGTGGGCGATGACGTGCCGACGCAGATCAGCAAGCGTGGCGGACTGATCCAGTCGCGCAGAGCCGAACCATGGGTGCTCCGGACGGCCCGCGTGATGCCGATCCGCCGTCTCCGCGATGGACTGCGCATAGGCCTGGATGCCGCGCATGGCGCTGTAGTTCTCACCACGCACCAACACGCCAGGCAGGGCGTTGAGGCTGGCCTGCAGTGCCGTACTGCCCGTGCGCCCGTAGGTCACGACGGTGAGGAAGCGCCCCTCGTACTCCGCCGACTTGCGTCGTCCTATCGTGGGCACGCCGGTTAGTTGGGGCGAACCACGCGCAGATTGAAGGTCATCTGCACCGGGCTGCCCACCGGACCGTCACGAAAGCCAGTCATGGTTCCGATGCCACGGGCACCCTTAAACGCACCGTCGCCCCCGATGATGCGGATGGCACCACCGAACGTCGTCTCGTCACCACCACCGGGCAGACTCGCATCCAGCGCGCTCCCATCAACACTGAAGGCCAGCACCGCACCGTCCTCGCGGGTCACGGTGACCAGACCACCGAAGGGGCCAGATCCGTCGATGTAGTTCACCGAGCCCAGAAACCGGATGGTGGCGGGTTGACCCGCCCAGGTCGTACCACCGCGCAGGTCGTTCCACCCGTAGGTGATGCCACCGGGCAGGTTCGGCAGCGTGGTGCCAGCGCTGGTGAGGCGTGAAACAAGGACGATGCGCTGCGATGTGCCGGAGGCGGCCGCGGAGGCCGGGGCGACGAACAGCGCCACGCTGGCCAGCAGGACGAACCCGATCAGAGCCTTGGTTGACAGAGCGATCGAACGGGAGTCGTTGAGCAACCTCATGGCTTCACCGTAGTCGGGAACCCCGTGCCATCAGGTCAACTGGGAGGGCACGTCTACCTGCGCGCACACGGCACGCCAGATCTCCTTGGTCTCCACGCCCCTGGTGATGGCTTCATGCACGGTGCAGCCAAGCGCCTCAAGCACCACGTCCTTTGCCCAAGAGTGGGCATAGGTAGCGCCGAAGACCTGCTCCATCCGTTCCCAGAAGTCTGTCAGGCGCATGGCCCTATTCCCCCCGCGCCCTAACGGGTAGGTGTTGTGGACTTAGGTGCATCACCGGTTCCGACCGAACGTCGACCCTGCACGAAGAAGAAGAGAATTGCAGCAGCCAGCGCTAGGAATCCCCCCAGGAGCCCTTGGGCGCGATACCCCGTCACCTGCGATGCAAGCAACTCCTTGTCATAGTCCGTGACGACCTTGAGGGGTAGAGAGTAGGCCGTAGCTACCTCTTCCCTTGTCGAAGTCGCATCATGCAAGCGGTCGGCGATCTTGTTGGCAATCGTGACGTCGCCCTTGTTGCGAGTAATCAAGTCGTGAAATGTGGTTTGCGTGGTACCGAAGAACACGATCGCACTGAACGCAACACCCGTAGCTACACCGACTGATGTGGCAGCGCCCCGGAATGCAGATGCGCTGCCTGCACGACCCGGCGGTGCGAGATTCATGAATGCATTCGTCATCACGACTCCACCGCCGGTTGATGCGAAGGCGAACAGACACAGGATGAGGGTAGGAACGATGACGAAAGTGTCCACTTGCTGTGTGGCGGTCAGCAACAAGGCGGCGGAGACACCGAGCAGCATTAAAGTGCCAACCACCCGCAGACCTCGTCGCTTGATTCCGCGACCGGCAATCCAGGCACCGGCGATGCCGGCTAACTGGCAGGGCACAAGGAGCAGCGCCACCTGCGTCGCCGAGAAGCCATAGACGCGCTGAACCCCAATTGAGAAGTAGTAGTACAGGTTGGTGAACGAAAGGAGCATGATGACAACGAGCAGCAGTACAGCGCTACCCTTTTTGAGTATTGCTAGATCGAGTGTCGGCTCGTGAAGTCGCACCATGAGTTGCCATAGGGCTAGCAATGAAATCAGCGCAATTGCCAACCAGATGAGCGTCCTCGGGGCAGTTAGGCCCTCGAGGTTGACAAGTCTGATGCATTGGACGACACCAACCAGGACCAGACCTGCCAGTGCCGGCGTCCAGAGCTCCCCGGCCCGTTCACGCGGCCCATCGGGTGGTAGCAACATCAGCGCAGCACCTGTTGCCACCACAGCTACGAACACCCAAAGGCCGACTGCTACACGCCAGTTCGTGGCATCGAGCAGCAGACCCGCGGCGATCGGCGTGACCAGGTACCCGAAAGGCGACGCCATACCGAGTGCGGCGAACCCAGTGGCGCGGTTTGCGTCACTGGTCAGGTGCGTGGCGATGAGACTGACGGTGACTACTGCGATGCCCTGCTTGCCGATGCTGCCCATGAGCATGCCGAAGATGACGGCAATCACTGTGGGAGCCAGCATGACCAGGACGTAGCCCAGCGTCATGATGACGGCGCTGGCCACGATCACTCGCTTCATGCCAAGTCGTGTCCCCAACAACCCCACAATGAACACCACGACCAGGGTGCCGATACTCGGGAGCTCCCGTAGCAGGAGCGACTGGCCTTGGGTCGCATTCAAGTCCGAGGAAATCGGGTTGACGACGAAGTTGTAGGAACCGAACACCCCGACCGTGCAAGCCAGGATTACCGCGGCACCGACTACGAGCCGGCGGTCAACGCCGCCCAGCTTTCCGCCCGCGGAGGACACAGCCAGAGTCTAGGGGCGGCCTCTTGTATAGCCCCGCAAAACGATTGAGCTGCGCTGGGCTGCCCGTTCTGACTTTGCACGTGAGAATGGGCCGTGCTCTTGCCCGGGTTCAGTGCGGCAACCCAGGCTTGGTTCACCTCGGCCTTCGGGACAGCCACGCTTGTGCAGGAGCAGGCCTGGGCTGCGATCGCCCAGCGCGACGACGTCCTCGTGGTGGCCCCCACCGGATCGGGGAAGACACTTGCGGCCTTCCTGTGGGCGATCGACCAACTGACAGCTGCCGAGGAAGCACCCTCCGACCTGGTGCAGGTGCTCTACGTGTCACCACT
>CAZKFI010000086.1:0-8180 GCA_964551975.1 uncultured Bifidobacteriaceae bacterium | reverse complement strand
ACCTGCAGGGCGTAGTGGACGGAGCCTGCCCACCACAGGTTCCCGTCAGCTCGCAGGATCGTTGTGTTGCTGCGGCTCGCTAAGACTTCGCCGGTGCCATCGGTGCTCCCGTCGTCAATGACCCAAAGGTGACGAGGCTCGCGACAGGTTTGTGCATCCAGACTGGCGAGAAACTGTTGGGTGAGGTGCACACGGTTGTGTACCGGAAGCAGCACGTGAATCGTCACTGTTGGGAGACCCGTCGGTGCAGTTGACCGGCCGCAATCCGAGTAGCCACGCGCACTGCCGGTTCCCAGGTCCAGGCCAGTCGCCCTCGAATGGGACCGAGGTAGCGGCGGCGGGCGCGCTCGGATTCGCGAAGCGACGTCTCACGGTCACTGACCGTCATCGAGTCGCCGTGCCAGCGAAAACTCGAGACCGGTGCACCGACATCTACGAACCTGCCGACTCGGCGCAACTTCAACAGCAGATCGAGATCAAAAGCGAAGCGGAAACTCGTATCGAGCCCTCCCACTTGCTCCCAAGCTGTGCGGCGTACAAGCATCCCTGGTTGCGGGATGAGGTCCGGACCCCAACTGAGAATCCAGGGAGCTAATCGACCAGCACTGCTTAACCACACCTGTCGCCCCGCTGCATCGATATAGCGGCAGGATCCGAATGCCAGCACGGCACGAGCATCGGCCTCAAGGGCACCGACCGTACGGGTCAGGGACTCAGGTTCAAGCAGGTCATCGTCGCCGAGCCAGTTCACGTACAGGTGGTGTGGCTTGGCCATCGAGACCCCGAGATTGATGGCGGCGGGCAGGCTCCCGGGATCCTCCGCCACCTGGGCACCGAACTGCCTGGCAAGAGTTCGGGTCTGAATATCGGGGGTCACGACCACCACATCGGCTGGAATGGCCTGAGCAGCGATGGACTGCAGGGTTTGAAGGAGAAACTGCGGGCGTTGCCCGAGTGTCGGCACAACTAGCAGCACCCGTGGTTCCATCACCCGCAGGCTAGCGCCAGAACTGCCGGTACCGTACGAGCAGTCTTCCCTGCAAGCCGCACCCCATCGAGTCCCACCCCATCGAGTTGAGGAGTCTGCGTGGTCGAGGCCCTGCTGCTGGTCGGCTACCTCGGCCTGCCGATCATGCTGTTTCTCGTGACGCGCAGCGTCACCGTGACCGCGATCTGGCTGACCTTCACAATCTCCCTGACCGGGGTCGGCCTCCAGGCACTTCTCACTACGGCGGGATTCACTGGTCGTTGGCACAGCTCCAAGCCATGCTGCTGCTGGTCCTGGTGGTCATGACGCTGCTGGGCTGGTGGGTGCATGGCCGGCACAACCAGCAACGTCCAGGGAGCACCCGGACCACTCCACGGGCCAGTTGGCGGCGCCAGGTGCTGCTGACCTGGGGTCCGATGTTGGTGCTGGTGCTCTTCCTCATCGTGATGCGCCTCCTGGCGCCCGGCGGGCCGCACCTGCTCACCGGCGTCGGATACCTCATGGAGCATCCGGTTGCCGAAGACAACGCCAAGTGGTTGAACATCGGCTCGCAGATGGCCTCCGGGCAGGAGGTGATCGTCAACGGCTACGTCGGCGGCCCACTCGCACTGGTCATGGTGGCGGTGGTCACCGGGGCATCGCTGCTATCCATCCTCCTTGTCGGCGGGGTCAACGAAGTCGCAGTCGCCGTAGCCTCCGTCACTGGCTCACAGTTCGCGCTGCTCGTGATGAGTCCGCTCACGCTGGCCCCATTCGTAGAGACGCGCCTGCGACTTCGGGGTGTAGGGACGCGACAGATCCCACTGAGTGCCATCTGGCTGGCGCTGGTGGTCCTGGCGGCAGCCAATGCTGCCTTGACCTGGTACGGACACCTGTCCCTGCAGTTCACCTGGCTGATCATCGTGCTCTGGGCAGCGACATTCCTCGTACACCCATCCATGCGACGTGCACGGTTGCTCACCACCCTGAGCGTGGTCACGGTAGCGGCCGTCTGGTTGCCGCTGAACGTGTTCTGCCTCGGGTTGCTCTTCGCCTGCCTGATCTGGGCTATTCGACGTACCGTGCTACTGCGGCGCGCAGGTCAGCGAATCGACTGGCCCGCGCTTGCACTCGTCATTGCAACGGGTGCCGCTTGCTGGGATGCCATCGTCTCGAGCACGTTGTTCTCCCTGGGGCTGTTCCAGTGCTGCGATGACGTGACGGCCTCACCCGCGGGCGTGATCAACACAATCGGTGGTGCAGCCGTCCGCGGTGCAGCCGCAGTCGCGCAGGTACCCGCAGCGTTCGGTCTGCCATCCCTTGCTCTGCCGCGTTCTCTGGATCTAGAGATCTTCAGCCAGCCTGGTGGCACCGAGAGCATCACGCCGGTATTGGCCGTCCTCGTGGCACTGTCGTTCATCGGTGCTGCCGCGTTGATTGGACGCAACCGGGGCTCACGCACGCTCCCCGGACTGCTGCTGGCCCTGCTTCCGCTCCTGACCCTGACCTACTACGCGATGATCATCGCGACCCTGGATGTCCTGCTGACAGGGCAACCACTGCACTACGGGTCACTCAAGCTTTCCTTCGCGGTGGCAATCACCATCCTGGTCACATGCCTACCGCTGGCGCTGATGCACGTCGCAACGCGGCCATTGCGCTGGCTCACTGTGGGCATCCTGGTCTTCGTCCTGATGACCGAAGGCCTCCTGGCGCGCGCAGGCGTAGCAGTCAGCCCGGAGCGCTGGCCGGCAACCGTAGGTGAGGAGAAGCTCCCCTACTGGGCGCCCGCTGAGGTCCGGCCCGTGGCGGAGCAACCGTTGTCGCAAAGTCCGCTCGCCTGCGTGTTCCTGCCACGTGGAGCGGAGAAGCCCAGCGCACTACCGAACGGGCAGTTGGCCTATGCCTGTACTCGAACGTTGGTTGGCCTCTCCGGTACCGAAATCCAGGCCGGGCGCGTGGTGGACTGGCTGCGCACAGACTGGCTGACCAATAGCACCCTGTGGAACGAGTACTACGGCGATCTGATCCTCACCGATGAATCAGCGCGGCGGCGACCGGTGATCTTGCTGGATGGTGAAAATCAGGTGATCGGTCTGGACACCCTTGACGGTCTCCTGAACCGCTACCCCCCGGTCAGTTCACCCACAACGAACTAGCGCGCCAGCGCCTGTCGATAGGCATCGGCGACTCCGCGGGCAGTACGTGCCCAGGTGAACTCTGCAGCGCGCCGCAGACCCAGCTGCTGCATGGATTGCCGCGTCGTCAATTGACACAGGACCTCATCAATCAAACTCGCCAGCGTGGCCGAATCACCTGGGTCGAAATATCGTGCCGCGTCTCCGCCGACCTCAGGCAGCGCAGATGCACGGCAGAGCAATGTCGGTGTTCCGCAAGCCATCGCCTCTAGGGCGGGTAAACCGAACCCTTCGTAGCGCGACGGGAAGACGAAGACGGTTGCGTGGGCGTAGATCGCCGGCATATCCCCTTCACCCACTGTCTGCTGGAGAACCCGGTGCCGAATACCCAGTTCCTGCAACTGCTGCTGCTCAGTTCGCGATAACGCTCCGCCGCCGGCGAGCACGAGCACCAGCTCGGGATGATCAGCCACTAGGCGGGCGAACGCCGCAAAGAGCGTTGCGACGTCCTTGTACCCGGATCGCTTTCCAACGAAGAGCAGATACTGCTCGGGCAGCCACTCCGGTCGGTGCCGGTTCCCCTGCTGCTTGGTGAACTCGGCACTGACACCGGAGTGCACCACAGCAATTGGTGTGTCAATGTCGCCGTAAATACGCAGCAGGTCGGCCTTCGTCGCCTCCGACACACAGATGATCTGACTCGCGTTCAGGGCATAGCGGTGCTTATTCGTCAGGTGACGCAGCCGCATTCTGGTGCTGGGGAAGATCTCGGGGATCATGTCGTGCACCGTGACGACGTGACGTGCCTGGGGATAGTCGCGCATTCTGGACTTCAGATAGAAGGTGCTGTGCAGTATGTCCACCTCCCCGCGCCACGGTGCGCGAAGCATGCATCGGGTCAGCGCCCACTGCCAGGTCCTGCTGGGGCGCACCCGCATCGCCTGTGCGAGGGGTTCATCGTGCAGAAGGTGCTCATTCACCACGGGGGCACCGATCGGTGAGATCGTCACATCTGGAATTGACCCATTTGCGAACACACTGGCGATTTCAGTGAAGACTCGTGAGATTCCACCGTGGCGTTGCATCGTGAAGATCTGCTCGTCGAACGCCACCTGCACCACGTGAGCATAGCCAGCACTCGCCTACACTCACGCTGTGTCGTTGCTGAAGATTCTGGCAACGCTGCTCGTTGTCGGTGCCCAGATCGGAATCGGTTCAGGCCTGTGGTGGTGTCTGCGTCGCGGCCAGCGCCTACCTGTCGTTGAACTCCTGGGGATGGGGGCCGTACTCGGCATCATCCTGTCAATTCTGATGCAGCAACTGACACTGCTGCTGCCCCGAAATCCCAGTGCAGTGATTGGCCTGGCGCAGTGGACCTGGTTGCTGCTCCTGCCCATGATCGCGATAGCACTTGTTTTGCGGCGGCGTCAGCTCGTCCCTTTGGATCTGCCTCGAGGCTGGGATGCTGCTGCTTTTCTTCTCACGGCACTGCTCGGAATCTGCCTGGCCCTGCCGACGATCTTGCGCACCAGTCGAGCACTCACCACCGTTGAGACGAGCGGCTTCAACGCCGACCTGGTGTTTCTGGAGGCACTCGGGCAATCCGTGAGTCGCTACGGGATCACGGACAGCGTGTTCCTCAACGGGTACGGCTTGCGGTACCACTGGCTGACCTACGCATGGAGCGGACTACTCACCCAGGATGTGCAGACGCCGGCGTTCACCATGCTGACCGCGGTCGTGCCCCTGGTGTTGGCGCTCATCGCGGCGGCGCTGGCTGTCACCTGGGCGCGGCAACTGTCCGATGTGCGTTGGGTGCCCCTCCTAGCAGGTCTCGTCACCGTGGGGGGTGCCTATGCGGGCGCCCAGCAGGGCGTTGTTCTGGTGTACGACTCCCCCTCCAACGGCATGGGTTCTGTCGTTCTCCTGGCAGCTGCGGTCCTCATGACGTTGCTGTTCCGCGATCACCTCAGTTTGTGGGCTCTGGCGATTGCGGCATTGCTCGGATTTGCCGCTATGGCGGCTAAGGCCAGTCATGGTGCTGTGCTGATCGCGGGTATCGCGACGGTGGCTGTTGCAGCCTGCTGGATGCCGCGCGCCCAGCGCTGGCGCATGTGGTCCCTGGCTGCAGTCACCCTGACAGCCGGCGTGCTCGCCTACGCAGTGCTGCTCACCGGCATTGCGGCGGGAACCGGGCAGATCGGCATCTCCAGCGGTAGACCGCATGCATCGACCTGGCAGGGCCTGGATCCCTTCGATGGGCCGCTAGGTATTGCCCTGGGTACTGCCGCCCTGATCCTGGCAATCCTGCCGCGATGGATCGGGGTCTTCGCGCTCACCGGCGACCGCACACGCTGGCATCAACCCGAACTCCCGTTCGGCCTTGGTGCCGGACTCCTCGGGATCGGTGCACTGATCCTGCTGAGCAGTGGCGTGAACGACGCCTGGTTCGCCCTAGCCGCCACTGCCGTGCTCTCGGTACTTGGTGCTGTTGGTGTGGGTGCGCTGGCGACCAACCGTGGGTGGCGGTTCTGGGCCACCTGTATGGGGATTGCGTTCGCTGCCGGTGCGTTGCTGTTCCTTGCCTTTGGGTTGGCGACGATCTCGCAAACAGCAACGCTCTGGCGTGGGCCGGTGGTGGTGTGGGTCGTCTGTCTGCTGGGCGCTTTCCTGGGATTGCTATGGGTGCGCAGAGTCGGCACGTTGGCGAGTCGCTGGTGGGCGCTGGCGGCAACATCTCTGGTGTTTGTCAGTGTTATTGGGCGCATTAGTGGACCGCTGCTGTGGGACGTAGCCGGAGGGCGCATGGCGCCGGTCTTTGAGGTGATCATCCGCATCGGTTATCCGACCGCGACCTTCGGTGAACTGCCCGAGCGCCCGGCCGGCTTCTCTGACATCAGCACCGACGAGACCCCGCTCATGCGCGAAATCCTGGCCTTTCGTGATCGCTACGAATCAGTGGTGTGGAGTCCGGGCAAGGCATCTGCCGCCGAGTGGGTTCGGCTGAACGTGCCGAGTGCCGATGTCATCGCAACAGACAACCCCATCCAGCAGGCATTTTTGCCCGCGGTGTCTGGCAACCGGATGCTCGTCTCAGGCATTCCCTACACGCTCGGCTACGCCCCAGCTGCGGCGCTGCCGCAACTGCGGGATCGGCTTGCACTAGTGGAAGCCGTGGTGGACGCTCCGACCGTGGCTGGGGTTGACCAACTGCGCCGCGCAGGAGTGCAGTGGCTTTGGCTGGAGGACAGCGCAAGCCGCGCCCAGGACTACATCGCGATCCCGCAGGTTCGGGTGGCATTTTCCAACGACGAGGTCACCGTCCTGGACCTGCGCTAACGGGCGCATGCATCTGGTCCGCGCACCACGATCAACCGACCTCCTTCACCCAAGAGAGTTCGAATCGAGGTGCTGCTGCGCTCATCGCCCCACGCCCCAGGCTCCTGCTGACGGGTAAGCACGATGGTCCAACACGCGCTAGCGTCGGGGAAGAACGCCACCCACCATGGTCGAGTGGCGGCATCCGCAGTGGTTCGCCCCGGTCCCTGCTGGTGGTAGCGGAACCATGGGTCGCCGGCGTCGATCACTTCAGGGTCCACGCCCTGTTCGACCAGATTCTGGGCAACACGCCAACGGGCGCCGTCCACTTGCGCCGACGCATCGACGAATGCAGCGCCGACGATGACTGCCCCGACGATTGCAGCACCGACGGCCACTGACTGCAGACGGCGCTGAGTGGACTGCTGCCAACTGCCGATGCCGGCGACCATCACCACACCCATGACGGGAGCGACAATCAGGAAGTACCGGTCGATCAGTGGCGCTCCAAGGATTGCCGTTGCGACGACGTAGCTGCCGAGCAAGGCCAGGGTCACCGTGACGAGCAGGATGATCTGCCACTGTCGGGCCTGAACTGAGCGCGTCCCTGCCCGCTGGCGCAGCGAGCTAATGCCCAGCACGATTGCGGCCGCCGCGACTGCACAGAGCAGGATCAAACTGATGTAGCTCAATACCTGCAGCCCACGAAACATCACCAGTGGTACTGCGCGGATGCCATCGCCGACTGAGGTCCAGGTGCTGCCGAAGGGATGGATGATGTTGCCGAGGACTTGATTACCCGTGGTAACGATCATCAACACAACACCCGAACCGATCAGAGCACCAAGCAGTGGCACCGCCACGGGGACCGAGTCGAACCCCCGGCGCAAACCCGACCAGGACACCGCGAACCACATCGGGGCCACCATGAGTGCCAGCACGGCTGCTGCGCGAATCAGCAGGAGCAACGCTTGATCCAAGGGAATTGGCACGTTGACGATGTCGTAGGGCAGCCCACGACGCCAGGTCCAAAGGCCTGCTGCGACCAGCGCGCAGGTACTGAGCAGCAGGGTCAAACCCACCAGGTAGTTGCGGAAGTTCCTGTCTCGATAGTGGCGGCCGTATCTGATGAGCAGCACCGCAATCACTGCGAGGAGCACGACTGCGCCGTATTCGCGGATGGTGAAGGCCGCCATTCCGCAGGCAACGGCGCCTACGGTCAGTGGCCAGCTGGGGCTCTCTCGGCGCAGCGCGAGAAGGCCACAGAGCAGGCATCCAGCCTGCAGACCCAGTACGGGCAGGTCGGTCATTGCGGTGACAACCAGGTGTGCGAAGACCGGGTTCACCCCCAAGATGACGGTCAGGAAGAGGGCCGGGGCCACGGAAAGCAGCTGCCGACTCACTGCGTACAGCAGAACGAGGGCAGCCACAGCCGCGACGGCATTCGCAGCCTGCAGTGCGGTGATTGATGGACCGACAAGATTCACCAACACCGCACCTGGGACGGCCTGGCCTACGAACATCATGTGGACCCAGCCGTTTAGGGCGAAGGTTCCTGTTTCGGCAAAGGCAAAGATCGTGCGCAGGTAGGACCAGTCGTCATCTCTCGGGATACCCACCGCCCCACGCAGGTGCGCATCAATCCAGATCAGCGCGACCAGCAGGCTTGCAGCAATCGTGACACCCAGAAGTTCTGGCCAGGTGATCGATGTGCGCCCAGTCCGTACGTCACTGGCCTGCTTCACTGAGCCACACAC
>CAZKFI010000085.1:0-8263 GCA_964551975.1 uncultured Bifidobacteriaceae bacterium | reverse complement strand
CCCTTAAGCATGTTCGTGTTCCCAGCACGCAAGAAAACGCCACTACCCGAGGTCTTCACCAAGTTCGCGGCGCAGGTCCCCGATCCGGAACAGCTCCCGGCCCAGGAGGTGGCAGAGAACCTGGGTACCTGGCTCACCGAGTGGGGTGCAGTGATGCAACGGTGACCCAGGGATCGCCACTTGCCTTTCCACTGCTCGTTCGATGGTTGTGGCTGCTCCCGGCACTCTTCATCGGCGCCTTCCTGGTCTGGCCACTTCTGAACCTCGTCTTGCAGCTCAGCCTGGATCGAGCGCAGCAGTCCCTTGCCTCCCCGGTGGTGTGGCAGGTGCTCGCGCTCGCAGCCTGGCAGGCGCTACTGAGCACCCTGTTGGCCATGCTCATCGGTGTTCCGATCGCAGCCGTCGTCGCCCGTTATCGATTTCCAGGGCAGGCCGTGGCCCTCGCCCTCCTGACGGTGCCATTCGTCCTACCCACCGTGGTGGTTGCCTTGGCGTTCAGATCGGTGTTGGGCCTTACGGGGACGCAGCGCCCATCGGGACTCATCGTCATCATCGCGGCCCATGCCTTCGTCAACCTGGCGGTTGTCGTGCGCATCGTGGGCTCCGCCTGGGCGCACCAAGACCCACGCCCGACTGCGGCCGCAAGGACCCTCGGCGCACATCCAATGACGGCATTCCGCACGGTCACCGTCCCGCTGCTGCGTGCACCTTTGGCAGCAGCAGCGGCGGTGGTCTTCATTTTCTCGTTCACCTCATTGGGCATCGTGACCGTCCTCGGAGACGGCCGACTAGCGACCCTGGAAATGTTGATTCTGCGCCAGACATCGGTGCTTCTGGATTTTCCCGCAGCTGCCGCAACGGCATTTGTCCAGCTCGCGTTGATTGGCCTCGTCCTCACCACTGCCGCTCTTGTTGCTCGTCGCACCCCGCAGCAACGACTTGATCGACCCGCCCTACTGCCACTGCCGCACCATCGCCTGGGCCGCGTCCTGGTTCTGGTCACGGCGACACTCTCCTGCGTCCTGGTGTTAACCCCGATTTCAAGTTTGGTCTTCGCATCGTTGATGCCAGGCGGGGAATTCAGCTTCGATTCCTGGCTGAGCCTGGGACGCATCGATGGGGGAACAACGCGCATCGGTTCACCACTGCAGGCCATGCTGACGTCGCTGACCTACGCACTGATTGCCGGGGCCTTCGCAGCCACCGTGGGCGCTGCTAGCGCCTTGGCACTGATCGCCAACAGGGCCGGTCGACTTATCGCATTGCTCGGCATCCTG
This sequence comes from uncultured Bifidobacteriaceae bacterium, assembly GCA_964551975.1. Classification (GTDB taxonomy): domain Bacteria; phylum Actinomycetota; class Actinomycetes; order S36-B12; family S36-B12; genus REEB426. The sequence continues at coordinate 6,986 of CAZKFI010000085.1, read as the reverse complement.
CCGCTCGGTCTCTCAGCGGCAACAATCGGACTGGGCACGCTCTTGACCTATGGCCGGCCGCCACTTGACCTTCGCGATAGCGGGTTGCTCATCCCCTTGGCACATGCACTGGTTGCCGTGCCTGTTGTGATCGCAGTCGCGGCGCCAGCTCTTCGCTCGACAGAGGATCACGGGCGAGCGGTTGCCGCAACGCTGGGGGCTCGCCCATTGCAGGCCTTCTTCACCGCCTATGGCCCAACACTGCGCATCGTGATGATCGCCTCGGGTGGCCTGGCCTGCGCGGTCAGTCTTGGTGAGTTCGGTGCAGCGTCGTTCCTTGGTCGCCCGAGTAGTCCGACCCTGCCCATTGCAATCGCACGGTTACTCAGTAGACCCGGTGAACAATCCTTCGGAGCCGCTGCAGCACTTGCAGTCATCCTGAGCGCAGTGACGTTGGCGCTGGTGCTGACCATCGATCGGATGGCTGCGCGTTGGCAGGGTGCACGATGATCCGACTCCAAACACAGGGCTTGACTACGGGCTACCGCGCAGCCGATCGCCATCAACGGCTCATTCGGCTGCAATCCGACCTAGAACTGCAGGTGGGTGCCGGTCAGATCCTTGGCGTAACCGCACCCAGCGGAGCAGGCAAGAGCACACTCCTGGCAACGATTGCCGGCCTTGTTCCACCTGTCAGCGGATCGGTTTTGGTTGACGGAGTGGACGTCACCGACCGGCCGGTGCATCAGCGCCGCATCGCCATGGTGTTCCAGGAACCAGCGTTGTTCGGGCATCTCGACGTACTGGATAACGTCGCCTACGGGCCACGACGACATGGGCTTCGCAAGGCCGCCGCTCGCGTACGCGCCATGGATCTCCTGAACTGGGTCGGACTTGCAGATCTCGCTCATCGTTCGGTGCGCACCCTCAGCGGCGGGCAGGCACAACGCGTCGCCTTGGTCAGAGCTCTAGCCGCAGACCCGGCAGTACTCCTGCTCGACGAGCCATTCAGTGCGCTAGATGCACCCCTACGTCAACGTTTGGGGGACGAGCTTGCACAGATCGTGCATGCGCGGGGCGTTGCCGCACTACACGTCACTCATGATCCAGACGAGGCGCTGCGCATCTGCGATGGCGTGCTGGAACTCGGTACGCACTCCCCGCCATCACAGCAGGGCTGAATGTAATAGCACCGTGGGCAGAAATCCTTACCGCCGCGTCGCTCCAGCAGCACCTCTTCGCAGGCTGGGCAGGGTCCGGGATCTCCCATCACAGCGGTATTCCAGCATCACTTCATCAGGCATCGGCGCAGCCACGCGGCCATTCATATGCCATAGTCACCCAATGGAGTGGCGCCATGAATGAGCTGACGGAAATCCGGGATCGCATGCGCGCCTTCACACGGGTGCGTGACTGGGAGCGTTTCCACGACCCGAAGTCGCTCATTCTCGCCATCACAGGCGAAGTCGGCGAGCTGGCCGAACTCTTCCAGTGGCTTCCCGCCGAGCGGGCCAAGACCCTCGCCTCTACCGGCAAACTCCATGGTCGCGTCGGTGAGGAGATTGCCGACATCTTGATCTATTTGGTGCGCCTAGCGGATGTGCTGGAGATTGACCTGGCTGATGCCACTTTCGCGAAGTTGGAGGCGATTAGCCGCAAGTTCCCTGCCGCCGAATACCAGGGACTCGCCCCGGTCAAGGACTGAGCAGCGCTACACGCGACCAGCGTCAGCCCTGGCCTGCAGGTTTTCCTCCGGCAGGACCCAGCCGAAACCTTCACACTGCTCCTCCATGCGCAACAGCGTGACGTCGAGATCCTGGGGAGTGAACTTCGTCTTCTTCCCCTTGCGGTCGGCCTTCAGTAGCTTGCGGTAGATATTCAGTGAACGCGTAGAGAGCTTGGCAATACGCGCATACTGGGTGCCCAGGAGTTCAGCGGCAATTCCCTCGCGCTTCAACACCCGTAACTGCTTGCGCATCGCGTTCTCAGCGGCTTTCATCGAGCCGTAGTCCTCGTCCACGAAGTCACCAACGATGGCGCTACGGGTGGAGTCGACGTCGAAGTAGGCAAGGCAGAAAGCCTCAGCATCCGGATCACCGAGTACCTCGGGCTCGGGCGACTCGGTGAGCAGTTCCAGTGCAGATGGCGACAGCGTGGCTGACGGAGCGGCATCCCCACCGGAGGAACAGCCGGCCACTAGCAAGGACATCACAACGCCACCGACGACGATTAGTGCCTGCTTGCGCTTGGGGTGCACCATGGCGCTCTGCCTCTCATTCGACGTCGCCTTATGTTAGGGCACTCACCCGATGCAACATGGCAATCTCACGCCACGAGGATTCAACGGTAGTGGCGCTGGTGGCTGATGGGACAAGACACATCGCATGAGACTCAGGGCATCGCCGATAGTCCGCCATCCACGATGAGGACCTGTCCCGTCATAAAGGAGGACGCATCACCTGCCAGAAAGAGTGCCGCCTCGGCGATTTCCTCAGGTCGACCCCAGCGGGCCATCGGCACGCGACTGAGCACACCCCGCTCAGCCTCGTCGTTGTCACGCAGGAAGCCGGTCAGGTCCGTGGCGATCCAACCCGGTACTAGGGCGTTGACCCGCACTCCCCGAAACGCCACTTCAATCGCCAGCGACTGGGTGAGTGAGATTAACCCAGCCTTGGCCGCGCCGTAATGTGACATCAGCGGCGCACCGCGTAGTCCGGCCACTGAGGCTACGTTGACCACCGCGCCCTGACCCTGTTCAGCGAGAGCCGGTAAGAGCGCCTGAGTCAACAGCATCGTCGCATCGAGGTTGAGCAACATCGTCTTACGCCACCCCGTGGCGCGCATTGTTTCAAGTCCAGTCATAAACGAGTTGCCACCTGCATTGTTAATCAAAATATCCGCCCGCCCAAACTCGCCGCGGGCCGCCTGCAGGATTCGTTCCGGTGCATCTTCGGCGGTGATGTCGCAGGCCACGGTCGTGCAACGTCGCCCCGCGGCCGCAACAGCTGCTGCCAAGTCAGCCAGTGCCTCCTCGGAGCGAGCCACCGCCACAATATCCGCACCCGCTTCAGCAAGGCGCAGGGCGATCGCGCGACCAATGCCTCGCGAGGCACCCGTGACAACCGCTACCCGTCCATGCAAGTCCCCTACTGCCACCACCACTCCCCTCCCGAAAACAGCCGATCTTCAACCAACACTGAACCTAACTGTTGAAGCCGATCTTCAAGCGATCCAACAGACTCAACCAGGCGCCCCGTCGACCCGTGCTGTCTTCGCGCGCCAGAGCGGCACGCGTTGCCTGCACTAGGGGGTAACGAAGCGGCTCAGGCGGGAAGGGCACCGGTCGCCGTCGCACCATCTGCAGTCGTGATCGCTCAGTCTGCTCTCCGCTGAGCAGATCCAATGCAACCTGGGCACCGAACCTCGATGCACCCACGCCCAGGCCGGTATAGCCGACCGCGTAGGCGAGGTTGCCGCCTTTGGCTAGTCCGAATGCTGGTGTGAAACGCGACGTGGAGTCAATCAATCCCGCCCAGCGATGGGTGAACCGCAGGCCCTCCAACTGGGGAAAGGTTGTAAAGAAGTGGTCGGCCAGGAGTTGATGGGACGCCAGGCGCTGCTCGCGTGCGGCCTTGGTGTCGTTACCGAAGTAGTAGATGGCATCGAATCCACCCCAGAGGATGCGGCCGTCGGCAGTGGGTCGGTAATAGTGGAACTGGTTACCCGCATCGGTGAGCCCCTGGCGCTCGGACCATCCAATCGAGGCCCACTGACTCGGCGTGAGCGGCTCACTCACCAGCACATGGTCGAAGATCGGCAACACCCAGGCACGCAACCGACGTAGCAGCGGGGGGTAGGCGTTTGTGGCCAGGATGACTCGCCGCGCACGGACCTGGCCGAGTTCAGTGTGCACGCGCAACTGCTCACCTTCTCGCACGATGCCCGAGACCATGGACTCTTCGTGCAGTCGCACACCACGAACCGATGCCGCACAGGCCAGACCCCAGGCCAATCGCGCGGGATCAATCAAGCCACTGGAGCCCGGCGTCCGCAGCCCAGCCAGATACGTGGGTGAGGCAATGTCTGCGCGTACCTGCTCGGCATCCAGCCAGGTGCAGGGCTCGTCGAATTCACGGTGTACGGCAACGGATGCCTGAAGAGCAGCCACCTGATGGGGGGTGACAGCCACTGTGGTCTTTCCGCAAATCCGCAGATCCGCGTCGATACCTTCGCGAGAGCAGAAGGCAGCGATCTGCGCGAGGTTCTCCTGGCCAAGGCGAATCAGGGTCTGCATCTCGCTCGGCCACATTGCTTTGCCGTGCGCTAGCCCATGGGTGAGCGACGCGGAAATGAATCCCCCATTGCGACCACTCGCACCCTGCCCGATGGTGCGACCTTCCAGGAGGGTCACCGACCACTCCGGAAATCGGGTTCGTGCCTGAATGGCGGCCCAGAGCCCAGTGAAACCACCACCGATGATGACGAGATCAGCGGAATGCGCTCCGCTCAGGGGCGGGCGGGCACCCGGGGCGTCGGGCCGATCCAGCCAGAAAGGTCTCGGTGCGGCATCAGCCAGCGCAGTTCTAGCAAACGTGGCAACGCTCATCGGGTATCCGTGAGCGCCACGGCGTTCTCGGTCAGCCACGTGACGGCTGCCGTACTTCCCACCGGCAGATGGCACACGCCGGGCATGGTCACCAGGAACGGCAGGTCCAGGCCTGGAATCTGCAACGCCACCTTCGATGATCCACCGGTGAACTGCACCTGGACGATCTCACCCACGAGGAGGCCTGCCGAGCCTGCGGAGCAACTGCAATCCTCCGGACGCAGCACTAAGGCCACGTTCTGTCCAACCGGTTGCGCGTGGGGTGCCGGCAGGCGGCCGAGTCCCCCGACTTCGATCCCCTCAGGCACCGCGATACCACGAATGATGTTGCTCTCGCCGACGAAATCCGCCACGAAAAGATTGGTCGGATCCCGGTAGAGCGTGACCGGGTCGGCAACCTGCTGCACCCGCCCCTCATCAAGGACTGCGATCCGGTCGGCAAGAGACATGGCCTCTTCTTGATCATGAGTCACGACCACGAAGGTGATGCCGAATTCTCGCTGCAGTCGCTTGAGCTCCAGCTGCATCTCGGCACGGACCTTGCGATCGAGGGCGGAGAGTGGCTCGTCGAGTAGGAGCAGCCGCGGTCGCTTGACGATGGCACGAGCCAAGGCGACACGCTGGCGCTGACCCCCGGAAAGCTGGTTCGGACGCGCATCGGCCTTGTCGGTGAGTCCAACGGTCTGGAGTACTTCCGAGACCCGCGATGCGACCTCATTTTTTGCAAGACCTTCGCGCTGTAACCCGTAGGCAACATTGCGACTCACCGTCATATGGGGAAAGAGTGCGTAGGACTGGAACATCAAATTGACCGGCCGCCGATTCGGTGGCAGTGCAAGTAGGTCCAGTTCCTGACCATGGGATTCCGTAATGGTGATCGTTCCCTCATCCGGATCTTCGAAACCCGCGATGGCCCGCAACAGCGTTGTCTTCCCGCATCCAGACGGGCCAAGAAGTGCAAAAAACTCGTTGGGTTGAATCTGCAGATTCACGTCGTCAAGGGCAACGACCGAACCGAATCGTTTCGAGACGCCACGAATATCCAGCAGCGGCTGATCGGCTGTTGCGTGGGACTGTGTCACCGGGGCATTCATCGCAGCACCTTCATATGGCATCGGTCAGACGGGTGATCCGCTGTGCGGATATGACAACGGTGAAGCTGACCAGCAGCAATAACGCTGCCAGGGCGTTAATTTCAGGGGTCACTCCGAAGCGCACCATGGAGTAAATGACCATCGGCAACGTTGGAGTATCTGGTCCGTTCGTAAAAAACGCGATGACGAACTCATCCAAGCTCAAGGTGAACACCAGCAGCGCTCCGGCTATCACAGCTGGTGCGATGCTGGGCAGGGTGATGCGGAAGAAGGTACCCACGGCACTGGCGCCCAGATCCCGACTCGCCTCCTCCAGACTTGGATCGGTTTGACCCATCCGAGCGATGACTACCGCCGCGACGAACGCCATGCCGAACACCACGTGCGCCAGCAGCACCGAGTGCAATCCAAGTGTCACGCCAATCAGGCTGAACATGGCAAGCAGACCGATCGCAAGCGCCAGATCAGGAATGATCGCCGGGGCTAGCGAGTACGCCTCAAGCAGACTCGAGCGCACATAGCGAGCCACACCGATGGCCAACAGTGTTCCCAGCACGGTGGCACCAATCGTGGCGCCAACCGCAACGATCATCGTGTTAAGGAAGCCCTCACGAATGTCATCGTTGCCAGCCAGCGAGGAATACCACTGGGTGCTGAAACCAGTCCACGTGAACGGTGTCTTGCTGGCATTGAAGGACATCACGACCAGTACGGCGATTGGCAGGTAGAGGAATCCGAATGTGCCAGCCAGTACGGCGATCAAGGACTTAGGCACGGCTGCCTCCGTTGATCGCACGTGAAACCCGTGCCTGTCCCGCAAAGAGGGCAACGAGGAGCGCTACGACGATGAGCGCGATGACCGCACCGAAGGGCCAGTCACGCGCCTCAAGGAACTGATCGCGAATGAGGTTGCCGACCATGACTGTCTTGCCTCCGCCGAGGAGTTCGGGCACGACGAAGTTGCCGAGACTCGGAACGAAGACGAAGATCGCGCCGATAAGGGCTCCGGGCAGGGTAAGCGGAAGCGTGACGTCGGTGAATACCCGCAACCGACTGGCACCGAGGTTGGCGGCGGCCTCACCCAACTGTGGATCCAAGCGCTCGATTGAGGCATACACCGGCAGGATCATCAGCGGCAGGTACGCGTACAGCAGACCAAGGACCACGGCACCGCGGTTGTACAGCAAATCCAGTGGTGCTCCGATCACGCCCCAACTCACCAATGCGCTGTTGATGGGTCCTTGTGAGTTCAACAGGATGATCCAGGCGTAGGTGCGGATGAGAAAGTTCGACCAGAAGGGCAGCAC
>CAZKFI010000084.1:0-8460 GCA_964551975.1 uncultured Bifidobacteriaceae bacterium | reverse complement strand
TGGTGGGTATGCTGCCCGAACTCAAGGCACCCGACTTGGTCATTATTGACGAGGCGCACCGCGTCCCGCATGACGAGGGCGAGCCCACACTGTACGAGGGCATACTGCGGCGCTACCCAGCGGCGCAACGGGTCGCTATGACCGCTACGCCGTGGCGAATGGACAACGGCATCATCTACGGCGACGGGCCGCAGTTCTGGTTTGACCGGCTCGCCTACAACTACACGGTGCCCCGAGCGGTTGAGGACGGCTGGCTGTGCCCGCTGGTCGGCGTTGAGACCGCGATCCAGCTAGACGTTGAGGAAGTCAGCGTGCAGGGCGACTTCACGCAGTCCGAGGTCGAGGAGCTGCAAACCGAGAACTGGCTGCGTGGCGTAGCGGGCTCGCTGGTGCGGCTCGCCGGGGCGCGCAAGCACATCGCAGCGTACTGCCCCACCGTAGCCGCCGCACAACGCTCGGCGCGCATCATAGCGGAGGTGACCGGCTGGACTGCCGAGGCGCTGCACAGCGGACTGTCACAGGACGACCGGGCGCTGGTGATGGGGCGGTTCTTCTCGGGTCGTACGCGGGTGCTCTGCTCGGTGGACATGATTACCACGGGGTTTGACTTCCCTGCGCTGGACTGCATTGTGTGCCTGAGGCCAACGCTCTCCTCCTCTCTGTGGGTGCAAATACAAGGCCGAGGCACTCGGCTACACGAGAGCAAAAAGAACTGCCTCGTGCTGGATTACGTGGGCAACCTCATCCGGCTGGGCGGGGTTGACATGTACGACACGTTCTACCGCGAGCGGGGCATGGTTGAAGTTGAGGCCGTGCCCAGCAAGCCGCATGTCAAACGCGAGCGCAAGGTCTACCCCGGGGTGCGTACCTTGACGCCGATCGACCCCATGACCGGGCGCGAGGCCACCGAGGGCTCAGTCATTCAGGCGCAGGTGCACGGGGTAAACAGCGTGGCGCTAGCCACTCGACGCAACCCCGCGCCAGTGCTGCTCGTGCAGTACGCGTGCACCACCCCCGAGGGGGCGCGTATTGATGCCTCCCAGTTCATCAACACCCAAGTCCCCACCCGCGCCGTGTTAGACTTTTTCGCAAGGCGCGAGTTGGCCGTAAACTTACCGGCTCCGGCTCGTTCGCTCTCATGGCAGATGAAGGGCGCGCGGTTGCCCCAATCGGTCACAGTGCGTAAGGCGGGACGCTACTGGAATGTGCTGGAGGAGCACTTTGGAGACAACGTATGAGCAGTAAAACGCCCAAGCACATTTGGGCCGTTGAGAATCAACCCAAGCCGCTGGACTACGCGCTGGCTTACGCGCGGCTCGGGTGGTACGTGTTGCCGGTGTGGTCGGTGGACGAGCACGGTCAGTGCCGTTGCGGTCGACCTAACGCGGAGAAGGGTCACAAGCCCGGCAAGCACCCGCAGTCTAACCTTGTGCCGCATGGGCATCAGGACGCGACGCTTGATGAGCAAACGATACGCGACTGGTGGGCGACTGACCCGGACGCGGGTATAGGCATCAGCCTAGCGGACTCGGGGCTGTTGGCACTGGACATCGACCCGCAGAACGGCGGGCGCGAGTCGCTCGCGGCGCTCGAGGCCGAGCACGGGGTCATGCACTCGGACTGCGCGGCGATAACGCAGGGCGGGGGCGAGCATAGGATCTTTGTTGCCGACCCGGAGATGACCTACCCGGGCACGCTGGGCGCGGGGCTCGACCTGAAGCATCATGGGTATATTTGCGTTGCGCCTACGCTCGGGCCGAGCGGGGACTACCGTTGGGCGCAGGGGCGCTCGCCGCTCAGCAAGTCGAGTCCGGCGACACCTTCGCCTTTGCCGCAGCTGATAGCAAGTAAGGCAAGACCTCCGGTCAATTATAGCCTGACCGAGCGCGGCGGGGTGCCCGTGGCCACTGCGCAGACGTTTGACGACCTCCGCTCGGCGCTAAAGTACGTGGACGCCGATGACTACACCACGTGGGTCAACGTCGGCATGGTGCTCAAGCCGTATGGCGAGAACGGGTACAAGATCTGGACTGAGTGGTCGGCGCGCTCTGACAAGTTTGACGCAGCGGCCCAACGACGCAAATGGGAGCGCGACATTGACACCCCGCACTCAATCACTTACCGGTCGATCTTCCGCATGGCGATTGACAACGGCTGGTCGGGCAACGAGGCCTCCGCCGTGCGTGACTCCGCCGCCCCCACGAGCGAGGTGCACCCCCTCAGCCTAGGCAACGCTTACCGCTCCGGCGCGGGCGAGGTCACGGTCTTTGAGTACATTTACGACGACTTCATGTCCACCGGGGTGAACGTGGTGGCCGGTGCCCCCGGCGTAGGCAAGACTACGTTGATTGTGCCTATGGCGCTCGCCACGGCGCACCTTTGCCCGCATGACTACGCGCTCAAGCCCGCCGTGCGGCGCAACGTCATCATCATTACGGAGTCGGTGGTGCAGGTGCAACGGGTCATCTACTCGCTGTACTCATGGGGCTACACCGGGATGAGCACTGGCGACTTTGACGAGCGAGTGCGGGTGATTGGGGCGCAGCGACTTGACCCAAAGATCGTTGCGCAGGTGGCTGAAGAGTACAGAACATGGACGGTGGACAATGCGAAGGCGGATGGCACAGTTTACGCGGCGTTGCCGCTGGTGGTGTTTGATACTGCAAACGCGGTATTTGATCTGGAGAACGAAAACGATAACGCCGAGGTCGGGCGGGCGATGGCCTACATTAAGCAGGCTTTTGTCGCGTTCCCGATCATCATCGTCAGCCACACCGCCAAGGCGCTAGGCTCGGGCGAGTCGGATTACTTGTCGCCGCGCGGGGCGTCGGCGTGGACGGGCGATGCGCAGGGGGTGTACACAGTGTTCAAAGACGGGGACGATCAAGACGCGCCCCGGGTGCTCAAGGCGACCAAGGTCAGGTTCCCGGTGGCGTTCCCGGAGCTGACATTTGACCTCGTGTCAAACAAGGAGACGCACAAAGATGTGCTGGGCTACGACAAGGAGCTGTGGTTCAGCCACTCGGTGGCGCGTCCGCTCAAACCGGGCGAGCGCGTGCAACTCAAGGAAGACCGCAAGGAGCAAAAGGAACAGGAGCAGTGGGGGCGCATCTGCCACGACTTGATTGAGTTGGTGCGGCGCGACCCGGGCAAGTCCCGCAGCTACTACGAGCGGCTGGCGGTGGCGCAGGGCGGGGTCAAGGCCTCGCAGGAGCGCAAGGAGCGCGCCATTGAGTCGTTGCTCAACGACGGCTCGCTGGAGCGGGTGGAGTTGGAGACGCCCAAGGGCCGCGCCAACCACTACCTGCGCGTGAACGAAGAAGTGGTTGCCGCCGTCGAGCGCGGCCAGTATGGTATATAACATTACCTGTGAAGGGGGAACTCATCATGCTCAAGAAGATCAGCAACACGTGGTGGATGCTCAACTACGAAGGTGCCGAGGGCAAATACGTTTGGTTCGGCTACACGGAGGGCGAAGTGAAGCAAAAGTTCGCCGCGTGGATGGACAAGGTCAGCATGCACAAGCTCATCAACCCGACCCGGGTGACCGGCGCGCCGAGCGAGACGGCCTACGGTTATGGGAGCCGCGCATGACGCACCCCAAGGTGCCCCGGGTGCGCCGCTGTACCGAGTGCAAGCGCACCTTTGCCACCCCGGACTCGTTCCGTCAACACCGCCACCCGGGGCTCGGGTGCCGTAGCGAGGCCGCGCTCACAGCGGCGGGGTACGTCAACACGCCGCAAGGCTGGCGGAGCCGCGTGCGATGACCCGCTCGTATGACTACGATAGCATCTGCGCCGAGAACGCACAACTACGCGCTCAGGTGGCCGAGCTGCAGGCCGAGCTTGAAGACCGGCGCGCTCACACGCGGGTGGTCATCGCGGCGGAGGTGGTGCTGTTCCTGCTCGGGGTGGCGCTCGGAATGTGGGCCGCAACATGAGCACGCACTTGAACCGCGACCGCACCGTGGCCGTTGACCGCACGTACTATTGGCAACCCATGGACACCTGCCCCCGGGGGGTCAAGGTGCAACTGCTAGGCCGGGGCGGGGTGGCGGTCTACGGCGCGTACACGGGTAAAGATGATTTCTGGACGCACTGGGCTCCGCTGCCGACGCTGCGCCCGGAGGACAAAGCGAAGCCGTGGAGCGCTAAAGGCAAACCCTGTGGTGAACACCATGAGCCGGGTAATCGTTCGGTTTAATCGTTCGGGTAATCGTTCGAACGATTGGGCCGAACGATCACTCCGAACGATTAACCCGCGACCAATGCCGAATCGCTCGATCGTCGGAGGAGAGGGACTGTCGTCCTCTCTCCGGAGCCGATCAGCAGGTTCACCCGACGATATGCCACAAAAGTGTTGGGGGACAAGGGTTTACGGGTATAATGCGGTGGCTACGGGAGGTAATCGTTCGGGTAATCGTTCGGCGATTTTTCGTGGTTTTCTGCGGACTCGGCTAAGTGGTTGTTTTTGTTGGCAAAAAGTAATCGTTCGGTTTGATCGTTCGGATGTCCCCTCGAAGAGGCGAACGATTACTCCGAACGATCAACTCGGGCGGGGGCTTGGCTTCCGCGCGGAAAGGTGGGTATAATGAAAGACATGACTACGCAAAGCAAACCCAAGGGTCGGGGCGGAGCGCCTCGGCAGTACGACCGCGCTGCGGTCATGCAGTACGTCTGCTCGGAACTGAAGAAGGGCCGGTCGCTGGAGTCGATCTGCCGCGAAGACGGCATGCCGCACGTCGGTACGATTCTCACTTGGGTCGATTCTGATCCGCAGGGCGTTGGGCAGGACTACGCGCATGCGCGCGAGATCGGCTACCGCAAGCTCGCCGACGAGATGATCGAGATCGCGGACAAGACGCACGAGTGGGTGACCATCCAGGAGCTTGACCCGGACGGCAAGCCGCTGTTCGACGACAAGGGCGAGCCCCGGCTCAAGAAGGTGCTCATGCCGCTGTCGTCCGACGTGGTGGCGCACAAGCGGCTGCAAGTTGACACCCGCAAGTGGATGCTCAGCAAGATGCTGCCCAAGGTCTACGGCGACCGCATCACCAACGAGCACACCGGCGCGGACGGCGGCCCTATCGCCATCGCGGCGGTGGACTTGAAGAATCTGAGCGATGAAGAGCTGGAAAAGATGGAACAGCTCATGATGAAAGCCAGCGGGAGGGCGCAATGACCTCGAGCAACGCTACGGCGATGAGCCGCCTGCGCATGTACTCGTTCACCGAGGCCGAGATGGCGGTCATCCGCTGGGCCGAAGCCCGCCGCATCATTCCCAACGCGACCCCGGCCTCGCAGCTGCTCAAAGCGATGAGCGAGATGGGCGAACTGGCCGACGCCGAAGGCAAGCAGGACATCGAGGCCATCAAGGACGCGGTGGGTGACGTAGTGGTCTGCTTGATCAACTACTGCGCGCTGCGCCAGATCAACCTCGTGCCCTGCTTGATCGGAGCGTATGAGCAGATCAAGGATCGGCGCGGGACGTTGATGCCGGACGGCACTTTCGTCAAAGAGGGTGCCTAACATGGGGCAGCGGCTCAAGACCGCCCTGCTCGATCTGTTTTGGCCGTGGGGTCGCATCACGCGGCTCAGGAGCGCGCTGGCTCAGGCGCTCGCCGACAACGAAGAGCTGCAGCGCCGCCTGAGTCGCAGCAAAGCTCGCAAAAAGGCCAGCCAATGAACCGCCCCATCGACACCGAGTACCCGGACGAGCTGCACTACATCCCCGCAGACGACCTGCGTGAGCATGAGCCGAACGGCGGGTGTTGGTGTCATCCGCGCCGGGAGGAGCATACCTGTGAGCACGGGTGGCACTTCATCTGGACGCACCACGCGGCGGACGGGCGCTGGTTGTACGTTGACGGGGTGGTGCCGTTGCAATGAACGCACGCATCGACCCCGCACTCATGCTGGATAGCATCGCGCTGGAAAAGCAGCGCCGTGCGGCCTCGTCATCGCTGTACGAGTTTGTGCAGCAGTCGTGGCCGGTGGTTGAGCCGGGGGTGCCGTTCATCGGCTCGTGGCACATCAGGGAGATCTGCGAGCACTTGGAGGCGATCAGCAGCGGCGAGATCCGCAAGCTGCTCATCAACATTCCGCCCCGCCACAGCAAGTCCACCATCGTCAGCGTCATGTGGCCGATGTGGGAGTGGCTCAGCGACCCGGCGCAGAAGTACCTGTGCGCCTCGTACTCTGGCAACCTGAGCATCCGCGACAACTTGAAGGCGCGCCGCCTAGTGCAGTCGCCGTGGTACCAGCAGCGGTGGGGGCACATGTTCAAGCTGGCGGGCGACCAGAACGCCAAGCAGCGGTTCGAGAACGACAAGACCGGCTACCGGCTGGCGACCTCGGTCGGTGGCACGGCGACGGGTGAAGGCGGCTCGCGGCTGATACTGGACGACCCGCACAGCGCACAGGAGGCTCAGTCCGACGTCATGCGTGAGTCGGCGCTGGAGTGGTTTGACGTCGTGTGGTCGACCCGACTGAACGACCCCAAGCGCGACGCCATGGTCACGGTGATGCAGCGCCTGCACGAGAAGGACATCTCCGGCCACATCCTTGAGGACATTGGCGGGTGGGAGCACCTGATGATCCCGGCGGAGTGGGACGGGGTGCGGCGGCGCACCTCGCTCGGCCCGTACGACCCGCGTAAGGTGAAGGGCGAGCTGATCTGCCCCGAGCGGTTCGGCCAGAAAGAGATCACCGAGCTGAAGCAGCTACTGGGCGAGTACGGCTCGGCAGGCCAGCTGCAGCAAGACCCCCAGCCCAGCGAGGGCGGTATCCTCAAGACCAAGCACTTCAAGCTCTGGCCAGCGGACAAGGCGCTGCCGCAGTTTGAGTACGTGCTGCAGTCGTACGACTGTGCGTTCACCGAGCGCACCAGCGGCGACCCGACCGCCTGCACGGTGTGGGCGGTGTTCACGCACGAGGGTGAGCGACATGCGATGCTGATTGACGCGTGGGACGAGCACCTGTCCTACCCCGAGCTGCGCGCCCGGGCAATCAAGGACTGGGGCACGGAGTACGGGGGCACCTCGGTCAAGGATGGAATACGCCGCGCTCGGCGTCCCGATCGCGTGCTCGTCGAGGCCAAGGCGAGCGGTCAATCATTGCTGCAAGATCTGCGCTTGGCGAAAGTGCCCGCCGTCGGCTATAATCCAGGCATGGCCGACAAAGTCAGCCGGGCACACCAAGCTGCGCCCACGCTGGAGTTGGGGCTGTTGTGGGTGCCCGAGTCGGGTAAGAACCGTGGTCATCCGGTCACGTGGGCAGCGGCCTTCCTCAAGCAGGTGGGCAAGTTCCCCGTGGCGGAGCACGACGACTACGTCGACACGTTCACTCAGGCGGTCATCTACCTGAAGAATGACGGCTGGTTCACGTTGCCGCAGGCGCGCGACCCAGACGAACCGAGGCAGTGGAAACGAGAGAGGATGAACCCGTATGCAGCCTAAGAAGCCGATCTGGGACAAAGCCCGCCCTAAGTCACTGGGCGAGTCCAAACCGCTGAGCAGCAAAGCCAAGTCCAGCGCCAAAGCCGCAGCCAAGGCGGCGGGGCGTCCCTACCCCAACCTCGTTGACAACATGCGCGCCGCGCGCAAAAAGGGTTGAGCCATGGTCGCCAAAGCCGACAAGAGCAAGATGGCTTGCAACAAGCCGCAGCGCACACCCCAGCACCCCGAGAAGTCGCACATCGTCAAGGCGTGCTACGACGGCAAGGAGAAGATCATCCGGTTCGGCGAGCAGGGTAAGAAGGTCGGCACCGTGAGCGGCACGGCGGGCAAGGCCAAGGCGGGCGAGTCCAAGACCATGACCGCCAAGCGCGACTCGTTCAAGGCTCGCCACGCCAAGAACATCGCCAAAGGGCCGAGCAGCGCCGCGTACTGGGCCAACAAGGTGAAGTGGTAAGGAGCCCGCCCCATGGCTGAACCGATCAAGTACGACTCCGAGCGCGTCAGCAGTCTGGCCGACTCGGTGCGCAAGATGCTGTCGCTAGACACCCCGACCGAGATGTCCCCGGCGGAGACCGCCGTCGACGTGGCTGCGGGGTTCGTGCCGGGAGTGGGCACTGCGCAGGCCGCGCGAGACTTTGAGCGCGCACGGCGCGAGGGCGACAAGCTCGGCATGGGGCTGGCCGGAGTGGGCATGCTGCCCGTGGTGGGTGGCGTCGTAAAGCCCGCCAAGGCCGCAGCGCGAGGCGTCGCCGAGCTGGCTGAGAAGTACCTCGGCCCTACCGCCGCAAAAGCTGCCAAAGCCGAACCCAAAGAGCAGAAAATGCTTATGGGTGTGTACCGAGGCTATGCTGGTGAAGCTCCCGGGGAAATTGTTTATCATGCTGGAGCTGAGTTCGTGCGACCTAATCCCGGGCTGTTCACTAATTCTGAGAGAGCAGTCGTAGAGCAATTTCAAAGATCAACGGGCGCTCCCAAGTTACACACTTTTGAAGCCAAGCCGCGTC
>CAZKFI010000083.1:5908-8576 GCA_964551975.1 uncultured Bifidobacteriaceae bacterium | reverse complement strand
ATAGAAACGATGTAAATCATCAGCGATTTCATGGCATGCACTCTGTGCGCGCATTGGCACTGCGAAGAGGTCCCATCCGTACCCCGGTGCTGGCATCGCAATTAGCTTTCCGAAACGACTGAAATGGTTCAACACAATGGCGACAGGGCGCGAGGTGGCGTTAGATGTGTCAGGCGGCAATTTCCGCTGATCGATATGGCGAAGTGCTAACCGTTTGGAGTCACGGTATGTCCCGATACGCGCTCATCTACTCCGGTGACCAATCAATCGCATCGCGCGAGGAGCAGGATGCCATGCTCGCGGAGTGGGAGGCGTGGTACGCCAAGATGGGTGACGCCATTGCGGAAGTCGGCGATCCATTCGGTGCCTCAATGCACATCGCTGCGGCTGGCGCACCGCCTGCCGCTGGTGACGGAGGTATGCCCGCCTCCGGCTATACCGTTATCGACGCTGACTCAATTGAGGCTGCCGCAGCAGCCTGCGCTGACCACCCTCACCTACGTCGGGGCGGAACGGTCCATATCTTCGCTGCCATCGACCTGCACTGAACCCAAAGCTTCGCGCTCACGTAGCACAGCTCGCAGGAAGACCGTCTGATCAATGGTGATCACGTGCTCGAAGCTTCCGATTCGCACGGGGTCCAGAACATGCGGCACATCCACGAGGTGAACGTCCGCAGAGCCGCCGAGCAGTTGAGGCGACACCGTGACCAGCAATTCGTCGATCAGGTCCTCAGCGACCAATGAGGACAGTAGACGTGTGCCACCCTCGCAATGAATTCTGGTGAGTCCGGCCCGAGCGAGCCAAAGCATTGATGCCTCGAGATCGACCTGATCCACCCCGTAGGCGACGACCTCGCAGCGCTCGCGGAGCCACGGTTCCACTCGGCCGGCCCCGCGTTCACTCGTGAGGAGCATCACGGGTCCACCTGCCGGATCTAACAAAGGTAAGTCCTTGGGCAGCTCACACGTATTTGTTACCAACGCTACGGGCCAAGGTGCGGGCTGATAACGCTCGGCTCGCACCGTGCCCGCTCCCACGAGGACGACATCGCAGTCGCGCCTCAGGTTGCCGAAGAGCAAGCGGTCCGGTGCCGTCGACAGAGATCCTGAGCGACCATTCGCATCAACTACGACCCCGTCCAAGGACATCACCATGTTTGCGCGTATCCACATTCGATCCTGGTGCGGCCAGGGATAGGCATCGAGCAGGGACGAGGCTTCGGATGAACGGGCCGTCACCGCCATGCGCCTCCGGCTCCTTCCAGCCACTTCGACCTGATGCGTGGTCCTGGCACTAGTGTGGGGCACCGTGTCTACCGCAGCGCTTGTCCTCACCGTATTTGCCATAGCGCTCGCTGCCTTTGGGGTCCTGTTCTCCGTCATGGGCCAGCGCGGCGAGCGTGCCTACTGGAGCCAGCGTGACCCGTCGGGCAATCCGAACTCCGAAGCGACGCCGCTGCGCGCTGTCGCACTGCGCACCTGGCGCTACGCCGCTGGTGAGGTCCGAGCGCCGCTACGGATCATGGCCATTGGCATCCTCATGCTTTGGCTCGCCTTGGCATGCATCGTTGTGGCCGGAGTCTTGATCCTGCTGCCCTGATGACCCCTCAGTGCACCTTCTGCCACGGCGAAGCGCTGCATTCGGGCGACACCATCGCCTTTGATCCCTCACTTGACCCTGCAATACGTTCAGGGCTGGCGGGTCTGGCACACGATCGCGGGCTGCGCATTCTTTCTGGCCGCAGTCGACGGCCGGCCACGATCACCGTTGTCGCGGACGCGACGGCTGGACGCGGCCAGGAATCCCATCAGCCTCTGAGCACCCCGGCAGTGGTCAGCGTCAGGCACGCCCAGCGACTCCTACGGGAATTGTGCCTACAGGGAGCTGGGCAACAGGGAAGCCGACACAGCACCGTCTTGCAGCAGCTAAGTACAAAGCCGGCTGCCGCGGCTGTTCTGGGTGATCTGCCCCCCTACTCAACTGGACGTCCGTATCGACCTCTCATCGACCGACCGTGGGGGCGAGACCCACTCCTGTGGTTAAGCCTGACGCTTATGACCGCGGCTGCGGTAGCCGCACCAGTGCTTCTGCTGCGCTTTGTCGGACCACAATGGCTGCAGGATCCATTCGTCGAGCGACTTGATCTGCCGTTATGGGGTGTTGCGGCGGGCCTGAGCATGTTGGCCGCTGGCAGCGTGTACCTCGCCCTGCTTCCCCTGTATGTCATGCGTCGCGCCATGCGGCGATCAAAAGATCGCGATCTTCTGACAGTGCCCCCGCAGGAGCTCTTACCCGGGTGGCGTCCAGATCCGCTAGGCCAGTCACTGAATCGCTGGTGGAACGGGCTGAGTTGGACTGGCGCCCTGCAACCTGAAGCGAAGCGAGGTTGGTTACGCCTGACTCCCGTGGTCCTGCTCAGCGTGGCTCTTGTCGTGCTCGTCTGGGAGGGGACCTCGGGTATCGCTCGTCAGGAACTCGGTGCTGTCAATTCTCTCAATTCCGGCAATCCCGGCAGTGCCGGAAGTACCGGCACTGCAGGTGGCACTGGTGATGCTGGCTCCACTCCCGATGCCAACAATGGCAGCCAGGTTCCCGGGGATACCTCGCCTGAAACTGCTGCACCACAGCCACCATCGCAAGCCTCCGGCTATGCCACCCTCGCATC
>CAZKFI010000083.1:0-5898 GCA_964551975.1 uncultured Bifidobacteriaceae bacterium | reverse complement strand
GTCGGCGAGCGGGTCTGAGCCTGTTGTGGAGTACACCTCCGCAACAGGCTCAGACCCGCTCGCCGACTCTCCCCCAGCCGTGGCCGCATTACTGCGCTTAGCGAGTTCACGTGATGCCTTCGAGGCTGCGCTGATCAATGCGTCGTCAGGCAATGCACCCGACGAGCAGGCGGTGAACTACATCCCCTTCTCGCAAGCTCTCAACGTTTTCGTCGATACTCGATTGGCTTACCAGCAACAGATCCAGGCTTGCGCCTCGAACGCGAACACCGATTGCGTGGACAAAGTGAAGCAACAGTGGCAGGGACCCATCCAGCAATCCATTCAGCCGCTCGCCGAGGCATACCGTGTCATCCTGGCGACCGTGCCCTAACACGTTGGCCCTCACGCATTGACCTGGAGGATCAGTGACCATCGAAGTCTGGCTACGAATGGGACTGACGGCCTTGATCGTCACAGCCGTCGTGGTCCTGGTGGCCACGATTGTCGAGCGCTTCCAGGCCCGTCGACCTCACCAAGACGATGAGCGCCTGGGCATCAAGATCACAGCTGCGTTCACGACCTACGCAGTACTCATCGGCTTCGCCACACTAATTGCACAACAGTCATACGACGACTCGATGGATGCACTGCGCACCGAAGTCTCCGCAGCGACGAGCATTACGCGCCTTGCCGAGGCGCTCCCACCACAGAACGGTCAACCGGTCGTCGACAGCCTTGGTCTCTACGTGCAAGCAGACCTCAACGCGTGGCGGACCCTGGGCAGTCCAGCTGCCACGCCGGAAGGCACGGAACATCTCAATGAGGTCTACCGAAATGTCCTTGACCTCCCCGTCCAAAGTGGTCCCATGATGAGCAACGCCCAGGCGGCCTTACTTGATGCACTCGCTGAACTTGATCGAGCTCGCATGGAACGACAACTCGTCAGCCGCGAAGCGCCGAATTTCATCTGGGTCATGCTGTTTGCGGGCGCCATCATCGTTCTCAGCATGGCCACCTTGTTGCAGTTCAGTTCACGACGCCTTCGACTAATCACGTTGATCGGCATGGCACTACTCATCGTGCTCGCCCTTCAGACCATCCGGATCCTCAGCGACCCGATTACCGGCCCTATCCCAATCCGGCCCGATCCCTTGGCGCAGGTCTTATCAAACTCAGTTACTCAGTGAACCGTTCTGTCAGATCGCTTCTACGTTCTCCGCAGGTGAAGGGCCAATAAGTTCGATGGTGCCTCCCCAAAGGCACTCGCATACCGATCCTTCGGTGAGAACCGGCATTCCGTCGACGAGAACGTTTCCGGGTGGAAGCCAGGGGTCCACCACGATCGGAATGCAGGGCGCGGGGGTCGGGACACCGAGTGCTGCTGCCGTCAATGCGATCACTTCCGGATTGAGAAATGACCGGCACAGCGCAAACGGCGGAATGTTGACGAAAGGAATGATGTCGAAGATCGTGCCTACTGGGAGATCGTTAGCGAACACTCCCATGGGTTCCACGATCAAGGCCGATGGAGCAAACCCCATGTCACACAACATTGGAGTGCCGAGTACGGCCACCGGACCTGGCATGGGGCGAGTGTAGGTCGGAGATTCGACGCACCACCGCAGCCACTCCAGGCAAGGAGTTGGCCAGCACTACTGGGCGGGATTACACGTGAATCCGACAATCACAAACGCCACAGAATAACCATCAGACCCAACCACATCACTTGCCTCGTTCCTGCGGGTGCGAATCACGAAACACGCAACGCGACACGACTCCACAACAACGTTTTCCCTCATGGCGATGCTTGAATGCCAACACCGTCCTCCAGGGAAGGAACGACATGCCGACCTATCTCTCCCCAGGTGTCTACGTCGAGGAAGTGCCTGCGGCGACGCGACCGATCGCCGGAGTTGGCACAGCCATCGCCGGTTTCGTGGGCTTTGCGCCCATCGGACCGCTGAACACGCCCGTCCTCGTCACGAATTGGGGCCAGTACGTGGCAGCCTTCGGTGAGCCCGTAGAGGACTTCGCTCTTGGCAAGGCGGTGTACGGCTACTTCAACAACGGCGGCGGACGCGCCTACATCGTCCGCATTCCATTCACCGGTGACGGATCCACTCCCCCTGCCACGCTTCCCGTTGCCCAACTCACCACAGGCGGCGACAAGTCGGTACCGGCGTTTGAAGTTCGCGCACTAGATGCAAACGTTGCGGATATCTCCGTGGTGATTAGTGCACCCGAGGGCGACAACCCGCCAGCGGGCACCTTTGATCTGACGATCAAGCGTGGCGAGGACGTTGCAGAGACCTATCACGGCCTGACCGCGGGTCCGGGCCGAACGAACGTAGCCACCCAGGTCAATTCCCGCTCACGACTCGTTCGCGTCGAGACACTTGATGCACCGGCGGATGCACTGACGGCAGGACTTGCGGCGAATTCCTACGCCCTCGCCGTGGTAGCTCCAGCAGACAACCTTCCGGTTCCTACTGTGGACGCAGCCGCGCTTGTCGGTGATTCGGCCCAGCGCACCGGCTTCTCCGCATTCGAGACTCTCGAAGAGATCACCATGGTGCTGGCACCGGATCTAGTGATGGCCCACAGGCAGGGTCTCATCGACCTTGACGGTGTCAAGGCAGTGCAGACAGCCATGATCGGGCACTGCGAACTCATGGGTAATCGCATGGCGATTATCGACCCTCCTGCTGGCTTCAATGCTCAAGAGGTATCCGACTGGCGCATGACCGGCGCGGGCTACGACTCCAAGTTCGCGGTTCTGTACTGGCCGTGGCTGACGATTTTTGACGCCTCCGTCGGACACAACATCGATTTCCCACCCAGTGGACATATTGCTGGTCTGTGGAGCCGTTCTGACGACACTCGGGGAGTCTTCAAGGCGCCCGCCAACGAGGTAGTCCAGGGCGCCGTGGGTCTGGAATTGGCTGTCACCCGGGGTGAGATGGATCTGTTGAACCCAGAGGGGGTCAACTCGATCAAGGCCTTCCCGGGTCGAGGGATCCGGGTTTGGGGCGCCCGGACACTGTCCTCCGATGCTGAATGGCGATACGTCAATGTGCGGCGCTACTTCAACTACCTTGAGGAATCCATCCTGCAGGGGACGCAGTGGTGCGTTTTCGAGCCAAATGATGAGCGTTTGTGGGGTCGTATCCGACGCACAATCACGGCGTTCCTCGTGAACGAGTGGCGCAGTGGCGCCCTCTTTGGGAGCAAGCCTGAGCAGGCCTTCTTCGTGAAGTGTGACGGGGAGAACAACACGGCCGAGAGCATTGACGCTGGGATGGTCATCGTAGAGATCGGCGTTGCACCCGTGAAGCCCGCCGAGTTCGTCATCTTCCGATTGGCGCAGTTCTCCGGCGGCGCGTCGATCAGCGACTAGTCCACCAATCGATTGGAGTAAGTGGAAATGTCACTCACTGGCGGCGATGCGCTCACCGCATATTCGTTCGAATTCTCAATTGACGGCCAAGCCATCCCGAACGTGGTCGAGGTGAACAACATAAACAAAGGCACCTCGACCATCGAGACTCGGTCAATGACGCCGGACGGCGCCTACGTGGTGCAGCAGATGCTTGGACCGGCGCAGAGCGGAACGCTCACCCTGACGGTGCTGAACACAGGTGACAAGAACGTCACTCAGTGGCTCTTGCAGGGCATCAACGGCGATTTCAAGGGCGCACGGAAGACCGGAACACTCGTCTACAAGGACACTACTGGCGCAACTGTTCTCACCATGACCTTCACCAACATCATGGTGACGCACGTGAGCTACGGAGACGTGAAGGCAGGTGAGCCGACGGCAATCAATATGGTCATCAGCATGACCTTCACTGACATGGCGCCGAGCTGATCACCATGACCGTCGCCGCCGCAGAGGAGTTTCTCCAGACTTCATTTGATTTCGTGCTCCCGCGTGGCTACGTTGACCAGAACGGGACCATCCACCGTGAAGGCACCATGCGACTGGCAACGGCCCGCGATGAGTTGCTTCCCCTACTTGACCCAAAGGTGCGCCAGAACGAGGCGTTCCTCTCTCTCGTGCTCCTCGCACGAGTGGTGACACGGTTAGGTTCGCTCCCCGCGATTGATGATCAGGTCATCGGTGGGCTCTGGGCAACGGATCTGGCGTTCCTGCAGGACCTCTACCGTCGCATCAACACTGAAGGCCACACGCTGGTTGAGGTCACCTGTCCGTCCTGCAGTACTGACTTTACGGTTGACGTGGCAGGTGGTGCCCCGGGGGAATTCTGACGGTCGGGACCGACCGCCTTTGGGAGGAGGTCGGGTTCCTGGCCTACTACCTCCACTGGTCCTTTGACGAGTTGTTGAATCTCACCCATGGCGTGCGGCGGCGGCTTTTGGCGCAGGTGTCCACCCTCAACCAAGCGGAGTCTGGTTCAGGATGACGAAGCAGGACCACAATCCCGACGGCACCCAAGATGCCGCCCCTGTGTCCTCGGGCGGCGCCGAGTGGCGCGGACCCTTGAGAGCAGACTTCCTCACCCTCAAGACCCCTGTGCCCACGTGGCCAGGTCTGCCCAAGCTCGGTGAAGGGGTTGAACAGTTCACCGTCACTCGCCGTCCGATCAGGCTGTCTGAGCGACAACTGACCCACGGCCGCTCGCGTCAGTGGGCTGGGTTACTGCGAGGACGAGCAATCCGCGGTCGACCCGCGCGCAATCTCGTTGACCTGCGTCAACGGGAGCTGAAGACGGCCGAACCCGGTGTTGAGGAGCATGTTTCCGCGGGCTCTGAATTACCGGAACCGGTTGGAGATTCACCTGCGCGCAGGGCGTATCCCGCGCGAATGGCCCCTTCCCCGCTTGAGTCCATGGCAGTCATCCCCGAGGTGGCTCCCCGAAAAGCCGTAGCTCGAAGTTGGGCTGAGTACATCGAGCGTCCTCGACTGGCCGCCCGGTCGACCGTGCGTACCGGGCTTGCAGGCACAGTACGCACGGCAACAGTTCCACGGACTCCACCAACACCTGATCAACTTCAGAGCCACCTAAGCGACGCCGAGGACTCCTCGCAGCTAGGCGGTCCGTCCGACCTGCGGGTACGACGACGAGGTCCAGCCACGCTCGACGAGCCCAACGGCTTCACACAGGCCACGCCTCCGACCAGCACCCAGCAGGCCCAGGCGGGACAGAGTCGAGTGCGCGGTAACCGTCCGCCCGTGGAGATTGCTCAACTGGGACCGACGGATCGGCAACATGAAGTACCGGGTGCCGGTGTGGCGATGTCTGCTGCTACGGCCAGTGCACCGGAAATCCCTGACCAACCAGCTCAAGGAGACGGCTTCACCAACGAGCTCACTCCACGACCGCCAGCCCGCTTCCCAAGGGCATCCGTAACCGGCGGTGAACTTCACTCATCAGGCGCGATCTCTGCCGGCAATCCGACTAGGTCGCCCAGTCGTACCCCCGGTGAGGATTCGAGGTCGAGCCCGGCCACCACTGCACCAGACAACAAGCAAGCGGTTGATCAACGCGCAACGGCCATGGACGTCTCAGCATCAGAAGGGAATCAACGCCCTGACAGCGCTTCAGCCCAGCGCGATCGCACGACGATTGATTCACGGCCTACAGCACCGATGCCGCCGGTGGATCCAGCCAGGGTAGGCAGCGCAGCAGACCTAGACGACCCGCCGACTATTCCACTGCCGATCACACCTGAGTTGTCACCAAGGACGCCACTGCCATCCTCACCAGGAGTCAACACACCGGGGACCGCCGCACCTGAGAGCTCCACGCAAGACGGTGGTGGAGCCCTAGCAACGTCACCAGCGATGGCATCACCACTGTCCGCCCGCCCACAAGAAGGCGAGGCACGCGCTACTTCGTCTGGGGGTGCGTCTGCTGGGGGTGCGTCTGCTGGGGGTGCGTCTGCTGGGGGTGC
>CAZKFI010000082.1:0-9266 GCA_964551975.1 uncultured Bifidobacteriaceae bacterium | reverse complement strand
TGGACTCCCTGTTCCCCACGGCGATGATCTACTCACCGCAGGGTCAGCGCTACACCTCGGTCGATCGCGATCTCATGCTTTCCTACAAGGAGTCGGCGGCCGGCCAGATCCTGCATGAGGGAATCAACGAGGCGGGCTCCGTTGCGTCCTTCACGGCAGCAGGAAGCTCGTACGCAACCCATGCCGAGCCGATGATCCCGGTATACGTCTTCTACTCGATGTTCGGCTTCCAGCGCACCGGCGACGGATTCTGGGCCGCCATGGACCAGATGGCTCGCGGATTTGTCGTCGGCGCCACCGCTGGCCGCACCACCCTCAACGGTGAGGGATTGCAACATGAAGACGGGCATTCACTGCTGCTGGCCTCCACCAACCCTGCGGTGGTTGCCTACGACCCGGCCTTCGGCTACGAAATCGGCCACATCGTCGCTGACGGACTTCGTCGCATGGTTGGTGAGCATCCCGAAGACGTCTTCTACTACCTCACGGTCTACAACGAGCCCTACCCACAGCCAGCAGAACCTGAGGGCGTCGACGTCGAGGGGATTCTGCGTGGCATGTATCTGCTGCAGGAGGCGACCGGCAGCGGCCCACGCGTACAACTCCTGGCAAGCGGCGTCGCGGTGAACTGGGCACTGCGAGCAGCAGAGTTGCTCGCCCAGGACTGGGGTGTGCAGGCCGACGTGTGGTCGGTTACCTCCTGGAACGAACTGCGCAAGGACGGGTTGGCAGTGGATCGACATAACCTGCTGCATCCCACCGAGGAACCGCAGACGGCGTACGTCACCCAGCGGCTGACTGGGCGGGACGGCCCGGTGATTGCCGTCTCAGACTGGATGCGCGGGGTACAGGATCAGATCCGCGAGTGGGTGCCCGGCGACTTCGTTTCACTGGGTACCGATGGATACGGCCTCTCGGATACCCGCGGCGCACTGCGTCGGCACTTCCTGGTGGACGCAGAGTCCATCACCGCGCAAACCCTCGCCATGCTCGCCCGCCGCGGTGAGATCGATCGCGCAGTGGCAGCGAGCGCGATTGAGCGCTACCAGGTACACGACCCATCCGCCGCCGACGCTGGCAGCACGGAGGGCTCTGGGTGATGGGCGCCAAGTCCGAGGATCCACGCCGATTCCTGCGGTATCTGCAGGCTGAGCGCAACGCAGCGCTGCTCTATCGGGCGTTGGCCGGCACTGTCGACGGGGACCGGCGAGCGGCACTGCTGGAATTGGCTGACGTCGAGGACGCCCACGCCGATCATTGGGTAGTCAAGCTCGATGAATACGGCGTGCCGGTGCCTCCACCACCAACGGAGCTCGATGCTGCGGATAGCCGCCTGGTTGCGCGCGCACGTGCAGCCGGACTGGACTCGGTACTCGGGCACCTGGAGCAGGCTGAGGGCGCCGACGCAGGTATGTATGACGACGAACCGGAAGCCCTGACGTCGATGCCCCACGATGAGCGGGAGCACGCGGCCACCTTCCGCGCGATGCGCACCACCGATCCTGCGCCGAGTCGCCGAGCTAAGGGTGATGGTGAGAGTTGGCATCGTGGCGACCGCTCCGGTGCCACTCGGGCTGCCGTGTTCGGGGTGAGCGATGGTCTGGTCTCGAATACCGCGTTGGTAATGGGTTTCGCCGGCGCTTCACCGAGTAATGCCACCATCCTGCTGGCAGGTCTAGCCGGACTGCTGGCCGGAGCATTCTCGATGGCTGCCGGCGAATACGTCAGTGTCGCCAGTCAACGCGATCTCTTCCGGCGCGAGATCGAGTTGGAGCGCGCCGAACTTCGCGATAAGCCCGAGGAAGAGCGCCGCGAACTGGAGCTCATCTATCGCGCCAAGGGGCTGAGTCCGCAGGTCGCGGCAGCAACGGCGGCCCAGATCATGGCCAATCCGGAGAAGGCCCTCGACACGTTGGCCCGCGAGGAATTGGGCCTGAACCCCGACGAGCTTGGCTCACCGATCAAGGTGGCGATTTCCAGTTTCGTCGCCTTCGCCCTGGGCGCCAGCGTCGTGGTCCTGCCCTATCTGTTCTTCACCGCACCACAGGCGTCGACCTCGATCCCTCTGATCCTGGCCATCGCACTGTCCGCGGTGGCCTTGATCGCGGTCGGCGCGACCGTCGGCCGACTCTCTGGGCGCGGCATGATCTTCTCCGCCCTGCGACAGTTCGGATGGGGTGTGGGTGCTGCCGCAGTCACCTACCTCGTCGGTCGCTTGATCGGTGTCACCCTGGGCTGACCACGCAGGCGCACTCCTTGGCGTGGATAGGGTGAGCCGTGCTCGTCGTCGTGGCCCCTGGTCAGGGTGCGCAGGTTCCAGGGTTTCTCACGCCGTGGCTGGAGGTCCCCGGAGTCCGGGAACGGCTCGAATGGCTCAGCGCGGTTGCCGGCCTTGATCTCGTCGAGCACGGCACTGTCTCTGACGCGGACACTATCCGCGATACGGCCATTGCTCAGCCGCTCATCGTGGGAGCGGGGCTGGTGACACTGCTGAGCTTGTTCCCGCACCCCTCATCGGTGTTCAGCCGTATCGGCGCAGGCGCCGGTCACTCCGTGGGAGAAATCACCGCGGCCGTGGGTGCGGGCGTCTTGAGCGCCGAACAGGCCATGGTGTTCGTCCGAGAGCGTGGCCGAGCCATGGCTGCAGCCTCCGCCGTGCAGGCGACCGGTATGTCGGCGGTGCTCGGGGGTCAGGACGTGCCAGACGTGGCCGCCCGCCACGGACTGACCTGCGCCAATATGAACGGAGCCGGTCAGATCGTGGTTGCTGGCACCCGCACCCAACTGGATACCTTCGCCGCTGAACCACCTGAGGGTGCTCGGGTGCGGCCATTGGAAGTTGCCGGAGCATTCCACACCGAGCACATGGCACCGGCTACGGCGTCCCTCGCTGGACTTGCCCGCGCTATCAGCACCCACGACCCGAGGATTCGGCTCATTTCCAACGCAGATGGCCAGGTCGTGCACGACGGGCGCGAGGTGCTGCGTCGACTGGTCACCCAGGTGAGCAACCCGGTGCGGTGGGATCTGTGCATGGCGACCATGGCTGACCTCGGGGTGACGGCGGTCATCGAGATTCCGCCGGCCGGCACGCTCACCGGTTTGATCCGACGCGCCCTTCCCGATGTCCAGACCTGCGCACTGAAGACCCCGGATGACCTCGATGCAGCACGAGCATTGGTGGCCGAGCACGGCACACCATCGAGCATCTCCACTCAGCCGACCTGGCGACTGCTCATCGCGCCAACCAAGGGCACCTATCGGCAGCAGGTGGATGCCGAGGTCGGGGTCGCACTTGCCGCTGGTGCCCAGATCGGTGTGATCGAAACACTGCGAGACCAGACTCCCGTGATGGCACCGCACGGCGGCACCATCGTGGAATGGCTCGTGCATGACGGGGATCCGGTCTCACCCGGTCAACCCCTGGTCCGACTGCACCCCACCAGCCAGGAGCCACATCAATGACCGCATCCTTGCGTGCCAGCGCAGGCTCACCTGCCGCCCGGATCCTTTCCGTGGGCTCCTACCGACCGAGCCGCGTGGTTACGAACGCAGAGATCTGCGAGAGAATCGAATCCTCCGACGAGTGGATTCGAGAGCGCTCGGGGATCATCGAACGTCGATACGCCGCCAAGGACGAATCAGTCGCCGATATGTCGGTTGCCGCGGCGCAGATCGCGCTCGACCGATCTGGCATCAGCCCAGAGCGCATCGGCATGGTGCTGGTCGCCACGGTTACCCACCCATTTCAAACTCCCGCAGTGGCCACCGAGATCAGTGATCGCCTGGGCACCGTGAACGCCGCAGCAATGGACATCTCGGCGGCCTGTGCTGGATTCTGCTACGGCGTCAGCCTGGCGAACGACATGATCCGCGGTGGCAGCGCCGAGTACGTGCTCATCATTGGCGTCGAGAAACTCACCGACTGGGTGGATCCCACGGATCGCGGTACGGCCTTTATTTTTGCCGATGGCGCAGGAGCAGCGGTCATCGGTCCGTCGCAGGATGTCGGCATCGGACCAACGATCTGGGGTGCGGACGGTTCCCAGCGGGCGGCAATCTCGATGTCGCAGTCCCTCATCGACTACCGCGATAACGGCGGCCGGATCTTCCCTTCACTGATCATGGAGGGGCAACAGGTGTTCCGCTGGGCAGTGGGTGAGATGTCCAAGACGGCTCAGCGAGCCATTGATGCGGCCGGCATCACGGCCGATGACCTGGCCGCCTTCATCCCCCACCAGGCCAACATGCGCATCACCGACGCCATGGTGCGAGCCATCGGCTTACCGTCGCACGTGCCAGTGGCCCGCGATATCGCCACGACGGGTAATACCTCAGCAGCATCAATCCCCCTAGCGATGGATCGGATGCTGCAGGACGGGGAAATACCCAGTGGTGGGCTCGCGCTGCTGATCGGCTTCGGGGCCGGTCTGGTCTACGCAGCGCAGGTCGTCGTACTGCCTTAAGTCGAAACAAGGACAAGCGAAGAGTACCCACACACCTACATGCCGATCAATCGAACAATCAACGGAAGAGAGAAGGGAAAGCAATGAGCGCAGAGATCCTGAGTGGCCTGGCAGTCATCGTCAACGAGGTTGCCGGCGTGCCCGTAGAGGACATTCAGTTGGACAAGTCGTTTGTCGACGACCTGGACATCGATTCCCTATCCATGGTCGAGGTCGTCATGGCAGCCGAAGACAAGTGGGGCGTGAAGATCCCGGACTCCGAGGTCAAGAACCTCCGCACCGTAGGCGACGCGGTGGCATACATCGCCGCCAATTCCTGATCTCACCCACCGCATCCCGGATAGGTGAACCGAAGCGACACGAGGAGGTACCAATGGCTCGGGAGGTCGTGATCACTGGGATGGGCGCCACCACCCCGGTGGGCGGAGACGTCCCCACGACCTGGGCTGGCCTACTGGCCGGAACCTCGGGTGTGCGGCTGATTGAGGAGGAATGGGCGCGTATCCAGCCCTCCCAGATCGCCGGCATCATGGCCGTGGATCCGGCTACCGTGCTGGATCGAGTCGAGGCACGCAAACTCGACCGATCACAGCAGGCCGCACTGGTTGCCACCCGCCAGGCCTGGGCCGATGCCGGCGCACCGGAGGTGGATCCCGAACGTTTGGGAACCGTCGTCGGCACCGGCATCGGGGGTCTGCTCGCTCTGATGGACGCCCACGACACGCTGCGTGAACGTGGCCCAAGTCGGATCTCTCCGCACCTGGTCACCATGATCATGCCGAATGGACCGGCGGCCATCGTGGGCCTGGAGGTTGGTGCCCGAGCCGGCGTGCATGCACCGGTCAGCGCCTGTGCCTCCGGAGCAGAGGCCATCGCCTACGCGGCGAACATGATTCGCACCGGTCGAGCCGACGTGGTCGTGGCCGGTGGGACCGAAGCGGTGATCCATCCGGTCGTAATGGCGGGGTTCGCGGCCATGCGTGCGCTATCCACTCGCAATGACGATCCAACTGCTGCCTCACGTCCGTACGACGTCGATCGCGACGGCTTCGTGATGGCCGAAGGCGCCGGCATCATGGTGCTCGAGTCCGCGGAGTTCGCCAAGGCTCGCGGCGCACGGATCTACGGAGAAGTTGCTGGATTCGGCATGACCGCCGACGGACATCACATCGCGCAGCCTGATCCCGAGGGCCGCGGGGCAACCCGATCCATCAAGCAGGCCATGGCCGACGCCGAGGTAAGTGCCTCCGATGTCGTGCACATCAACGCGCACGCGACGTCGACTCCGCAGGGCGATCTGGCCGAATCGGTGGCAATTCGGGCAGCCATGGGATCGGCTGCGGATCACATTGCGGTGACAGGCACCAAATCCCTGACCGGACATCTCCTTGGCGGTACAGGCGCAGTGGAATCGATCTTCACCGTGCTTGCCCTGCGGGATCGACTAGTACCCGCAACCGCCAACCTGGAGCAGATGGATCCACAGGTGGCACTGGACGTCGTCCGTGGCGCACCGCGACCCCTGCCCGAGGGTCCACTCGTGGGGCTGAACAACTCGTTCGGCTTTGGCGGACATGACGTGACCCTGGTGTTTCGGACTGCGTCGTGACCGAGGTCGATCCGCGGTCGCCGCTCGTTCGCCTCACGGCCCTGTTCGATGAGGGCACGATGACTCCGATCACGCCGATCGACGACCGGGGCGTCGTCGCTGCTGTCGGTCGAGTCCATGGTGCACACGCCGTCGCATTCGCTACTGACCCGACAGTGCAGGGCGGAGCGATGGGGTCGCTGGGTTGTCGAGCCATTGTCACCGCCTACGACCGTGCCTTCGCCGACTCAAGCCCGATCATCGGGCTATGGCATTCCGGCGGGGCCAGACTGCGCGAAGGTGTGGCAAGCCTCGATGGTGTCGGCCGTGTATTCGCCGCCATGACCCGAGCATCGGGAAAGGTGCCGCAGATCTCCGTCGTCCTCGGCCCGGCAGCCGGTGGCGCGGCATATGGCCCGGCACTGACGGACGTGGTGATCCTGGGCCCAGCAGGGCGCATCTTCGTCACCGGACCCGAGGTCGTGCGCTCGGTGACCGGTGAAGACGTCGATATGGACGTACTGGGTGGCCCTGAGCCGCATGGTCGTCGCTCCGGTGTTGTACACGTCGTGGCCGAAAGCGAGGCCGATGCACTGGAGCAGGCACGTCGTGTTGCCGTGCTCCTCGGCCACCAGGGCTCCTTGGATATCGAAGCGGTGGCAGATATCGACCTCGGCGCCTTACTACCCGAATCGGCCCGTCGGGCGTACGACGTGCACCCGCTGGTCGAGGGATTCGTCGACGCCGGGACGTTTACCGAACTCCACACCCGCTGGGCACCGAATATCGTCGTTGGACTGGGACGCATTGGCGGACGAACCATTGGCGTCGTGGCGAACAATCCGATGCGCCTTGGTGGCTGCCTCGATTCGGCGTCGGCGGAGAAGGCAGCGCGCTTCGTGCGCATGTGTGATGCGTTCTCCGTACCTCTGGTCGTGCTTGTCGATGTGCCCGGCTACCTGCCCGGTCTGGGCCAAGAGTGGGAAGGCGTGGTACGTCGAGGGGCCAAGCTCCTGCATGCCTTCGCCGAATGCGTCGTTCCTCGCGTGACCGTCGTGACCCGCAAGGCGTACGGCGGTGCCTACGTGGCAATGAACTCCGCCTCACTGGGTGCTACGAGGGTCTTTGCCTGGCCGACCGCAGAGGTTGCCGTCATGGGCTCAGTCGCGGCCATTCGCATCCTGCATCGGCGCCGACTGGCCGAGGTCCCGGAGGACGCCCGTGCGCAGGTGGAGTTGGAACTTGCCGCCGAGCACGAGGTGATCTCCGGTGGCATCGCTCGAGCGGTCGAGATCGGTGTGGTGGACGAGGTCGTCGACCCCAGTCGTACTCGCAGTACCGTGGCGCGCATCATTCTGGACACCCCGGGCGTGCGAGGCGTGCACGGCAACATCCCGCTGTAACCACGGGCCGAGAATGTGCGCGCGGGAGCTTTGTTCTAGACGACCTTGGTGAGTACTCGCACAGTCGATCCTTCATGGGCGAACCGGTAGGGCTCGAGTTCGAGGTCCCATGGCTCACCGATCAGTCGAGCCACCTGCTCTGCCAGCGATTGAGTCCCCGCAACAGCAAGCGCGGATCGCAGCCGCTCCTCGGGGACCAGGATGTCGCCGTACTCGCCCATATCCCCCCGAAATAGCCCGAGGTTGGGTGTCCCGGCAAAGCGCTCCCCGCCACGCCCGTTGATCGGCTCCTCGGTGACCTCGAAGCGAACCATGGGGAACGCGGTCAGTGCGCTGGCCATCCGAGCGGCCGTTCCTGCCGGACCCGACCACAGCAGCTCGGCTCGCAGGGTGCCTGGCTCGATGGGCTGATCTGACCAATCCAGACTCACCTGCGCCTCGACCGCCGCCCCCAGGGCCCAGCACACGTGTGAGGTCACCGCTCGCGGGCATGAGTGCAGGAACAGAACACCCCGCGCGGGGACGTCCTGCTGCGGCCCGTTTGGCACGGGCGCGTAGGCGAAGGCAGTCATCCGGGCTCCCATCGGTCGAGATCGCCTTCCCCTGCGTCTCGAATGGAACACCCGAACTGCTGGCCTCAGACTACCTCGCGATACGGTGCTGCCTCCAGAGGGGCTCGCCGATCCCCCGGAATCTTCGATCGATGCGGAGGCACGATGTCCCTGGCAGTCGCCCAACCCCGAGTCCTCGCCGACACGCTCGGCAGTTCCTGGGCCCGGCAGGCGGTACTGATCGCCGGCGCCGCAGCATTCACGGGGGTTTGCGCGCAGATTGCCTTCTATCTGCCGTGGAATCCCCTGGTGCCAGTGACAATGCAGACCTTCGCCGTGCTGGTCGTGGGTGGAGCGCTGGGTGCCCTGCGGGGAGCCACCGCGATCGCGCTCTATGCCGCACTGGGCGTCGCCGGAGTGCCGTGGTTCGCGGAGCGCAGTTCGGGCTTCACCATGCCCAGCTTCGGCTACATCCTCGGATTCATTTTCGCCGCC
This sequence comes from uncultured Bifidobacteriaceae bacterium, assembly GCA_964551975.1. Taxonomy (GTDB): domain Bacteria; phylum Actinomycetota; class Actinomycetes; order S36-B12; family S36-B12; genus REEB426. The sequence continues at coordinate 763 of CAZKFI010000082.1, read as the reverse complement.
CTGATCGTCGGGCGCCTAGCCCAGACCGGGGCGTCGCGACGGCTAGTCAGCAACTTCGTCCTGATGATCATCGGCAGCCTGGCGATTTACCTGATTGGCGCCACCTGGCTGAAGTACTCCACCGGCCTGCCCTGGTTTGGCCCCGAGTCCGCCTGGTCCTACGGCGTTCGGGACTTTCTCGTCGGTGACGCAATCAAGATCCTGCTGGCTACGGCGACACTGCCCCTGGCTTGGCGCATCGTCGGTCGCACAAAGGACTCGGTCTAGAGCCCGATCGGCGGCGAATTCCGGTCACGACGGATCGGCGGCTAGCGAGGCCAAGACCTCGTCCACCATCGCACGTGTCGTACCCGGATGCAGGAATACCAGGCGTCCCACGATCTCGCCCCGCCACGCACTGCGCATGACGAACGCAGTCTGTTCGCGCAGTAGCCGATCACTCCAGGCGTCGTACTCGGCCTCGCCCCAGCCATCGCGCCGGAACAGCACGACCGACAGTTCTGGGTCTCGAACGAGGCTGAGCTGCGGCAACTGCCGAATACGCTCGGCCGCGTACTGCGTGAGATCCAGCGCGTAGTCAACGGCATCTCGATATGCGTCAAGACCGTTGACCGCCAGGGAGAACCAGAGCGGTAGGCCCCGTGCCCGACGCGTGAGGTGATACGCCAGATCGCTCGGGTTGAGTTCCTCGTCCTGCGCATGCAGCACATCCAGATAGGAGGCGTCCTGGGTATGCACCGCCTTCGCCCGATGCGGTTTGGCG
>CAZKFI010000081.1:2555-9413 GCA_964551975.1 uncultured Bifidobacteriaceae bacterium | reverse complement strand
CAGAGACGCCGACGAAGTGAGCGCTTCCGGGCCAGATGTTGTGGCCTTCCATGTCGTCACGATGGGTCAGGCAGCATCGCAGTCCACCGCAATGCTTTTCGAGTCGGACGCCTACCGGGATTACCTTGAACTGCACGGTCTGTCCGTGCAACTGACCGAGGCCCTTGCTGAGTTCTGGCATGCCCGTGTCCGTGAAGAACTCGGCCTCGGTATGGACGACTCCACGGATATGGACTTCCTCATCGGCAAGCAGGGCTATCGGGGTTCGCGCTATTCATTCGGCTACCCGGCCTGCCCTGATCTGGAACAACAGGCGCAGTTGTTCAGTCTCCTTGGGCCGGAGCGCATCGGTGTTGATCTCTCCGAAGAGTTCCAGCTCCACCCTGAGCAAAGTACGAGCGCCATCATCGTGCATCACCCGGAGGCCAAGTACTTCAATGCCACGTGAGTGCGGCTGACCTGAGCGACTGAAGCGTTATTCGCTTGCTATCGCGGTGAGAATTCGTAGCCTGGCGGCCCGTAGGGCAGGCCAGATGGCTGCGGCCAATCCACCAAGAACCCCGAGCACGATAAACAGCGCCAGTGGCCCTAGCGGCACGGCAAGCACGGTGATCCCCTGAGGTTCAAGCACCTTCTGGAAGAGAGCTCCGTACCCCAAGCCCAGTGCGACGCCCACCAGGCTTCCGATCGCAGCGATGGCCAGAGCCTCCCTGGTGACCATCTGGCGCACCTGACGCCTAGCCATGCCGACGGCGCGCAGTAGCCCAATTTCCCGGATGCGTTCATAGACACTCAACGAGAGTGTGTTCACGATGCCGAGGAAAGCGACCAGAATCGACAGCGCCAGCAGGCCAAAGATAAAACCGAATAGCAGGTCGAACTGCTGATTGATGTCACGTTTTATATCGGCTTGATCCTGCAGGCGAACAGCTGGGAAGGCATTGAGACGGTTGGAGAGCTCCGCGCGCAACTGATCCAGATCCTGGCCAGCTGCGGCCTTGATGTAGACACCGGTGTCACGCTCCAGCGCTCCAATACTGGCCAGTGTCGGCATGGAGACAATGAAACCCTGCAGGAAGCCCACCGGCTCAAAGGTGCCCACGACGCGAACCTGACCCGGCCCGTTGACGAAGGTTGCATCAAGTACGTCACCTGCTGCCAGATCCAGTTGCGTCGCAGTTTGATCATCGACCAGTGCCATCCCCAAGCCCAGGTCATCAATGCTCCCCGAGGTGACGACAACATCGACAACCTCCCGCACGTCTTCGGTCCGAACGCCCGTCATGGGAAAGCGCTCCTCACCGACTTCGATGGGGATATTGCGTAAGTAGGTCACCACGCTGGTGCCCGGTGTGTCACGAAGCGCTTGGTAGATGGTGGGTTCGAAGGGTCGAAATCCCTGACCAAGCACTACGAAATCGGCACCGATCGTTTGATCCACGACCTCGGTGACGCTTGAACGAGCGGACAGCCCGATCACCGTCACCGCAGTCATGAGGGCCAAGCCGATAGCCAGTGCGCTACTGGTGGCCGAAGTTCGCCGGGGATTGCGTCGGGCATTCTCCAGGGCGAGGTTCGTTACCGGTCGGCGACTGAAGGGCCGAGCCAGCAGTCCCAGCACGGGGCCGGCGACTGCGGGGGTGAGACACACGACGCCAAGGATTCCGGCGAGAGCGGAGAGACCAACCCAGGTTGCCGCGACGGTGCCATCTGCTGATGAATTTGCTAGCCCTATCCCGGCGAACGGAACGGATGCGATGAGTAGGGCAATGCCGGTCAAGGTCAGACCGCGCAGGGAACGAGTCGGGAGTCGCACCTCGTCACGCATTGCGGCAACAGGTGGGATAACGGAGGCGCGCCATGCGGGTACCCCAGCCGCAATCATGGTCACGCCGATGCCAACTCCTGCAGCAATGAGAAACGTGCTCGGCTCTACCACCAGGTCCGAGGCTGGTAGCGACCCGCCGACACCTTCGATGATTCTGCGGAGTGCTTGCGCAACCCCGACACCGGCCGCGATACCTAGCGCACCGGCTATCGCACCGACTGTTGCTGCCTCGCCGAGCACCGAGCCGAAGACCTGAAGGCGGGTGGCACCTATGGCGCGGACCAGCGCCAGTTCACGTGTGCGCTGGGCAATGAGCATGGAGAACGTGTTGAAGATGAGGAACGTAGAGACGAAGAGCGCGATCAGGCCGAAGGCGAGTAGGAACGTATTGAGGAATTGAAAGCCCTCTTCGATGCGGTCGGTGACCTGATCCTGCTGCTGAGTGGCCGTACGAACGGTTGTGAGTTCCGGGGCAGCTGCGGCAACGGCCTGGGCAACCTGGTCCTCGGTGAATCCGTCGGCGGCTTGCACAGCGATCTGCGTCACGGTTCCTGGACCGGTGAACCACGCCTGGGCGGTTGGCAGATCGAGTACGACCAAGGTGCCACCGAGTCCGCCGGAAAGCGTTCGCGTGACGATGCCGGTCACCGTGGCAGTCCGCACGCCCGCCAGCGGGGTCGTGATCTGGACCTCGTCGCCGAGGCCAACTCCCGCCAATTCCGCAGTACTTGACAGCAACGCAATTTCCTGGGGTCCCTTGGGCGGTCGACCCTCGGCGATGCGCAGGGGTGTGATGTCAGACTCCGGAATCCACGATGTGACTCGGGCCGGTGGCCCCTGGGGCCCGAGAGGCTTACCGTCGCTACCAAGAACGAAAGCAGCCTGTGCTTGCACCTGACCGCTGGCATTGGACACTTCAGGCAGGTTCCCCAGCGTCGTTACCAGACTGGTCGGGAGTGTGAGAAGCCCTTCGCCCAACGCATTGCCGCTGGCATCGGCGTCATCGATCTCGGTGCGAGGCGCAACCAGCACATCAGGTCGGGGCTGCTCGACGAGTGCATCGAATGACGAACGAAGGGAGTCGGTGAAGATATTGGTCCCCGTGACGAAGGCAATGCCAAGCGTCACCGTGACGATGGTCAAACCGAGGCGTAGCTTGTGAGCCAGGACGCTACGCAGCGCGGCCCGAAACATCAGTCAGTATCCGCAGCATCGGGTCGTGTGGCGGTGCGACGAGCATCGATGTCTTTCATCCGATCCAAGACGCTGTCAGCAGTCGGGGAGTGCAACTCATCTACTACCTTCCCGTCTGCCAGAAAGACCACACGATCTGCATAGGCAGCAGCTGATGGCTCATGCGTCACCATCACGATGGTTTGACCGAAGGCGTCCACACACCGCCGTAAGAAGCTGAGGACCTCCGCACCCGATTTTGAGTCCAGGTTACCGGTTGGCTCATCGGCGAAGATGATCGTCGGTTTGCTGGCCAGGGCTCGAGCCGCTGCCACCCGCTGCTGCTGTCCACCAGACAGTTCGCTGGGCCGATGCGTTAGGCGGTCGCGTAGTCCAACGGTGTCGATAACCGTGTTCAACCAGTCCTCGTCAACCTTGGTCCGCGCGATGTCCATTGGCAAGCGAATGTTCTCCAGCGCATTCAATGTGGGCACAAGGTTGAATGATTGGAATACGAAGCCAACCTCGGTGCGTCGAAGCTGGGTCAGGGCACGGTCGGACAGGTCCGTGATTTCTCGATCACCCAACCAGACCCGCCCGGAACTCGGGGAATCTAGGCCTGCTAGGCAATGCATCAGGGTCGACTTGCCAGAGCCGGAAGGACCCATCACTGCCGTAAAAGACTGGGCATCGATCGTGAGACTCACGTTGTCCAGGGCACAGACCTGCGTGGTCGACGAGCCGTAGTTCTTGGTTAGGCCCTCTGCCCGCGCCGCCGCATGGGAAGCACTCATTCGATGATCCCATCACGAATCACCGTTGGGCGCTCACCGGTATCGGGAAGGCTCTCGGCATTATTGGGCCAGGTTGATCGATCTGGAAGTGGCGGCGGTAGGGCTCCCCAGGCGGGACAAACTGGACGGAAACTGCACCAATCGCAATGCCGACCAGGGTTCGGCGCGAACGAACCGGTCTCGGCGGATTGGGCTATCGCTGATCGAATCGCAAGGATTTTGCGCTCGGTAGCCCGCAGGTCGTCCTCGTCTGGCTGGTATCTCAGCACCTCGGCGTTACCGAGGTAAAGCAACTGGAGCAATCTCGGGAGCTCACCGGTCATCCGCCACCAGGTGAGAGCGTAAAAGCGCATCTGGAACATGGCTTTGGACTCAAAGCCTGATCCTGGAGATCGTCCTGTCTTGTAGTCGACGATGCGCACATGGCCTTCGGGGTTTCGATCGAGGCGATCAACGTAGCCGCGCAGCACCAAACCGGTATCTAGTTGCGCACGCACCGCTAGTTCCCGAGCAGCAGGATCAAGTCGGGCAGGATCCTCCATCGCGAAATAGGTTTCAAGCAATGGGGTGACCGGCGCAAGTATCCGTGCGGTGATCTCATCTGCCACCGCCATGGCGGTGCCGGATTGGTCAAGGTCCCCGGTCACCGGGTACGCATGACTCTCGTCAATGAGCGCCCGCGCCTCACTGGGAGAAGTGTTTTGCATCTCGTCCCAGGCAGACCGCAGCAGATCTTGTACTGCAGTCAGCGTTCGTTGCGGTGCGGGCAGATCGAAAAGCCACTCCAAGGCTCGATGAACCAACGTTCCACGCACTGCGGCCGGACTCGGTTCCTCGGGCAATCGATCAATGCTGCGCAACCGAAAAAGCATCGGACAGGTCAGAAAGTCATTGGTCCGCGAGGGTGAGAGCGAACGTGGATAGGACGTATCTGCCGGTTCGGTCATCTTGTGGGCACCTCCGGGCAGATCATCACGGCTACTGTGGCGGAGTGGGCGATCGCGGTGTGCTGCAAACCGGTGACCTGGTCCAACTGACGGATCCAAAAGGTCGGATGCACACGATCACTTTGTCACCCGGGGGAGTGTTCCATACCCATCGAGGCTCCATTGCCCATGCCGATCTCATTGGTCAGCCGCAGGGGTGTGTGGTGCAGAGCAGTGGTGGGGTTGCCTACTTGGCCCTGAGGCCGCTGTTGGACGACTTCATTCTGTCCATGCCACGTGGAGCAGCGGTCGTGTACCCCAAGGACGCTGCTCGCATAGTGGGTCTTGCGAGCCTGGGACCAGGTATGCGAGTCATCGAGGCGGGAGTTGGGTCAGGGGCCCTCACCTGTTGGCTTCTTCGCGCTGTTGGCCCGACTGGCTTAGTGCGAAGCGTTGAGCGCAGGGCTGAATTTGCCGATATCGCGCGGATTAACGTGTGCCGGTGGTTCGGTGAACAACCCCAGCAGTGGCAGCTTGTGGTCGATGATCTGCAGGATCACCAGCTGGATGGCCTGAGCGGCGGTGTGGACGCGGTCATCCTGGACATGCTGGCACCATGGGAATGTCTCGCGGTGGCGGCCCAGGCGCTGTCACCGGGTGGCGTGATGGTCGCCTATGTGGCCACGACCACCCAGTTGTCGCGGTTTGTCGAGGATCTGCGTGAGACAGGTGACTGGACTGAGCCCCGGGCCGAAGAGTCCTTAGTCCGAACCTGGCACCTGGACGGGATGTCAGTGCGCCCGGACCATCGAATGATTGGCCATACCGGCTTTTTGGTGGTCAGTCGGCGTCTGGCACCAGGCGCGGTTCTGCCGCCCCGCCGCCGCCGCCCCGCGCCGGGTGCCTACGGCGACGACTATCGGGCAGCACGCGGGTTAAAGTCGCAAGATGGAGTAGCGGGATCCGGGGATCCTGGCGTCCCGGTCGGGGCCGGGGGCGCGATGGCTGAGGAGGAAGAGTGAACGAGGATTCCGGCGCGCGTCTGCGCGATCTTGAGGCCAACCTGTTGCAACTGCGCGGCGAGCTTGCCGCCCAGCGAGATCACAATGCACGGTTGGTCGGAACCCTGCGCGATGCGCGGGAGCAAATCGTGCAACTCAAGGCTGAGGTCGACCGACTTTCCGAGCCGCCGAACGGATTCGGCACATTTCTTACCCTGCATGAGGATGGCACTGCTGACGTGGTGGCCAACGGGCGAAAGATGCGAGTCGCCGTGAGCCCGGAGATCCGGGTCGACGAATTGCGGGCAGGCCAAGAGGTCATGCTGAACGAGGCGATGAATATCGTCGCTGAACGAGGCTTTGAGGAGATCGGTGAACTGGTCACCTTGAAGGAAGTACTCGCTGATGGCACTCGCGCGCTCGTCGTGGGTCATACCGACGAGGAAAGGGTTGTTCGACTAGCGGCGCCGTTACAAGGACTCCGCTTGCGCGCCGGAGACTCCCTGATGCTGGACACCAGGGCCGGCATTGTGAGCGAACGTATCCCCAAGTCCGAGGTAGAGGAACTCGTCCTTGAAGAAGTTCCGGATATTGACTACGAAGACATCGGGGGACTGGGCGAGCAAATTGAATTGATTCGCGATGCGGTCGAGCTTCCCTTCCTGCACGCAGATCTGTTTGCCGAGCACGAACTTATGCCACCCAAGGGCATTCTGTTGTACGGACCTCCTGGATGTGGAAAGACGTTGATCGCGAAGGCAGTCGCTAATTCCCTTGCCAAGAAGGTGGCGGAACGAACGGGTCTTGGTGAAGGACGTTCATTTTTCTTGAACATCAAGGGCCCGGAGTTACTGAATAAGTACGTAGGCGAAACCGAGCGACATATTCGCTTGGTTTTCCAGCGGGCCCGAGAGAAGGCTTCCGAAGGATTTCCCGTCATTGTCTTCTTTGATGAAATGGATTCACTGTTTCGCACACGCGGATCAGGGGTTTCTAGTGATGTCGAAAACACGATCGTTCCTCAGTTGCTCAGCGAAATCGATGGTGTTGAACGGCTCGAGAACGTCATTGTGATTGGTGCATCGAACCGCGAAGACATGATTGATCCAGCAATTCTTCGCCCAGGAAGACTCGAT
>CAZKFI010000081.1:0-2545 GCA_964551975.1 uncultured Bifidobacteriaceae bacterium | reverse complement strand
ATTGCCGCTGCATGAAGAGGATCTTGCTGAGTGCGGTGGAAACCGGGCTGAGACCTGTGCGGCCATGATTCAGCGAGCCGTGGAGTTGATGTACTCCTAGGAGGTCGAGAACCAATTCCTCGAGGTCACGTATGCGAATGGTGATCGGGAAATCCTGTACTTCAAGGACTTCAACTCCGGAGCCATGATTGAAAACGTCGTGGCTCGCGCGAAGAAGAGCGCCATCAAGGACTTCCTTTCCACGGGAGAAAAGGGAATTCGGGTTCAGCACCTTCTGGATCCATGTATCGATGAGTTCCGAGAGAACGAAGATCTACCGAATACGACGAACCCAGACGACTGGGCCCGGATCTCCGGTACGAAGGGTGAGCGGATCGTGTTCATTCGCACCCTGATTCAGGGCAAGAAGGGCAGTGAGCCCGGGCGTTCCATCGTGACTATGGCTAGCAATGCTCACACGGGCCAGTACCTCTAAGGATGCAGGCCGTGCCTAGTTGGGGGATGCTACTGCTGTGAGCGTTCATCGGATCATGGGTATTGAGACCGAATACGGGATCACCGTCCAAGGCCATCCCACGATGAATGCCATGATGACTTCGTCGCAGGTCGTGAACGCCTATGCCTCCATGCTCGTCAGCAAGGGTCTTCGCAAGGCGCGTTGGGACTATGAAGAAGAGTTTCCTCTGCGGGATGCGCGAGGGTTTGATCTCTCGCGTGCCGAGGCGGATCCGTCACAGTTGACCGATGAGGACCTCGGCTTGGCAAATGTCATCCTCACCAACGGTGCGCGCCTGTACGTAGATCATGCCCATCCGGAGTACTCAAGCCCCGAAGTGACGAATCCACGGGATGCCGCACTCTGGGATCGCGCTGGTGTGTCAATTATGGCCACAGCTGCTGAATTAGCCAGCACCGCCGGATATCCGATGCTGCTCTACAAGAACAACACGGACAACAAGGGCGCATCCTACGGATGTCATGAGAACTACCTCATGCGCCGCGAAACACCTTTTGCAGAAATCGTCCGAAGTTTGACGCCATTTCTCATCACTCGCCAAGTCTTTACAGGGAGTGGACGCCTGGGTGTCGGACAAGATGGACGTGAAGCGCGTTATCAAATCACGCAGCGAGCTGATTTCTTTGAAGTTGAAGTGGGCCTGGAGACCACGCTGAAGCGCCCGATCATCAACACTCGTGATGAGCCCCATGCCAATCCTGAGCGGTATCGCCGGCTGCACGTGATTGTGGGTGACGCCAATCTCAGCGAAGTTGCCACGTACCTCAAAATGGGAACAACCAGCATTGTTCTGGCAATGATCGAAGACGACTTCCTCAACCGCACGCAGCTGCGTCCAGAAAATCCCGTGGCCGCCATGCACGCAGTGAGTCACGATGTATCACTCACCCATCGGTTGCGACTTGACGATGGCCGAAGTCTTACGGCCTTGGAGATCCAGCAGGAGTTCTGGGAGACAGCTCGTCGATATGTCGACCAGCGTGGGTCCGATGAACAGACTGAGGACGTCATGACTCGCTGGGCGCTGGTACTGGAGCAGCTCGGCAAGGATCCCGCACTCGCGGCGCCCGTCGTGGATTGGGTTGCCAAGTGGCAACTGCTGGATGGGTATCGGGTTCGCGACGGACTTACCTGGGATTCGATGCGGCTTCAGGCTATTGATCTGCAGTATTCCGACGTCCGGGCTGATCGGGGTCTGGCAGCACGGCTTGAGCAGCGTGGTCGGCTGGAGCGGCTCTTCACCGACTCCGAGGTCGACCGCGCCGCCGTAGAGCCGCCGGCGGATACCCGGGCGTGGTTTCGCGGCGAATGCATGCGCCGGTATGGCGCTCAGGTTGCAGCGGCCTCCTGGGATTCGGTCGTTTTCGACCTGCCAGGGCAGGCGGCGCTGATCCGGGTGCCCACGATGGAGCCAGGCAAGGGCACCGAGGCTCAGATTGGCAAGCTTCTCGACGCTTGTCCGAGTGCGACCGACCTCGTGCGGGCGCTGGAAATCGCAGATTCTGACTAGGCTGTCGCTATGGCAGAGAGTCGTCGAACTGAACGCGGCGAGGCACGGAGCGAATCGACTGAGGATCTTGATGTCGAGGCGACCATCCCGGCACACAACGATGCGCTAGATGAGGGCGTTGACGCGATCCTCGAGGAGATCGATGCCGTGCTGGAGGAAAATGCCGAGGATTTCGTGAAGTCCTTCGTGCAGAAAGGCGGACAGTGACCGCGCCTGAGGCCCGTTTGTCGTCACCCTTCGTGGACCCGTCCCACTCGTCATTCGCGCAATTTTTGGCTCAGGTGGATCCGGGGCTGGCGGCGAGTCGTTTCGGTGTGAGCAGGGAAGTGGGTGGTTCCGGGCTTCCTGTTCCGCATGGCACCACCGTCGTGGCCTTGAAATGTGCTCAGGGAGCGATCATGGCGGGTGATCGGCGGGCCACGATGGGCAACGTCATCGCTCAGCGCGACATTGAGAAGGTCTTTCCGGCCGACGATCACAGTCTGGTTGGGATAGCCGGTGTTGCTGGCATCTCCGTG
>CAZKFI010000080.1:0-9433 GCA_964551975.1 uncultured Bifidobacteriaceae bacterium | reverse complement strand
CTGCTGACCGATTAACTGAGACTTCATCGCCAGCCCCTGTGTGAACGCGGGCAGCATCACGCCATGCACATCCCCGCGGCGCCTGGCTACATGGATTGACTCCGGGAACCGTTTGACGGCCACCGCCACCCAAACCCTGCTTGACATGTTTGACCGGCGGCAGATACGCCACGACGGGTCCACCGTCCTCGCCGAGCACCTAGCCGCCTCCATGATCAGCAAACGGCAAGGCGGCTGGACGATCAGCGCACCACAGGGCCGCGGCGGTGTGTATGCCGCCCGAGCTGTGATGTTCGCCGTGGCCCAGGCCGCCAAAGCCCCCAAACCGCGTCCCGTCATCGTGTCCAGGACACGGCGCACCGCGTAGCCGTACCCTGATCCCCACACCACTGGGGAGGGGTGCCCATGCGTACCGTCATCGTTGCTGTCATAGCCGCGGCCACCGTCCTGGCGCCACCAGCCACGGCCGCCGCCAAGAGATACAGCAGCTGCGACTCGCTGCTGGCCGTGTACCCGGCCGGCGTCGCCCGCGATTCTGCCGCGGCTGATGCCGCCCAGGCCGCCGGCATGAACCGGCCCACCGTCAACCGGGCGATCTACAAAACCAACGCCGGCCGCCTGGACCGGGACCGTGACGGCGTCGCCTGTGAGCAACCCATGTAAGTAGTTCGATCTTCCTGGAAACGCCTACATAATGGTGGCGTGGAGTGGCGTGGCCTAAGCCGCTAACCCTGGTGCGCGACCAGGAAGAAATCAGCGACCATGCAGCTTGAGCTGCCGATCCACGCCCGCTGAGCGCCACCAGCTTCCTCGAGGCCATCCAGGCCGCCGCCGGCTACACCGTCACCCGCAGAACCGCCGTGCAGGTGCCCGCCTATGTGCGGGCCGAAAAGACCTACACGCACACCATTAGCGCGTTGCCATTGCGCGAATTCGTCGGCCCTACCGAGATTGTGCTGCGCCCATTCCTGCAACAGGCCAGCCGTAATACCACCTACGCGGCCGAAATCATGCGCCTGGTTAGCGACCTGCTGAACTACGACAAGGTCTGGTGGCGCGTCATCGAGCGCACCTGGGTCGGCTTACCCGCCGGCATCGTCAGAATGCCAGCGAACGAAATCACCGAAACCGACGAGGCCCTCTACTGGAATGGCAACATTGTGCCGATCCGTGACGTGATCCGGTTCGATGGTGACGGCACCGGGAGAGTACGAAGTCACGGTCACGTAGGAGTTGGGTCCGTTGCGTAAGCATTCGAGCGCTCAAGCAGAAGGCGGCACCCTCGATGAGGGTGCCGCCTTCTGCTTGAATCTATGACTGGGTGCGTTGCTGACGTTGCGCCAACTGCTCGGCATTGGTCTTGGGCATCCCCGGGTGGTGGAGGACACCCCCGTGGGCAGCGAACAACTCATCGGCATCTTCGTAGTCGTGCAACGGCGCCTCAAGCGCTGCGTCGTGCTCGACATGATGCTGAGCCGCCTCGATCTCTGCTGCGCTCGGCTTGGGGATGTTGTCAGCGTAGAAGAAGTGGCTGAGGCGAGCGCGCAGAGCCTTGACTGCGTACCACTTGTTCGCAACCCCCTGGGCATCAGTGCGAGCAGGAGCCGGCAGGGGAAGCACATCCTCCTTCGCGGTGATCACGGCCATCTCCTTGTAGTTGATTGGCTCGTGCACCTCAATGAACTCCCCGTGGGGAAGGCGCAGGACTCGTCCTGACTCGTATCCGTGGAGGAGCTTGTCGCGGTCACGACGCTGGAGCCCAAGGCAGATTCGCTTGGTGATCACGAAGGCGATCGGTGGCAGGACGAAGATGGCGATTCGCAAGAACCAGGTGATGGCGTTGATGCTCATGTCGAAACTGATCGCGATGATGTCGTTTCCACCACCGATCCACAGCAGGCCGTAGAAGGTGATGGCCATGACGCCAATGCCGGTGCGCGTGGGTGCATTTCGCGGCCGCTCCAGCAGGTGATGCTCACGCTTGTCGCCGGTCACCCATGCCTCAAGGAATGGGTAGAGGCCCAATGCCGTGAACACGAGGCCGGGAACGATCACTGCGGGAATGAACACGTTCCAGGAAATGGTGTAACCCAGAATCACGCTTTCCCAGTTCGGCATGACGCGCAGAGCACCGTCCAACCACCCGATGTACCAGTCGGGCTGAGAGCCTGCTGACACCTGATCGGGAGTGTAGGGACCGAAGACCCAGATCGGGTTGATCGTGACGAGCCCACCGATGAGGGCGATGATGCCGAACACGGCGAAGAAGAAGCCGCCAGCCTTGGCCATGTAGACGGGCATCAGCGGGTAGCCGACGACATTGTTGTTCGTGCGTCCCGGCCCAGGGAACTGGGTGTGCTTCTGCGTCCACACCAGCATCAGGTGGACGGTCACCAGCGCGAGGATGAGGCCGGGTACCAGCAGGATGTGGACGGCGTAGAGACGTGAAATGAAATCGGTACCAGGGAATTCGCCGTCGAAGAGCAGGAAAGCGCCCCACGTGCCGACCACCGGGATCGACTGGACGATACCTCGGGCGATCTGCAGGCCTGTGCCGGACAGCAGGTCGTCGGGCAGGGAGTACCCGGAGAAGCCAGCGGCCAGAGCCAAGGTTGCCAGGGCGACACCGATGATCCAGTTGAACTCGCGGGGCTTGCGGAACGCCCCCGTGAAGAACACGCGGAACATGTGAACGGCGATCGCGGCGACGAAGATCAGTGCCGCCCAGTGGTGCATCTGCCGAATGAGCAGCCCACCACGAACGTCGAAGGAGATATCCAGGGTCGAGGCGTACGCCTCGGACATCATCACGCCCTTCAGCGGCACGTAGGAGCCGTTGTAGACGACCTCGATCATGCTCGGCTTGTAGAACAGCGTGAGGTAGGTGCCGGTGAGAAGGATCACGATGAACGAGTAGAGGGCAATCTCACCCAGCATGAATGACCAGTGATCTGGGAAGACCTTGCTGAGATTGCGAGCGAGGAACTTGTTGCTTCCGGTGCGCTGGTCGACGTAGGTGGCGACAGCACCACCTGCGCGCTCGACGGGACTGGTGGCGATGTCTTGGACTTCTGCCTGGCTGCTCATGCGTTGCGCTCCCAGAAACTCGGTCCGACCGGCTCAGCGAATCCGGCTTTGGCTACGAGGAATCCTTCCTCATCCACGCCGATTGGCAACTGCGGCATGCGCCGTGCCGCTGGTCCAAAGACGACATTGCCAGCGTCAGCGAGGTCGAAGGTGCTCTGGTGGCACGGGCAGAGCAGGTGGTGCGTGCGATGCTCGTAGAGGGCGATCGGGCAGCCCACGTGGGTGCAGATCTTTGAGTAGGCGACGATGCCTTGATAGTCCCAACCGTCGCCCTGTTGAGCACGGATCTCGTCAGGCTCCATGCGCACGAGGATGATCGCGGCCTTGCCGCGTGCATTGAGGTTGTGCTCGGCCTCTTGGACTTCCATGAGGTCGGCGGGGGCCGCGGACACCAGGGTGCCGACCGGCATGTCCTCGGGGCGTATCGGCTGGTATGTGCCATCGGTCACAATGCGCAGCCCGTCATGCCACAGCGTGGTGGAGAGAAGTTCTTGCGGGCTCGGACTGCCGGGCGGGCTATCCCAGAGGTCTCGGAGCATCACCACGAGCGGGATCGGGAAGAGCGCCATCGCGCCGATCAGCGTGCGTCGAATGATCGGGTAGCGCGCGAACCCGGACTCCTCCTTGCCCCGGTAATAATTCGCCGCGGCCTCCTGCGTCTCTACCTTGGGGGCGGAGAGTTCATGGCGTTGTTGCACTACTTCGACGTCGGGCATGAGCTTCTTTGCCCATTGAATGGCACCTGCTCCGATGAGGAAGACCGAGGCGCCCATGGTGAAGCCCAGAGCGACGTTGCTGGCACCGACTTCGCCGAGCACCGGGATGTAGACCACGGCCTCGGGGTCGATTGCGAAGTAGGCGACGACGAAGGCAACGCCAAACAGCATGGAGAGCACGAACATGGACGCCACCTGGCGCTCAGCTCGCTTTGCTGCCTTCGGATCGGTGTCCGTTACCCGCAGGCGGTGCGGAATGTCAGCGACGGGAAGGCCGCCCGGCGCATTGTGGACGGGCAGATGGTCGGAGGGAGGGGACTGGGTCATCGCGCTTTGATTCCAATCCAGACGGCCACCCCGATGAGGGCGGCGAACACGGCGGTCCATAGGAAAAGACCTTCGGCCACTGGACCAAGCCGGCCGAGGGAGAGGCCACCAGGGCTGGGTGCTTCCTGCAGGTCCATGACGTAGGCGATGATCGCCTGCTTGTCTTCCTCAGGCAGGGTGCCGTCACTGAAGACGGGCATGCTCTGCGGGCCGGTGACCATGGCCTCGTAGAGCTCCTTGGGTGTCGCTTCCATCAGGCTCGGTGCGTACTTGCCGTAGGTGAGGGCACCCCCCTGTCCGGCCGCCTGGTGGCACTGGGCGCAGTTAATCCGGAAGAGCACACCACCCTCCGCGATATCCGCATCGGCGTAGTCCAACTGCTCAGCGGTCGGGATAGCGGGCCCGGGTGCCAGCGTCGCGATATAGGCCGCAAGGGCCGCGGTCTCCTCCGGCGTGTAGATCGGCTCCTTGGCCACCGCCTGTGCGCCTGGCGCGGCAAGCGGCATGCGTCCGGTGGCAACCTGGAAATCCACCGAGGCGGCGCCGACACCGATGAGGGTGGGGCCGATGTTCGAGCCTTGGCCACCCAGTGCATGGCAGGTCGAGCAACCCTCTAGGTAGAGGCGCTTGCCCTCCTCAACCTGGGTTTGCGTTCCGATTGCGGCTACCGCTGGTTGCGTATTGCTGATCGCCGCGTACCCAGCCCCGACACCAAACAAGGCGAGCGCCAACAGGAGGGCGCCGAAGAGGGGACTGCGTCGACGACGCGCCAGGAACTTCACTCGCACACCTTTCGTTGAGGCGTTTGTTCGTCTACGCGTGATTGGTTTACGCGTTGTGCCTACTAGGCACCTATTCAGTTGATACCCGTTCAGTTAACACCGTGCGCTCTACCTACTTGAGGATGTAGATCATGAAAAACAGTGCGATCCACACCACATCGACGAAGTGCCAGTAGTACGAGGTAACGATCGCGCGCGTCGCTTGGTCGTGCGTGAATCGCTTGGAGACGTACGTGGTGGCAAGGACGAAGAGGAAGGCGATGAGGCCGCCGGTCACGTGGAGTCCGTGGAACCCGGTCGTGAGGTAGAAGGCAGATCCGTAGGCGTTCGACGAAAGCGTGACGCCCTGATGGATCAACTCGACGTACTCGGTGATCTGGCCACCGATGAAGAAGGCGCCCATAAGGAACGTGATGATGAACCAGCGGCGTAGTCCCTTCACGTCTCCACGTTCGGCTGCGAAGACGCCCAGCTGACAGGTCACACTCGATAGCACCAGGACGGTCGTATTCACCGATGCGAACGGCACGTTGAGGAGCGCTGTGTCTTCCTTCCAGAGCTCCGGATTGACCGCGCGCAGGGTGAAGTACATAGCGAAGAGCGCCGCAAAGAACATGAGCTCGCTGGACAGCCAGACGATGGTTCCGATGGAGACCATGTTGGGCCGGTTTGCCGGAGCCTGCGCGTAGGCGGCGGGGACGGTGGTTGTAGAAGCCACGTGTGGAGTCTTTCAGATGCCGCCGCGTCACGCCCGGGAACCCCCCTGCTGTGACTTGCGTCATGGGTCGAACCTTCGCGGCCAGGACTACAGTGCTGCTATGGCTTCGTCGCAGGACCTCGCCCATCATGCCCATCCCGCCCCTCACGCCCATCACGCCACCGACCTGGTCTCCCAGCAGGCAGGGGTTGCGGAAGGCCAGACTGGCCATGGTGATAGGCCGGCCAAGACCCTGCGGGTCCTGCTCTACAGCGATGACCGACTGGTGCGCGCCGACCTGATCCGAGCCTTAGGTCCCCAGCCAGCTGTTGACCTGCCTCGAGTTGAGTACGTGGAGTGCGCGACAGCGGCAGCCACCCTGGCCCTTGTGGATCGTGGTGGTTTCGATCTGCTTATCTTTGACGGAGAGGCGGTTCCAACCGGGGGGATGGGGCTGACACGCCAGGTTAAGGACGAGATCTTCAACTGCCCGCCGGTGCTGGTGCTCATCGCCAGGCCGCAGGACGCTTGGCTAGCAACCTGGTCCCGCGCTGAGGCTGTGGCGCTGCATCCCATCAACGCTCTCACCCTGCCAGGTCAGGTGGCCGACCTCCTGCGCCCGGCGGTGGCGCGTAACTAATCCGCGTATGCCTAACGCCCCGTGGGCTGCCCACCCGGGAATCCCCAAGGGGTACGGGCCCCAGTGGCCGGGTCGTACTGCTCGCTAACGAGACCGAGCGCAGGTGCTGCCGGGCGTCGTTGAGACGCCCCATTCGGCTGTCGCCCAACGTGGCGGGCCAGGCCAGCGGTGCCGACACCTCGATGAGTCGAACCTCAGGTAATTCCAGCCAGCGGGCCACGGCTTCAGCCTCCCCAAGACAGGCGCTCAGACCTCCTGGCACGGGTTGGGGGACTTGAGCGCTGCAGGCCACAAGTGCCGCGACAGCCGACGACCAGCCCACACTGGCGAAAGGTTGGGGGAGCAGGGCGGCTCCAGAAAGTGCTCCGTGGCGAATGCAGTGTGCTTCCCAACGGCCGCTGGGTTTGCCCTCGATCCAGTGAGGTCGCACCGCAACGATCTGCTCGGTTTGGGCGAGCGTTTGTAGGCGCGCGGTGCGCATCAGTCCCAACAGTGCTTCAGTGAGACTGTCACGCCACTGTGCAGCAGCCTCGTACTCCGCCTGCGTTGAGAGCAGCTGGATGCGATCCCACACAAGGTCACTGAATCTGCTGGGGCGCAGGCGGGCGAATTCACTCACCACTGCTGATGACTGGCCCAGCACCCAGGTCAAGGCATGTCGGACTGGTTCGGCGGTTCCCTTGGATGACCACGGGCCTAGGTAGTGCACGTCTTGCTCGGGTGCCGGGGTGCGGACACTGCGCACGAGGCTCACCTCGACCTGCTCTTTTGAGGTGACGCGGAGCCAAGTCTGGCTCCCAGGTCGGGTTCCCCGCCGGTTATACCTGGGCTGTTCCTGTGCGATAAGTCGAGTTTCGCGAACCTGCGCCTCCAACTGCGTTGCGCAGGTAATCGCGTCGACTCGCGCTGCGATGCGAACCATCTCTGTCATGCGCCGTCTGGTTTCCGAGGCAGTGAAGTAGCTGCGGACCCGTCGGGCGATGTTCGTTGAGGTCCCGATGTAGAGCGGGCTGCCCTGTTGGTCCCGAAACACGTATACCCCCGGAGCCTGCGGCAGGCCATCAGCGAGGGTGCGTTTGGCGCGCTGTGCTGGATGCACCCGACCGGTGAACGCCCACAGATCCTCTAGGGACTGCACGCCAAGTCCACCCAGTCGCTCCAGCAAGGAGTGGAAGACCTCCACGGTTGCGCGGGCATCATCCAGAGCTCGGTGAGTGGGCTGCACCCGGGTGGCGAAGTGGCGGGCCAGGGTCTCCAGGCGACAGTTGGGTACCTCGTCTCGGAGCAGAGCCGTCCGAGCCAGTCGTGCAGTGTCCAGCACCGGTGGATTCGGCCAGGTGAGGTCAACTTTCGAGCAGGCGCCTTTCAGGAACCCGATGTCGTACGGCGCGTTATGCGCAACCAGCGTTGCACCTGCGGCGAACTCCAGAAAACTCGCCAGGACAGGAGCGACCTTTGGTGCACCGGCCAGCATGGAATCAGTGATCCCGGTGAGGGCCGCGATGAATGGTGGCAGCGCTTGCCCGGGGTTCACGAGGGTGGCGAATTCTCCAAGTAACTCTCCAGCTTTGACCTTGACGGCACCGATCTCGGTGATTCCACCCTCCCGTGGGCTCCCTCCCGTGGTCTCCAGATCCACCACGACGAAGGTCACCTCGGCCAACGGTGTTCCCAGGTCGTCCGTGGTGAGTTGCATAGGGATCACGCTAAGGACGGCCCCTGACAGCCGGAGAGGCTGGTGTGCCACTGCGAGGACTGCACTCTGCGGACTGCACTTTTGGGACTCCACTTTTGGGACTGCACTAGGGTCACGCCGATGAGTTCCCTGGCGCTTCCCGACGACCGCAGCCGCTTTCGATGCGGCCACTGCGGCAACCTCACTCGGTTCGACCTGCAGCGCACTATGACGGTCCGCCAGTTCTGGCACGTAGACCTGGCCGGCGAGGTCCAGGTCGAGGGTGAGGAAGTCCTGCAGGACCAGATCGAGACTGTGGCCTGTCGTTGGTGCTCGGCGACGGACCGGATCCAGGTCGTGCCCAGGCCTGCCTTTGGCGGCCCTGAGGTGGAGGCACCTGGGGATGGTGGCCCCTGAGGCTGCTATCCGTAGCACTGTCAGGGGTGCCGCCTAGGTTCGCCACATGATCATCGACTGTCACACCTGCCAGGCGGCCGGACCAGCCTGTTCAGACTGCCTGGTGACCGTTCTGCTCGGTTCACCCCAGATCGGCACCGCCGAGGTAGCCCCGGAGCATGAGGCCGCGGTCGAGGTCCTCGCTGCTTCAGGCCTTGTCCCACCCCTTCGGCTCATCCGTGGTGGGGCCGCTCCGCAGAGCAGGGCGGAGGCCAGCTAGGCGCGGGCAAAGTGCCCGTTCGTGATCGATCTGTTACCGTGCTGTGAGCTTCGACGCCAAACAGGCGCTCGTGAGCAAAGCGGGAACCTGAAGGGCAAGCCGCCCGTCCGAACGATGGGCCGACGAGCAGGGAGGGTTAATGCGCTGGGCACAAGGAAAGCGTGGGCCCGCTCTGATCGCCGCCGTCGCGGCCGGGCTCTTGGCGCCCATCGTCATGGTGCCGCCGGCGGCAGCCGCACCCCGGGACCTGCAGCAAGTGCGGATCCAGGTCATGGACCTCGAGGCCAAAGCCGAAGCCGCCAACGAGCGCTACAACCAGGCCCAACTCAAGCTCAACGAGATTTCCGGCTCCGTGCGAAATCTCAAGAAGAAGGTGAACCGAGAGCGCCGAGCGCTTGATGCAGTCCTGGGGTCCGTTGACGATCTGGCCCGCGCGACCTACACCAGTGGTGGGGTCGACACCTCCCTGCAGGTCCTGTTGGCTGAGGATCCCGTCCAGTTCCTTGCTCAGGCGGCAGCCCTCGATCAACTCGCGCAGTCTCAGGCCGCCGCTCTGCGTCAGACGCAAACGGCGCGACTTCGCCTAGCCCAGACCGAAGCAACCTTGAAGCAAAAGCAGCGTTCCGCGCGCGAAGTACGCAATGAGATGGCTGCAGCTCGCCGGGAGGCCCGAGATCGCCTCGCCGACGCGGAGAAGGTACTCGGCTCATTGCAGGCAGCCGAGCGTCGCAGACTGGCCGCGATGGCTGCTGATGAGCGCCGTGCCGCCATAGCCGCGGCAGCGTCAGCTGCAGCGTCACTCGGCAGCGGGGCCAGTGGTGCCGGTGGCGGAT
>CAZKFI010000079.1:0-9656 GCA_964551975.1 uncultured Bifidobacteriaceae bacterium | reverse complement strand
AGTTCGGGATGTATCCGATGGTGCCGTGGGCCGGTCGACTGCGAGGTAATCGGATTACCACGATGCCTGACTCCGCGGCATTGATCCTGCCGGCAACCTACGACGGCTGGGCGTTGCACGGGACCGTGTTGGCTGAGACGACACAGGTACTGCAGTGCACGAGCTCGCAGGCGGTACTGGCCTGTGCACTGCCGGATCCATTCACGGGTCACGTGCAGCTGACCTGGCAGTTGGAGCCAGGCCTACTGCGTACCAGGATCGAAGTGCGAGCCGAGCGCGGGGCGTTCCCGGCGGTGGTCGGTTGGCATCCCTGGTTTCGGCGCACACTCGCACGGGGTGGCCGCGGTCAGTGGCAACTGCCGGAGGGCCGAATTGCACCACGCGATGATGAACGCATGCCGACTGCCGCGTTCCGTCCAGCGACCATGGCGGACGGTCCCTTCGATGACGCGTTCATCTCACCCGGTCCGGCGGTCATCCGCTGGCCCGATGCACTCACCATGCAGGTGCACAACAGTGCGCCCTGGTTCGTCATCTTCGACGAACTCGATGACTTCCTGCTGGTGGAACCGCAGTCTGGGCCGCCGAATGGGAGCAATGAGCCGCTTACTGGTGCAATCCCTATGGTCCAGCCGGGGCGGCCTCTAGTGCACGACGTCAGCTGGGGTCTGCGGCGTGAGCGGCCGGAGGGTCAAGTCTGATCGTGCTGGCCTCGTGGGCGGAACGAGCTGCGGCATCCAGAACCCGCAGGTTGGCGATCACGTCAACTATCGGCACCGGTGCTGGGCCAGCGTCCCGTATCGCCGAGCGCACCGCCGGGTAATAGGTACTCCAGGCCCCCTGGGCCCGCGGCCGAATCTCGTCAACGAGCACTCCAGCAGTGTCGGCGTACTGCAGGACTGCGTCACTGCCGGGCGGTTCGTTGCCGAACCCGGCGTCGAGTGGCGTTGCTCCCTGGCGCAGTTGCGCCTCCTGGGAATCGGGTTGATCGATGCGACACCCACCACGCGTACCCAACAGCAGGAATCGCGGCTGGCCGAAGGCAGCCACGCTGCTCCCGCTGAGATAACTCACTGCGCCGGAGCTGTGCCCCAGCAGCAGCAGGGCGTCATCGTTGGCGATATCCGAACCGCGTAGGGCACGAACCTGAGCAGTGACCGTGACGACCGGACCGAGCAGCGCGATGGCCTGGTCAACCAGATGTGCTCCGAAATCCAGCAGCACGCCCCCGTGATCGGCCTGCTCTGAGGATTCCCGCCAGCTACCGGTGAGCTGCGGGCGGAGGCGTTCGAATCGTGATTCCAGCCGATGGGGAGTACCCAGCTGACCGCTGTTCACGATCGCCCGCAGGGTGAGGAAGTCGGAGTCCCATCGGCGGTTCTGGAAGACATGCAGCTGGCGGTCCTGGGCTTGGGCCAGATCGCGTAATTCCTGGGCACTGGTCGCGTTCGGGGCAAGTGGCTTGTCGACGACCACATGCATTCCCCGCTCCAGCGCGGCCCTCGCATGCGGAACGTGGGTGATGTTGGCCCCGGCCACCACGGCCAGGTCGAAGTCACCGGACTGCCAGGCCTGCTCCGGGGTGGTGAGAATCTGCGCCTGGGGAAGATCGGATCGCACCTGCTCCTGTCGTTGGGGATTCCCAGTGACCACAGCCGTCACTTCCATGCCTGGCGTTGCCCCGATGAGGGGGGCGTGGAAGACACGCCCGGCGAGGCCGTAGCCCAGCAGGACCACGCGAACGGGTGATTTGGGGCTTTCGGGGGAAAATTCGTTCAGGGCGGCCACCGCCTGAGTAAATCAGCAGCGGGGGTTGCGGGTGAACAACCTGTGGTTACCGGGACAACCGCAATCGCGATAAGGCAGAATGACGGCGTCGCCCACCCCCCCGGGCGGCAGGACCGAAAGGTCCCGGAAGCCCGTGCGACAGCCCCCCAGCCGCACGGGCTTCCCTCTTTGTGGAATCAACCCCGCGTTTGATCAACACAATCGTTCTCGCGGGCACCTTTGGGACGATGGGCCATGACCACCACTGCGATGGATCTGCAGGTCCACACTCGGGTGGCCCGCATGGCCTGGGGTATTCGGCGTCATGCATACGACGTCACTGTCCGAGCCAACGGCTGCTACCTCGGCCAGGCACTCTCGGCTGCGGAGATTCTTGCGGCGATCCACTGTGCTGGCTTGGATCGGCGTCGCTCGGACATGTTCGTGCTGAGTCCGGCGCACTATTCCATTGCCCTGTATGCAACCTTGGTCGAACTCGGTGAACTTCCGGCTACGGCGCTGGAGGAGTTCGGTACCGACGGCTCGATGGTGGAGATGATCGGGGGCATCGGTGCACCGGGGATGGAATTCACGACGGGGTCACTAGCGCAAGGACTTAGTCAAGGAATCGGCGTCGCACTGGGACGGCGGCTGCGCGGGAGTTCGGGCCATGTCTGGGTAATGATCAGTGACGGCGAACTCGAGGAGGGCCAGACCTGGGAGGCCTTCATGTCGCTTGCGCACTATGGGCTGACCAACATCACCGTGTTCTTGGACAACAACGACAGCCAGGTCGACGGTTCGCCGGCAGCCATCATGGCCGTCGAGCCCATCCACGAGCGCATCGCCGCATTCGGATTAGATGTGCGGCGGATCGATGGACATGACATCACCGCGCTGCTCGCGACCATCGAGGAGCCCCGGTTGGCGACAGCCCGAGTGGTGGTCTGCGACACCGACATCGCTCGCGGGATCCCATCACTTGCCGACCGAGAGCATCCGCACTGGATCCGGTTCCGTCCAGGTGAGGCGGAGATCGCGTTGGCAGAACTTCTGGCCGGGGAACCTTCGTGACCGCGCTGCAGGAGGAAATCAGCATGGTGCCGTGCCCCTACGGGCAGGCGCTGGTGGACTACGGCCAGACCCACCCGGACATGCTCTGCCTGTCCGGCGACCTCTCCTATTACACCGAGACTGAACCGTTTCGAGCGGCGTTTCCGGAGCGATTCATCAACGTCGGTATGGCCGAAGCCAATCTCATGGGCATTGCCGCCGGACTCACCCGTGAGGGATGGCGCCCGATCGTGCACACCTTTGGGACGTTTGCGACCAGGCGTGCGCTCGATCAGGTGCACATGTCGATTGCCGTGGCCAAGGCACCGGTTCGGATCATGGGCTTCCTGCCGGGCCTGACCACCCAGGCCGGTGTCACTCATCAGGCGATCGACGACGTGGCGATCATGCGTGCGGTACCTGGAATGA
Source organism: uncultured Bifidobacteriaceae bacterium (assembly GCA_964551975.1). Lineage (GTDB taxonomy): Bacteria > Actinomycetota > Actinomycetes > S36-B12 > S36-B12 > REEB426. Next base: position 6,407 of record CAZKFI010000079.1, on the reverse strand, counting down.
CGGTGCTGGATGTGGTGGACGCATCGGAAATCGCCAGTGTCCATGACGCACTGGACGCCATCGACGGTCCCGCCTACATACGCATTGCGCGCGGTGAGGTGCCAGTACTCACACAGGGCCCCATGGTGGTCGGTAAGGCACGTGTCCTCGGCACGGGTGAGGACCTGTGCATCATCAGTTCATCAGTTGCCTCACCGGAGGCCGTGGATGCTGCGATGGCGCTGCGTCAGGCGGGAATCAGCGTGACGCATCTGCACGTCAACACCATCAAACCCCTTGATGACGAGACGATCGCCAGTGCTATCACCGGCACTCGAGCGACTGTTGTCGTGGAGAACCATCTGATTACGGGGGGACTGGGCTCGGCCGTGTGTGAGCTGGTGGTGGATCGAGGTATCCAGCGCAGGGTTGTTCGGCTGGGGCTGCAGGACTGCTATGGCGGTCCAGGCTCGTTGCACTATCTGCTCACCCAACACGGTATCGATGGGCAGTCGATCATCCGTGCAGCCGAAGAGGCCCTGGGTCGACAGCCCGGTATCGCGGTTGGTCCCCAGGCCAGCGCACGTCGCAGCCTGTGGTGAGCAGTTGAGTAGTGCGGAGTCGCTCAACGCGCAGGCGGTCAGTGTGCGGGCGGTCAGCGTGCACGAGCGAGCCGGTGGTGCTGGTGGCGAGGTCGTTTACACGACTGAGCAGGTTGCCCTGCCTGCACCGGGTTGGGTGCGCATCGCACCAACACTGGTCGGCATCTGCGGGTCGGACCTTGATCAACTCGCGGGCAACATCGACCCGAATTTCCCAGTGCGCTACCCCTACGTACTGGGCCATGAGTGGTCAGGGGTCGTGGAGTCTGTCGGCACTGGTGTGCATCTGCGACCCGGTGACCAGGTTGCGGGATTCGCCTATCGCCCCGGATGGAGTAACGGCGGTGCCATGGCAGAACTCTTCCTGGCGCGCGCGGACATGTGCTTTCCCCTCCCAGTCACCGTGTCAGCCCAGCGGGCCGCGCTACTGGAACCTTTGGCCTGCGTCCTCCAGGGTTTGCGGGCCATCGGCGGTACTGATGGCGGTGACCAGGTCGTGGTCATGGGCTGCGGGGCGCTTGGACTTGCCATGGTCGGCCTTGTCGCAACAACCGGTGCCCGAGTACTCGCAGTGGATCGCAGTCAGATGCGACTGGATCTCGCCGGGCGACTCGGAGCGAGTGCGGTACTGGACGCCACCGCATGCGCGGATGTGGCCGACCTCAGCGATGCGGTGCTGGATCGTGTCGGCAGCCGGGGTGCTGATCTGGTGGTGGAGTGTTCGGGAGCACCGATCCTGCAGTCGACGAGCGTGGGCATCACCGCGAACGAGGGTCGAGTGCTCTTCCTCGGCCTGGCACATGCGCCTGCGGTTGACGTGCCCTTGTTCCAGATTCAACGCAGGGGACTGCGACTGCAGGCATCGACTGCAGCGCAGGAACCAGCCTGGCGGGCAGCCATTCGCCTGCTGGATGCCACCGAGCTTGATCTGTCGCCGATCATCTCTGATGTGTTCCCCTTCGAGGATTGTGTCGCTGCGGTGGCCGCTGCGATGAATCCGGCTGAGCATGCCAAGGTGATGCTGCGCCCTGCCCATTGATGGGGATGCCAGGATCAGGGCATGAGCGAATCGGTCTTCACATCACGTAACCCAGCGGATCTCGACGACGTGGTGATGACCGTCACCCTGTCTGGCCCGGAAGGCCTGCTGCAGGCCTGCAGGCAGGCCCGTGCTGCTCAGCGTGAGTGGGCTCGGATGCCTGCACCCATGCGTGGTCGCGTGATCGCCCAAGCGGGGCGCCTGTTTGAGTCCAACAAGGTGGCATTGGCCGAATTGGTCACCCGGGAGATCGGCAAGGTGGCCGCGGAGTCACTCGGCGAGGTACAGGAGGTGATCGACACCTGTGATTTCTTCCTCGGCGAAGGTCGCCGTCTCTATGGTCAGACGGTCCCCAGTGAGATGCCGGACAAGCAATTATTCACCTTCCGCAATCCAGTTGGTGTGGTCACCATCATCACTGCGGCGAACTTCCCGGCCGCAGTTCCGTCCTGGTACTTGATACCTGCGCTGCTCTGCGGCAATGCCGTGGTCTGGAAGCCAGCCGAACACGCCATTGCGGTTGCCACGGCGATGGTCAACATCATGCATGCAGCCGGTGTGCCACGGGATGTCCTCACCTTGGTTGCCGCCAATGGTGCCGATACCTCGAGCGGCCTGGAGCAGGCACTGCAAGCCAGGGTGGTGGACAAGGTGGGATTCACCGGATCCACGGCCGTGGGCCGCAGATTGGGTGAGTTGACTGGTCGGTACCTGCAGTCACCCTGCCTGGAATTAGGCGGCAAGAACCCCATGGTGGTGATGCCCGATGCGAACCTTGAATTGGCGTTGGAGGGCGCGCTCTTCGCTGGTTTCGGCACAGCCGGTCAGCGTTGTACGTCGCTGGGCACGCTGTGGCTGCACGAATCCCTGCACGATGCCTTCCTTGAGCGATTCGCGGCGATGGTCGCCCAGGCGAGCATCGGTGACCCACGACAGGATGTGCTGTACGGCCCGATGATCGACGAGACCTACCTGCGCAACCACCTGGAGCATGTGCAGATGGTGCAGTCACATCATCGAGTGCTTGGCTCTACGTCGACGGGTCGCATCACGGCAGAGAATCCCCGAGCCGGTTTTGTTGGCGATCCAGATCGTGGCTGGTACGCGCATCCGGTCATCGTCGACGGGATTCGCGGTGACGACGCGCTCTACGCGACCGAAACCTTCGGGCCGTTGGTCGGTGTAGGCACCTTCCGGACGCTGGATGAGGCCATCGAGTTGGCCAACGGCCACGGCTACGGACTCTCCAGTGCGATCTATACCTCGGACCCGGCTGCCGTCTGGCGGTTCCGTGAACGCATTAGTGCCGGCATGGTGTCAGTCAATAACTCCACCTCCGGGGCCGAGGCGCACCTCCCCTTCGGTGGTAACGGACTCTCCGGTAACGGCTCCCGTCAAAGCGGCGTTTGGGTGCTTGATCAGTTCACGCGATGGCAGGCCCTGAACTGGGATTACAGCGGGCGGTTACAGAAGGCGCAGATGGATATCGTCGAGACTCCCTACGATCCGATGTTCCGGATTTAGCACAGTGCCTTCCCCAAGAGCGGTGGTACACCGATGACCCAGGTGCCGGACAGAGCCGAGGTTGTCGTCGTCGGTGGTGGAGTCATGGGTACTTCGGCTGCCTTCCATCTCGCCGAGGCCGGTGTCGACGTTGTCCTGCTCGAACGCGGCAGCCTGGGACAGGGCTCGACCTGCAAGGCAGCAGGTGGCGTACGGGCCAACTTCTCGGATCCACTGAACATCGCGCTGGGTGCACGCTCGTTGGCCTGTTTCGCCGACTTCCATCAGCGTCCCGGCCAACAGATTGACCTGCATCGCACTGGCTATCTCTTCGCACTCACAACGCAGGACCAGGTGCGTGCCTTCGAACAGGCAGTGGAGCTCCAACGCTCCATGGGACTGCGCGCCGAACTTGTTGATGTCGATCGGGCGGTTGAACTCTCGCCCTACCTGAACCCGGACGGGGTACTCGCTGCGGCCTGGTCCCCGGACGATGGGCATTGCACTCCCGAGTCGGTGGTGCTCGGGTTCGCCTCCGGCGCTCGTCGACACGGTGCCCGCATCTGCACCGGTGTCGACGTCACCGGTATCGACCTGCTCGGATCTCAGATTGTCGGAGTGCGCACCAGTGCGGGTGGGATCCAGACCGGGACCGTCGTGATCTGCGCCGGGGCCTGGTCGCCACAGGTCGCCGCCTACGTCGACGTCGAACTTCCCGTGGAGCCGGTTCGGCGGCAACTCGTCGTCACCGAGCCGATGACCGACCCCCTGCCCACAGCGTTCACCATTGACTACGGATCCACGTTTTACTGGCATCGGGAGGGCCCCGGCATGCTCATGGGGTTCTCCGATCCGGATGTCACACCGAGTTTCGACCTGACGGCCGATCCCAACTTCGATCTGAAGTTGGCTGAATTGGCGATGCATCGCGCACCGGCACTTGTCGAACTCGGAGTACGCACCGGATGGTCGGGGCTCTACGAGGTCACCCCGGATCACAATGCTCTCCTTGGCGAAACGGCGAACATCTCGCGACTGCTGTACGCGACTGGGTTTTCCGGGCACGGGTTCCTGCAGGGACCGGCCGTCGGCGAAATCCTGCGTGACCTTGTCCTGGAAGTCCCACCCTTCGTCGATGTCAGTGCACTCAGTGTTGATCGCTTCAGCCGGGGCGAGCTGCGCCCGGAACGCAACATCGTGTAGTGCGCACCATCGTGTAGCGCGCGGGTTGTTGAGTCGGTGCGTCGGCGCTTAGGTGAGTTCCGCCGGAGTGCGGCTGCGTTCGGCGAGGAACACCCCGGTCAGGATGAATGCCCCGCCGATGAGTTGCAGCCCGGACATGGTTTCACCCAAGAGCACCCAGGCGATCAGGATTGCCAGGAGCGGTTCGGTGAGTCCGACAACGGAGGCCTGCGATGCGCGCAGGTATTTCAGGGAGGTGACCACGAGAAGGAAGGGAATGACGGTGCCAAAGATCACCATGTAGGTGGCCAGGATCCAGACGGGTACTTCTGTGGTGTCAATCAGGTCGCCCTGGCCCAGCAAATTCTCCCAGGGAAATGACCACCAAGGCTGTGCGATCACCCAGAACAGTGCACCGGCACCGAAGCCCCACATGGTCAGCGACACCGGGTCGCGGGGATGCTCCCGTCGCAGCGCGACGTCGCCTAGCACGTAGTACAGGGCCAGGGCCAGGGCGGCGCCGAAGCCGGCGAGTACCCCGATCGTGCTGAGGCGAAAACCCTGCCAGACCTGCGCGACAAGGGCCAGGCCCAGCAGTGCCAGGAAGAGCGCGAACCAGACCATACGTCGGGTCGGGTAGCGCCAGCCGAATCGGAACCACAGTGCGACCCAAAGGGGTGCGGTGAATTCGATGAGCAGTGAAACCCCAACCGGCATGCGCGCAATGGCCTCGAAGTACAACCACTGTGTCATCACGACGCCAAGTGCTCCGTATGCAATCAGCAGCAAGATCTCATCGCGCCGGATGCGCAGAGCTGCCGGCCGGGTCATTGCGACGACAACCAGCAGGACAAGGAACGCCGCAGTAATGCGAAACTGGCTCAGTCTGGATGCATCAAAACCACTGAGCAGAATCGCCTTGGCAACCGTGCCATTGATGGCGAACATGAGTGCGGCCGTCAGGTAGATCAGATAGCCGCGGGCCTGAAGGCTCAAGCCATGGCCTCCTGATACACCTGCACGGTGCGCTCAGCGATGGCCTGCCAATCGAATTTCTCCAGGGCGCGCTGACGGCCCGCCTCGCCCATGCGGCGGGCTAACGGGTGATCAGCGGCGAGCGTGCGCACCGCCGCCGCTAGCCCGGCTTCGAAGCCGGATGGGTCCTGGGCCTGGTAGTCGACCAGGATCCCGGTCTCACCGTTGACCACGACCTCGGGTATTCCGCCGACTGCCGAGGCGATTACGGCACAGGAGCAGGCCATTGCCTCCAGATTGACGATGCCCAGTGGTTCGTAGATCGATGGACAGATGAACGCCAGTGCGTGGCTGTAGAGCTGGCGCAGCCCGTGATGGGGAACGTGAGAGTCGATCCAGCGCACTGAATCTTCCCCGCGGGAGCGACGCAGCGCTTCGACTGCCGCTTGAGTTTCGGCTGCGATCTCCGGAGTGTCCGGTGAGGACGCGCAGAGCACCAGCTGTACATCCGGGAAGTCCTGTGCGGCACGCAGCAGATGCACAAGGCCTTTTTGACGCGTGATGCGTCCGACGAAAAGGATGTAAGGCGGGTGTATCTGATGCTCTTCGAGGAACTCCGTTGCGGTATCCGGGGCGAAGGCTTCGGTATCGACGCCGTTGTGCACAACGAAGGTGCGTGATGGGTCGACGAACTCGTAGGCCTCAAGCAGGTCGGTGCGCATACCTTCGCTGACGGCGATGATGGCATTCGCGTCGCGGTAGCAGGCCTCCTCAACCCAGGAGGAGATCCGATAGCCCCCACCGAGTTGCTCAGCCTTCCAGGGGCGCAGTGGTTCAAGGGAGTGTGCGGTCAGCACATGCGGGATGCCCTGGAGCAGGCCCCCGACGTGACCGGCAAGGTTCGCGTACCAGGTGTGTGAGTGGACGATGTCGGCCGGCCCCATCGCCGCGATGAGGGACATGTCCACCCCGAGGGTCTGCAGGGCCGGATTGGCCCCCTGCAGTTCGATGGGAACAGGGCGGGCCAGGGCGTCAGGCCGTGGCTCACCGAAGCAGAGCACCTCTACACCAGAGATATCTGCGGTGGACCGCAGGGCACGGACCAGGTGTTCGACGTGGACCCCGGC
>CAZKFI010000078.1:0-9729 GCA_964551975.1 uncultured Bifidobacteriaceae bacterium | reverse complement strand
CCCCGCTATTTGCGATGCCGAAACAGAGGCAATCGCGCAAACCCTTGGACGGCACGTCACCCGATTGGCCACATTGGCTCAGGGCGATGGCGTGTGCACGACGATCATTCCCCGACTTGAATCCGATCTCACCACCTCTAACCGGAAGGTCAACGCATGAGCGCGACCATCGACCAGCAGAATGCCACGATCGAAGAGCTCTCTCGATATGACTACGGGTGGCGTGACGCAGACTCCGCCGGAGCAAACGCGCGTCGAGGTCTCAACGAAGATGTGGTGCGGGATATCAGCGCCAAGAAGAACGAGCCCTCGTGGATGCTCGACCTGCGTCTCAAGGGCCTTCGCCTCTTCGAGAAGAAGCCGATGCCCCAATGGGGATCCGATCTTGGTGGCATCAACTTCGACACGATCAAGTACTTCGTGCGCTCCACCGAAAAGCAGGCCAACAGTTGGGAAGACCTACCCGCGGACATCAAGAACACCTACGACCGGCTGGGCATCCCCGAAGCTGAGAAGCAGCGCCTGGTCGCAGGTGTGGCGGCCCAATACGAATCTGAGGTGGTCTACCACAAGATTCGCGAAGACCTTGAGGCACTTGGAGTGATTTTCCTCGATACGGACACTGGCCTGAAGGAACACGAGGACATCTTCCGCGAGTACTTCGGTTCAGTTATCCCGCCGGGGGACAACAAGTTCGCGGCGCTCAACACTGCGGTTTGGTCTGGCGGTTCATTCATCTATGTACCACCGGGCGTCCACGTCGATATTCCGCTGCAGGCCTACTTCAGGATCAATACCGAAAACATGGGTCAGTTCGAACGCACGCTCATCATCGTCGACGAGGACGCCTACGTTCACTACGTGGAAGGGTGCACTGCCCCCATCTACTCAAGTGACTCGCTTCATTCCGCCGTTGTCGAAATCATGGTGCGCAAGGGTGGCCGCTGCCGCTACACGACTATCCAGAATTGGTCCACGAACGTCTACAACCTGGTCACGAAGCGCGCCGTTGCCCATGCCGGTGCCACGATGGAATGGATTGATGGGAACCTCGGCTCGAAGGTGACCATGAAGTATCCAGCCGTGTGGTTAACCGGCGAGCACGCGAAGGGTGAGACCCTCTCGATTGCCTTCGCCGGTGCCAACCAGCACCAGGATGCTGGCGCGAAGATGGTCCACGCGGCCCCACGGACCTCCTCCACGATCATCTCCAAGTCCGTTGCGCGCGCAGGTGGACGAACCTCCTATCGCGGTCTTGTGCAGGTGCTTGAGGGCGCCCACGGCTCGAAGAGCACAGTGAAGTGCGACGCGTTGCTGGTGGACGACATCTCTCGGTCAGATACCTACCCCTATGTGGATGTCCGAGAGGACGACGTATCCATGGGCCACGAGGCAACGGTCTCGAAGGTCAGCGCCGATCAACTGTTCTACCTGATGAGCCGTGGACTTTCCGAGGACGAGGCGATGGCAATGATCGTGCGAGGGTTCGTTGAGCCCATCGCCCGCGAATTGCCGATGGAGTACGCCCTAGAGCTCAACCGTCTGATCGAACTGCAGATGGAAGGCGCCGTCGGATGACAAGCGCACCAACAGCCGTTCCTTTGGACCACGCACCGCGTCTGGCTTCCTTCGACCCTGAGGCATTTCCTGTGCCAACGGGTCGTGAGGAAGAGTGGCGCTTTGCGCCGATCGCCCAGTTCCAGAGTGTGCTTCATGCGGACGACCAGGCGGGGAGCGTGCTTGCTGACGAGCCGACGGCCACCGCGGATGGATCGCGTGTCGTCAACCTGCCTATAGCGGACCTGAACTCGACCTGGATTCCCACCGATCGACCATCGGTCATCGCGAGGTCTGGCGTTACCCAGGGCATCCTGGTTGAGGTGCCTGCTGGCGTCGAAGAATCTCAACCAGTGGTCGTTCGCCTGAAGGCCTCAGCAGCCGTGAGTTATCTGCACTGCGAAATCCGCCTCGGCGCTGCCAGCTCTGCGACCGTGATCCTGGAGCACGACCTCACCAAGACGACGAGCGGTGCCCTGGTGATCACCGCAGGGCAGGGTGCACATCTGCGCCTGCTGAACGTGATTGATGGGCCAGACGATCAGGTGCAGCACCTGCACACGCATACAATCCTGGAGCGAGACGCTAGTGCGCAGGTGTGCACAATCACGCTCGGTGGACATCGCACCCGGCAGGTGAGTTCGGTGGAGTTCACCGGCCCCGGTGGTTCCGTAGAACTGCTCGGTGCCTTCTTGGCTACTGGGGATCAGTATCAGGAACATCGACTCTTCGTTGAGCATCGGCCACCCCAGTGCAGCAGCGTGGTGACCTACAAGGGAGCGCTCACCGGAAAGGCCCATTCCGTTTGGGTCGGCGATGTACTGGTTCGTAGCACCGCCACCGGTACGAGTACGTATGAATTGAACCGGAACCTGATACTGGAAGAGGGGCCCCGCGCTGACTCGGTGCCTAATCTGGAGCTGGAAACTGGGGATGTTGTCGGTGCGGGCCATGCCAGCGCTACCGGTCGATTCGACGACGATCAGTTGTTCTACCTGCAGGCCCGGGGCATTGACGAGGTGACCGCGCGGCGACTGATTGTTCACGGTTTCTTTGCCGAGATCATCGGACGCCTTCAGCTACCCGAATGGCAGGGACCGCTGCTGTCTCGCATCGCCCAACGTCTCGGAGACTCCAGCGAGGATCCACAGTGAGTGGGACCTTCACGGCCGTCTGCCGCTGGGCTGATCTGGAGCCCGAAAAGCCAGTGCGCTTTGATGTCGACGGGCGGCCGCTTGCAGTCGTGCGCATCGACACTGAAGCGTTCGCAATCTACGACGAGTGTTCACATGCGCAGGTCCCATTGTCTGAAGGGGAAGTAGAGGACTGCGCGATCGAGTGCTGGTTGCACGGATCCGCATTCGATCTACGCACGGGTGCGCCAAGATCCTTGCCGGCAATCACACCAGTCCCCGTTTACGCAACCCGCATCGTTGGCGACGGTCCTGACGCCATCGTCGAAGTCTCAGCTGATCCAATTTCTACGCATGAAGGAGCATTGTGACCACCCTCGACATCAAGGACCTGCACGCCAGCGTTACGACCGACGAAGGAGATCGCGAGATTTTGCGTGGCGTCTCCTTGACCGTTGAATCCGGAAGCACGCATGCAGTCATGGGCCCCAACGGATCCGGCAAGTCGACCCTTGCCTATGTCATCGCTGGCCACCCAAAGTACCGAGTGACGTCAGGGTCAATCACCCTCGACGGAGTTGATGTGCTGGAGATGAGCGTTGACGAGCGGGCACGTGCCGGACTCTTCCTCGCCATGCAGTACCCGGTCGAGGTGCCAGGCGTGTCGGTATCCAACTTCCTGCGCACGTCGGTTACCGCGGTCCGTGGGGAGGCACCGAAACTGCGGACATGGGTCAAGGAACTCAAGGACTCTATGGCCGGCCTGCAGATGGACCAGGCCTTCGCCGAGCGCAGTCTCAACGAGGGATTCTCAGGTGGGGAGAAGAAGCGCCACGAGATCCTCCAGTTGGCTCTCCTACGCCCCAAGATCGCCGTGCTTGACGAGACCGATTCTGGTCTTGACGTCGACGCGCTACGCGTGGTCTCGGAGGGTGTCAATACCTATCGCGCCGAGACCAACGGTGGGGTGTTGCTGATCACGCACTACACGCGAATCCTCAAGTACATCAAGCCAGACTTTGTGCATGTCTTCGTCGATGGTCGCATTGTGGCCAGCGGTGGTCCCGAACTCGCTGATTCCTTGGAGTCTGAGGGCTACGAGCGATTCCAGACAGCGACGATTGCCTAAGTCTTCCTGCCATGACCCTCAACCAGGCACTCGATGTCCACGTGCTTCGCAAGGACTTTCCTGTCCTGCAGCGCACGGTTCGAGATGCACGGCCTCTGATCTACCTGGATAGCGGAGCAACGTCTCAAAAGCCCTACCAGGTCCTGGACGCCGAGCGGCGTTTCTACGAAACAAGCAACGCTGCCGTGCATCGTGGTGCCCATCAGTTGGCTGAGGAAGCAACGCTGGCCTATGAGTCAGCCCGTGCCGCCATTGCTGGATTCGTTGGTGCACAGCCAGGAAACCTTGTCTTCACCAAGAACGCCACCGAGGGTCTCAACCTGCTGAGTTATGCCTTCAGCAACGCCACCGCGCTCGCATCACAGGGCCATGACGTGGATGAGCGCTTCATCGTTGGTCCCGGCGACAACATCGTGGTGACCATCATGGAGCACCACGCCAACCTCGTGCCTTGGCAGGAGGTGTGCGCAAAAACTGGGGCAGAGCTGCGATGGTTTGAGGTGGATGACCACGGGCGCCTTGATCTGGATGGTCTGGATTCATTGATTGATACGCGAACCAAGATTGTTTCGCTAGTTCACCAGTCGAATATTCTCGGCACGATCAACCCCGTTCGCATCGTGATGGATCGGGCGCATGCGGTCGGAGCTTGGGGGGTCATCGACGCCTGCCAGTCAGTTCCCCACCAACGGGTAGACGTAGGTGAGCTTGGTGCCGATGCCTTGGTTTGGAGCGGGCACAAGATGCTCGGCCCTACGGGTATCGGTTGCCTGTGGGCGACTACAGCAATGCTCGAGGCAATGCCGCCGTTCCTCACCGGTGGCTCCATGATCGAAATGGTGACGATGGAACGATCTACCTTCGCTCCGCCACCGCAGAAATTTGAAGCCGGGGTGCCCATGGTGGCGCAGGCGGTTGGCCTCCATGCTGCCGTCGACTATCTCAACGCCATCGGGATGGATGCGATTGCTAGCCATGAGCAGGAACTCACCAAATACGCCCTCGACAAGCTGATGAACATTCCTGGCGTGCGGATTATCGGGCCGACCGACATGATCCAGCGTGGCAGCGCCATCTCGTTCACTGTGGATGGAGTGCATCCCCACGATGTTGGCCAAGTCTTGGACAATCTTGGTGTGGCGGTCCGCGTGGGCCACCATTGCGCCTGGCCGGTATGTCGCCGCTTTGGAGTACCAGCCACTACCCGCATATCTCCGTACCTCTATAACGACGAGGCAGACATCGACGCAGCAGTGAGCGGCGTCCGCGAGGCGCAGCGATTTTTCCTCACAGCAGGCACTAATGCGTAACCGATTGAGGTCTCACTCATGGAGTTGACCTCGTTGTATCAGGACATCATCCTGGATCACTATCGCAATCCGGTCGGTCGTGGTCGGCTTATCTCACCCGCTGGTTCAGCTTTTCATGTCAACCCCACCTGCGGCGATGAAGTAACCGTTGACGTTGCGCAGGACGGGGAAGGATCGCTTGTCGTCGGTCACGAGGGCCAGGGATGCTCAATATCCCAAGCCAGCGCCAGCGTGATGAGTGAACTGGTCCAGGGCCAGAGTGTTCTCACCGCTGAGCAGACTCGACAGGCGTTCTTGGATTTGATGCATGCGCAGGGTGAGGGGCAGCCTGACGAGCTGGTACTGGGTGATGGGGTGGCGTTTGCTGGCGTGGCCAAGTACCCGGCACGAGTGAAGTGCGCGTTGTTACCTTGGATGGCTCTACAGGATGCGTTGATCAAAGGTGGTCTGGTCGATGCTGCCATCGTGCAAGGGATGATGAAATCCGAGGAAAGGTAACCATGTCGAATATCGAAACCGCCAGTGAAGCTGATGTGCTCGAAGCGCTCCATGATGTGGTGGATCCAGAACTCGGAATCAATGTCGTGGATCTGGGTCTGGTGTACGGCGTGACGGTTGATGAGGCAAATATCGCTACGGTCGATATGACGTTGACATCGGCCGCATGTCCTCTCACGGACGTTATTGAAGATCAAACACGCGCAGCTTTGACTGAGCTCGTTGATGATTTTCGCATCAACTGGGTATGGATGCCGCCCTGGAGCCCGGAAAAGATCACCGATGACGGCCGTGAGATGCTCCGGGCGCTCGGCTTCAACGTGTGAAGTGCAGTAGGCCCAGCAACTACCATGGGGCACGATGATCGCCGCATCGGATGTGGAATTGCGGGCTGGCCCCAACCTTCTTCTCGTAGACGCACATATGCGTGTGGGACCGGGAGATCGGATTGGTCTTGTTGGGCGAAATGGGGCGGGTAAGACCACGCTGTGTCGCGTTCTGGCAGGGGAGGCACAGCCGACCGCAGGTTCAGTCACTCGATCTGGGAGTGTCGGCTACCTCCCACAGGACCCGCGCTCAAGTGACCCTGCCGAATTGGCCAGGAACAGGATCCTGTCAGCGCGTGGTCTGCATGAGGTCCTCAGTCGCCTTCGAAGCAGTGAGTCAGCGATGGGCTCGGATGATCCAGCAACACGTGAGCGGGCTATGGAACGCTACGCCCGCGCGGACGCGGAGTTCACGGCATTGGGTGGGTATTCGATAGCCGCTGAGGCGTCTACCATCGCCGCCGCCGTAGGGCTTCCGGAGCGAGTGCTTGAGCAACCCCTTGGGACACTCTCTGGTGGCCAAAGGCGCAGGGTCGAACTCGCGAGAATCCTCTTCAGCGGGGCCGATGTCTTGCTTCTCGACGAACCCACGAATCACCTGGACGCGGATTCCATCCGGTGGCTCCGCAAGTTCCTCGCCTCCTACAGTGGGGGCTTCGTGGTGATCAGCCATGATGTCGAATTGCTAGAGGACACGGTCAATCGCATCTGGCACCTAGACGCGACCCGGCGTGCCCTGGATACCTATGCCATGGGCTGGCATGAGTACCTGAAAGCTCGTGAGACTGATGAGCGCCGACGACGTCGAGAAATGCGCAACGCGCAGCAACAGGCCCAGGCTCTGCGCGATCAGGCGGAACGTATGCGGGCCAAGGCAACCAAGGCCAAGGCTGCACAGGTGATGCTACGCCGTGCGGATTCCTTACTGGGTGGGCTTGACGAGGTTCGAACGGCGGACAAAGTAGCGAAGCTGCGATTCCCTGAACCCCGATCGTGTGGTCGAGTGCCGCTGTCAGCGACGGGCCTTTCGCGCAGTTACGGTTCCCTTGAAGTGTTTACCGATGTCGATCTCGCCATCGATCGTGGCTCGCGGGTAGTCATACTCGGTCTCAATGGCGCCGGCAAGACAACCCTGCTGCGGATCCTCGCTGCTGTTGATTCACCAGACACCGGTGCAGTGGAGCACGGTCACGGTGCTGTTATCGGCTATTACGCGCAGGAGCACGAAACACTTGATCCGGCGGCCACAGTCCTGGAGATGATGCAACGCAGCGCACCAGATCTCGATGACACCCGGCATCGGACCATCCTGGGTTCCTTTCTCTTTAGTGGCGATGATGTATACAAGCCAACACGAGTCCTCTCGGGAGGGGAGAAGACGCGCCTTGCATTGGCCTGCCTCGTTGTGTCTGGAGCCAATGTCTTATTGCTCGATGAGCCGACGAACAACCTGGACCCAGCCAGCCGAGCGGAAATCCTGAATGCACTGACTCTGTATTCGGGTGCCGTCGTCTTGGTAACTCACGACCCGGGTGCCGTACAGGCACTGAATCCTGAACGTGTCCTCATCCTGCCGGATGGTGACGAAGACCTTTGGAGTGACGACTATGCCGACCTGGTTGCCCTGGCCTAGCGATACCTGTGACGGAGTTCGCGTCGAGCATCAGGACGCGCTACTTCGAATCTCGCTTGCCTCACCAGAGAACCGCAACGCGCAGACTCCGGCGCTATGGCGACGGTTGGCCGAGATCGGACAGAATCTGCCAACGCAGGTACGCGTAATCAGCGTGGAAGCCCAGGGGCCAAGTTTCTCCGCCGGACTCGACCGGCGCATGTTCACCCCCGACGGAATCCCAGGTGAACGCAATCTCATCCAATTGGCCTCGGCGCCCAGTGGCACCGCACATGACTGGATCGCCGAATTCCAATCCGCCTTCACCTGGCTGGCCGAATGCCCCGCAATCTCGATTGCATCCGTCCAAGGTCACGCAATTGGTGCGGGATTTCAGCTGGCACTGGCATGCGATCTGATCCTGGCCGCAGACGATGCGCACTTCGCCATGCGCGAGGTGCCACTCGGGTTGGTGCCAGACCTAGGCGGCACCCAGCGGCTAGTACGGCTAATCGGTACGCAACGAGCCCTGTGGGCATGTGCGACTGGCCAGCAAATTTCGGGCAGCACCGCAGCCCAGTGGGGTCTGGCTGTGGCTTCGTCACCTGCCGACGAGCTCGCGGCGATGACCCGTGACCTTGTAGACCAGCTCCTGAGCGCTCCTCCAAGCGCACTCCGGGCTATAAAGCCACTGATAACAGGTGCAAGCGAGCGCAGTCGCGAGGAGCAGTTGCAGGTAGAGAGAGAATCCCAACTTGCGCTCCTGCGTGAACTGACGGGCTTTCCGGTACCACCAACGAATGGAAGTGCACGCTGATGTCAATGGAGCAAGCTTGGCTGGCCTATCGATCACTGACACGCGATTCGAGCGTTGGCCAGCAGCGGATTGGTCGTGCACTCGTCTGGCGCATTATTGGATACGCGCGCCCCTACAAAGCGCTTGTCATCATCTTCCTCATCACCTTGGTCGTTGCATCATTACTCAGCGTGGCTCAACCACTCCTCTTTCGACGTATCGTTGATGCAGGAATCACCGCCCAGGACGCACAGGTCGTGACAACGACTGCCATTGCCGTCGCAGTACTGGCGATAGCTGATGCGGGACTCGGGCTTCTCTCGCGCTGGTTCTCGGCACGGATCGGTGAAGGCCTGATCTACGACCTGCGTTCCCAGGTCTACACGCACGTACAGCAGCAGTCCATTGCCTTTTTTACTCGTGCACAAACCGGTGCTTTGATTTCGCGTCTCAATAACGACGTCATCGGCGCCCAACAGGCGTTCACTTCGACTCTTGGTGGCGTACTCGGCAACCTGATCTCGTTGACCATCGTGCTCATCACGATGTTCATTCTTTCGTGGCAGGTGACATTGGCATCACTCATTCTCGTTCCACTCTTTCTTCTGCCAGCCCGATTCATGGGTAGGCGACTGCAAGGACTGACACGTGAGCAGATGCAACTCAATTCCGATATGAGTGCGCAGATGTCTGAGAGATTCAATGTGGCAGGAGCATTGCTGGTCAAGCTCTTTGGCCGTCCGGCCGACGAGGCGGCAGCATTCTCTGGGCGCGCTGTGCGAGTACGCGATATTGGCATTCGGATCGCAATGGCCAACCGCTGGTTCTTCACTGCACTGACCCTCGTTGCGGCTCTTGCTACTGCTGTGACGTACGGACTCGGCGGTAACCTGGTCATCAACGGCACCCTGACCCTAGGGACGCTCATTGCTCTTGTGGGCCTCCTGGCCCAGTTGTACGGACCCTTGACGGCACTTTCCAACGTTCGCGTAGACGTCATGACGGCGTTGGTGTCCTTTGAACGAGTGTTCGAAGTGCTTGACCTACCACCCATGGTTCGTGATGCAGCGGATGCCCGACCGCTTCCTGAGGGATCCTTGAATGTGCGCTTCACTCGCGTCGAGTTTGCCTATCCAAAGGCCTCAGAGGTATCGCTAGCCTCCCTCGAGTCCATCGCACGTGAAGATTCCGGACTCGGTGGGCTGACCGTTCTGCAGGATGTTGACCTTGATGTACCGGCAGGCAGCATGACTGCACTGGTTGGTCCAAGCGGAAGCGGCAAATCCACGATCGCCGCGCTGATCACCCGCCTCTATGAACCAACCAGCGGTGTCGTGTCACTTGGCGATATGGATCTCAAGGAGGCCA
>CAZKFI010000077.1:0-9767 GCA_964551975.1 uncultured Bifidobacteriaceae bacterium | reverse complement strand
ACCGAACCGCTGCGCCGTGCCGCACGACGCCTACGGCAACAACGCCTACGGCAACAACGCCCATGATCGTTGGCTGGAGCCTGGAGCAACCGGTCTCTGAGCAGCAGTTCCTCCGCCGCGAACTCGGCATCACATGGCAGGTCGCCGAAGTCGAGGAGTTGCGTCAGCGGTGCCGTCAAGCCACCGCAACACAGCCACTACTCCTGATCTGCTCCGAACCGGCCGGCTACCGCGAACTACTCGACCAGGCAGCGGCCAACAGCCTGGTACTCATCATGCTCAGCGATGAGGCCTATGACCCCGAACGCCTCGACTTGGTGCGCGATGCCCCCGCACTGCGGGCCATTTACCGGCACTACACCGTGACGCTCGCCAACCCACTCAGCATCACCTGGCAAGCGATCGTCCTCGCGACCCAGGCGCTCGGAACTTCGATACGCCCCACCGCAGTGCTTGACCTCCTACGCACCGGGCGTGCCACGCGAGCACGAATGCGCGCCTGGCGCGAAGTGGGTACTGCCGTGCATGTGATGCCCCTGGGCTACACCAATCGCTTCGCGGATGAATTCTGCTCCCACCTAGCGCATCGCGGTGTTGAACTGGGGGCAGAGACATCGCTCTTGACCCACGCCAGTGCTGGCGATGCTCGCCGGTGGCGCATGGTGTTCCGCGGTGCCGGTGGTCAACCACAGCGACAGATCATGCTGATGCGCGCTGCTCGCCAGCACGGTGTCCTGATTGAGGTGCTCGGTGAAGGCTGGTCCGGATTCGATCACGAGGGCTCAGGTGCGCTTGATGGCGCAGCACCGGGTGCCCGGGAGTCCTACGTCGAGCAACTCCTCCAGGCAGATGCGGCCCTCTGCCCACCGGGATTCATCAACCTGGAGACCTTTCGCGCCTATGAGGCACTGATCTGTGGTGCGCGACCAATTGAGCCACGCATCGCGCTGACCCACGGTGGCCGCCGGGTCTGCAGTCGGAGCGTTTCCGAGGTTGCTCACCTAGTCATGCGCCTGCGAGGGGAACTCGCCCGAGATTGCGGGGCCAGCTCATTGCCCTCGTCAACCTAGGATTCAGGCATGGCCCTGCCGACGCGTGCCCACCAGTTGGCTCATCGGTTCGGTGTTGATCTCTTGCATCTGCGTTATCAGGACTCCGATGCCTACGCCCGCAATCAACTCTTGACCACACTGGCACCCACAGTTGTCGTTGATGTTGGCGCTAACACCGGGCAGTACGCCAGTGAACTGCGCATGGCCGGTTACTCCGGAGTGATCCTTTCCATTGAACCCCTGGACGACGCCTTTGTGGCATTAAGTAAGCGTGCTGCTGGTGATGACCAGTGGCAGTGCTTGCACCTGGCACTGGGTGCTGCGCAGTCCGAGTCGGTCATCAATGTCTCGGCAAACTCAATGAGTTCCAGTCTGGTTGCCATGTCGGATGGGCATCTGCAGGCGGCGCCGGACTCCGCAACGATTCGCGAGCAGATCGTGCAGGTTCGCCGACTAGATGAACTGCCAGAACTGGAGCAGCAGCGGCGCATATTTCTCAAGATCGACACCCAGGGGTTCGAGGAGCAGGTCCTCGCAGGAATTGGTGATCGCTGGCCTGACATGGTGGGGGTCCAGTTGGAAACCTCACACGTGCCCCTCTATGAGGGCAGTTGGTTGCACCCGCAGGTCATGGCGTTCTTCGCGGAACGCGGCTGGGAACCTGTGTTCGTCGAGCGGGGTTTCACCGATGCACGAACGGGGCGGGTGCTGCAGTCAGACTGGACGTTTGCCCCTGCTGGGGAACTCGGATCCTGATGTCTGATCAGGTCCGTGAATTCGCGATCGTTGGTGCCGGCGGACTTGGACACGAGGTTCTCGCAGTGCTTGGCGCCTCAAGGGGCGAGACTTCACGGTTTCTCGGGTTTATAAGCCTGGAGCCACCGGATGAACACCGGATGAATGCGTTGAATGCCTGCTGGCTTGGGTCGGACGAGGCACTGAGCGAACTACCCAAGGGAACATCGGTGTGTGTGGCTATCGGTAACGAACAACAGCGACGCAAGATGACCGGACAGGTTCTGGAGAACGAACTCAAACTCCTCACCGTGCTTGACCCCACGGCCGCAATCGGAGCGAACGTGGTGATTGGCAGTGGCAGCGTGGTCCTAGCGCAGGCCAGTGCCACGGTCCACGTGCGGATAGGCCAAGGGGCGCTCATCAATCCTGGCGTTCGCATCGCACACGATTGCGTCGTGGGGTCCTTTAGCAGCCTGAGCCCAGGAGTGATTCTTTGTGGAGATGTCACCCTGGAAGACGAGGTCTTCGTAGGTGCGGGCGCGGTAATTTGCCCGGGAGTACACGTGGGTGCAGGCGCACGAATCGGCGCGGGAGCCGTAGTACTGAGCGATGTGAAGCAAGGCGCCACCGTGGTGGGTGTGCCTGCGCGACCCAGGTGAATCAAGTCTCCGAGTGAAAGGTCAATGGGTTCAAGAAGCAGATTGCCCGCGGGCAGCTAGCTGCATGAGGTAATCGCCGTATCCGGATTTGCGTAGCGGGTCGGCCAGTGCGATGAGTTGCGCATCGTCGATCCAGCCGTTTCGCCAGGCAATCTCCTCGATACAGCCGACCTTGGTGCCCTGACGGTCTTCGATGACGCGGACGAATTCACCGGCGTCCTGCAGGCTGCGGAACGTACCCGTATCCAGCCATGCAGTGCCTCGTTCCAGCACCGTGACGGTCAGTGCGCCGCGCTGCAGGTAGTGGTCGTTCACTGCAGTGATCTCGAGCTCACCGCGAGCACTCGGCTTGATGCTGCGGGCAACGTCAACAACCTGCTCGTCGTAGAAATACAGGCCTGGCACGGCGTAGTTGCTGCGCGGTGCCTCGGGCTTCTCTTCGATAGAGAGCACGACACCTTGATTGTCAAACTCCACGACTCCGTACTCACGCGGATTGGCCACCTCGTAGGCGAACACGTGGGCGCCCTGCTGCTGGGTCAGGGTGGAGAGCTTGCGGCCGAGTCCATGCCCATAGAAAAGGTTGTCACCGAGGATCAGGGCCGCCTGGTCACCAGCTAGGAACTCCTCAGCGATGAGGAAGGCCTGGGCCAGGCCCTCTGGCTTCGGTTGCACGGCATAGGCAAGCCGCATGCCGAGGTCGTGACCATCACCCAGCAGGCGTGAGAATGACGGGGAATCCTCGGGTGTGGTGATGACAAGGATTTCGCGTAGTCCGGCAGCCATCAGGGTGGCCAGCGGGTAGTGGATCATCGGCTTGTCGTAGACCGGCAGGAGTTGTTTGCTGACGCCCCGGGTAATTGGCCACAGGCGTGAGCCGGTACCACCGGCCAGGACGATCCCCTTCACGAATGCGAGGCTAGCGCTTGCTGGCGGGCAACAGGCCGCGCAGGCTGGCCTTGGCCTTGGCCCAGCGGTTCTCCTCAATGGTGACGGCAAGGGCGGTATTCACCGCGAGGCGGCGCAGACTGCGCAGACCCTGAGCGGGGGATGCGCGAAACTCCGCAGGCGCTAGACGCAGGCGATTGCGCACCATGGTGGTGCGCCGCTGCGGGCTATGACCGGTGGCCCGAACGGTTCGCCCCAGGATGCGTACCGCACGTCCGGTGCCGTACCCGTGATCAATCGCCAGACCGGGGACCAGCAGGACGGCGTAACCAGATTGACGCAGCGCCAAGCAGGCTGCGGCGTCGACCGCATCAATGCCCAGGTCCTCATCGAATCCGCCCACGTCAGTCAGAGCGGCCACGGACCAGAGCGCACCCGACTGGAAGACCTCGGCTGTGCGCAGCAGCGCACCGTCCGCGTTCGTCGGATAGGCGAGCGCACCGTCGGAATCCCGAAGGATCTCCGGTCCGATCACACCCACCCTCTCGGTCGATGTTCCAGTCGCCGTCGCGTCCCAGCCCTGCGCGGCATCTACCAGGGTTCGCACATGATTCGAGCTCACCTGCGTGTCCTGGTCCATTGTCAGCAACCAAGGTAGTTGGCGCTGCTGAGCCAACTGCAGGCCGAAGTTCAGTGATCGAGCGATACCGGCGTTGCGGAAGAAGCGTTGGATCCGCACCCCCGCTATGGCTGCCGTCTCGCGCAGGACCGGGTCCGTCGTGCACGGACTTGCATCGTCGGCAATGACCACGTCGTCTACCATCGAGGTGATGCTGCGCACCCGTTCAACGAGCGCAGAGCCAGGACGGTAGGTAGCCATGAGCGCGAGAACCCCTGGCACTAGTTCACCAGTCGAGCCCACGCTTAGCAGTGTAGGTACTGCAGGCGCAGGAAGCGGCGAGCCGGCACATCGCCGCCGTGACGTTCAAGGATTGCGTGCGATAGCGGTACTAGCGGTGGTGGCCTTCCATGCCGGTCTCCCGGTACCAGGTGGCTTCACGGGCGTTGACATTTTCTTCGTGATCTCCGGCTACGTGATTACCGCGCTGATTCTCCGTGAGCGGGCCCTCGGGCGCTGGTCGGCAGCCGTGTTCTACGCACGCCGAGCCAAACGATTACTTCCTGCTCTGGCGTTGATGACGTTCGTTGTGCTGGTGCTGTCGCTGCTGTTGGAATCGCCGTACGGGCCGCAGCAGGTGACCGCGGCAACCGGCATCGGTGCCATGCTGCTGGCAGCGAACTTAGTGATCGCGCGCACGGTCGGCGGCTACTTCGATCCGGCAGCCGAGGCGAACCCATTGCTGCACACCTGGTCACTGTCGGTCGAAGAACAGTTCTACCTCGTGTTTCCCCTCGTCATCCTGGGCGGCATCGCACTCTCGGCACGCTGGTGGCGCAAGGCCTCCAACCCGCGGGGTCCGCTGCTGGTGGTAGCGCTCCTCACGCTGGGGAGTTTCCTGGTCAGTCTCCTGCTGACTTTCGGTGGCTCGTGGATCGCATTCACCGACCAGCCCCAGACCTGGGCCTTCTACTCCTCCCCCACCCGTGCCTGGGAGTTCGGGGTGGGGGCACTCATTGCGATCAGCGCCGGCGCACTCAGTCGCCGCCGGAACGCAGGTGGACTGCAGGCCGCCCTGACCTGGTTCGGTGTTGTCGTCATCGTCATCGGCCTCTTCGCCATCAACGACACCACCCCGTTCCCCGGATTCGCGGCACTACTGCCCGTGCTGGGTACCGCCGCCGTCATTGCCGCAGGGCACCTACACAGTGGAAAGACCAACGGCAATGCTGCTGATTCCACGCTGGTCCATCGATTTCTGGCATCCACACCGATGGTGCGCATCGGAGATGGGTCCTACAGCATCTATCTGTGGCACTGGCCGATCATCCTGTTCGCGGTCGCACTCTTTCCCAACCCATGGACTGCGCCAATCGCCGCACTGGTGTCATTCATTCCGGCATGGCTCGCCTACCGCCTGGTCGAACAACCCATCCGATCGGCACCCATGCCGCGCCTTCGAACCGTACTTGCACTTGGGGTAGCCACCAGTGGCGCAGTCATCCTGGCGGCGGTGCTCCTGCTGGTCATCGGACCCCGCACCGCCGCGTACGCACAGGACCAAGGCGTGCCAACACTTGGTGTGCAAACCGGCTGCCTCCTGGTGGATACGACGTTCACCCCGGCCGATCTCGCGCGCTGCACCTTCCCCGTCAATGCAGCCAACGCAACAGGCAGCCCGAGTCAGGGATTAATCATTCTCGCGGGTGACTCCCACGCGGACTCGCTCTCCAACGGGGTCGTGGCAGCAGGGCATGCACTGGGCTACGACGTCATGGCACTGACCGGTGGTGACTGCCCCCTGATCCGTCAGACCCAGGCGAATAGTCGGGTGACGAACTGTCCGGAGCTCGTCGACGCCGTTATGGACGTCGCCCTCGGTGCAGGTGATCAACCAGCGTCCCTCGTCGTACTGGGTCACCGAGGGGTCCCGAATGACCTGCATCGCACAGTCGCCGAACTCACGACTGCCGGAATTCCCGTTCTACTTGCGCGCGACGTGCCGCGCTGGCGGCCATTCGGGGCAGCACTCGGTCCAAATCCATGCCAGGGCGGCCTAGTGAACGCCACCTGCGAGTTGCCCCGCGACGAGGTGGCATCCATCAGCGCGGAGACCCGACAACGCGAAGAGCAACTCGCCGAACAATTCCCGGCGCTGGAGCTGTGGGATCCGTGGCCGATCTTCTGCGACCAGGAGCGCTGTTCCGCCGTACTCGACGGGCGGCTGGCCTATGGGGATGACAGCCACCTCAATGGATTGGGGAGCGCGGCCACCGCCGGACCCTTGCGCCAGGCGATCAGTCAGGTGCTGCAGGGCCGGTAGGCTCGGCCGAGCATGCGTGACCTGCCGCATGATGGCGCGGGAGCGCCTCGTATCGATGGGAGACCCTGTGAGCCAGCCTCGGGCGTTGATCACCGGCGTCACCGGCCAGGACGGCTCCTATCTCGCTGAGCTGCTGCTGGCCAAGGGGTACGACGTTCATGGCCTGGTACGCCGGTCGTCCACGTTCAACCGTTCACGGATCGACCACATTCACCACGACGACCACCTGCCTGGCGCCAATCTGCAGCTGCACTACGGCGACACCACCGACGCAGCTCGGATGGCCGAACTCATCGACGTGATCCAGCCAACCGAGGTCTACAACCTGGCTGCGCAATCGCATGTGCGCGTGTCGTTCGACGAACCGGTGTACACCGCAGAGGCCACCGGCGTCTCGACGCTGAACATGCTCGAAGCAATCCGCCGCTCAGGCGCACCCATCCGCTTCTACCAGGCAAGTTCCAGCGAGATGTTCGGTGCGACACCGCCGCCGCAGGATGAGGAAACCCCGTTCTACCCGCGAAGCCCCTACGGCGTGGCCAAGGTGTACTCGTACTGGATTGTGCGCAACTATCGCGAGGCCTACGGCATGTACGCCGTGAACGGCATCCTGTTCAACCACGAGTCCCCCCGACGTGGGGAAACCTTCGTCACCCGCAAGATCACCAAGGCCGTGGCAGCGATCACCAAGGGACTGCAGCAGGAACTGTGGATGGGCAACCTTGATTCCGTACGTGACTGGGGTTATGCCAAGGAGTACGTCGAAGGCATGTGGCGGATGCTGCAGGCTGACACTGCCGATGACTTCGTCCTTGCTACCGGAACAGCGCACACCGTACGGGATTTCTTGGAGTTCTCGTTCAGTCATGTCGGGCTGAATTGGGAGGACTACGTCCGCTTCGACCCGAAGTTCCTGCGACCCACCGAGGTTGACCAACTCATCGGCGACTTCAGTAAGGCGCGGAAAACGTTGGGCTGGGAGCCGAAGGTGCTCCCGCAGGAGTTGGCGCACATCATGGTGGACGCCGATATCGCTCGCCTCGAGGGCGCCAGCGAAGGCTCCTTCTAAGCGAGTGTTGATCTGAGCGAGCAGTGATGCGTGCCCTAATCACGGGTGCAGCCGGGCAGGACGGCACCATCCTGGCCACCCTGCTGGCCCGCGAGGGAGCCGACGTCTTCGGCCTCGTCAAACCTGGCACAGACACTGAGCGGCTGTTGCGCTACGTACCGAGCCTGCAGCTCATCGAATGCGATCTCGCGGATACACCCGGTTTGATGTCGGTGATTCGGGACGTGCAACCAGATGAGACCTACAACCTCGGAGGCTTTACCGCACCGGGCCTATCCTGGGATCACGTCGACGAGGTCCGTGCCATCAACGTCGACGCGGTCGCAGCAATGCTGCAGGCACTCGGCGAGCGCACTGGTGTGCGGTTCTTCCAGGCGTCGTCGGCGTCGGTATTCGAAGGTGCTGATGCGATCCCGCAAACTGAGCGCACGCACTTCGCGCCCAAGACGCCATACGGCGAATCAAAGGCCGATGCGATGGCGCTGGTGCGGCAGGCCAGGGAACACGGCCTGCATGCCGTATCCGGTGTGCTCTACAACCATGAATCACCCCTGCGCGGTGAAGGGTTCGTCACCCGACGCATCAGCATGGCGGTGGCGCGTATCGCCGCGGGTATGCAGGAAACCCTGGAACTCGGTGATCTGGATGTGGCACGGGATTGGGGCTGGGCGCCGGACTATGTGCGCGGCATGATGCTCATGGTTCGTGCGGACAAACCCAAGGACTACCTGCTGGCCACGGGTATCTCACACTGGCTGCGCTTCTTCCTGATGAAGGCTTTTGCTGCGGCAGGGATCGACGACTGGTCAAACTATGTGATCAGCAACGCAGGTCGTCGACGACAAACTGATACCAACATGATGGTGGGTGACTGTCGGGCAGCCGTGGTCGAACTCGGTTGGCGTCACACCGTCGACCTTGACGCGATCGCGGCAATCATGGTGCGTCACGATCAACGTTTGCTGGTCGATCCGCAGGCCCTCTGGACGGACTTCTAGTGCGACGCATTTCCTATGCGCAGAACGGCGAGGACGTCCGCGTCTGGCACGCCTTCCACGATGGTCCGGGCGGAGGCGAGAGCAGTCCCTTTACCTATGTCGATATCGGTGCCAACGAACCGCGCACACTGAGCATCACCGCGAGCCTGTACGACCTTGGTTGGCGCGGCCTACTTGTGGAGGCTGACCCTGAGCTGGCCCATGAACTGCGTGCGCAGCGCCCCGGTGACATCGTTGAGCAAGCCGCGGCAGGTGCCCAGTCCGGATCGTTGACCTTCTATCGCGTGCCGGGCACTGGCCTGGGCACTCTGGATGCGCGGGAGGCGCAGGCTGCGCGCGCCCGCGGGTACGAGGTCGTCGAAACACCGGTTCCGACCTGGACAGTGGACGAAATGCTGGACCGGCACGGGCTCGTCGAGGTGCACTTCATGTCCATCGACGTCGAAGGCGCCGAAGCCGACGTCCTACGAGGTCTTCAGCGGCACCGCCCCTGGGTCTTGTGCGTTGAGGCAGTCAAGCCCGGCACCGCCGAACCTTCGCATCAGGAGTGGGAAAGCGACCTCCTCACCAAGGGGTATCGCTACGCAGCGTTCGATGGCGTCAACCGCTGGTACGTGCGCAACGACAAGCCAGAACTCCTTGAACCGATCGCTACGCCACTGAACGTCATTGACACCGGAAGCGCCGGCTGGTTGACCGCTGAACAGGCGCGGCTACAGGATCGTGACGACCGTCAGTCGATCCGTTCCGCCTGGCAGAGGGAACTGCTACTGAACCAGGCCCGTAATCAGGTGGACCCACGGGCTACTGCGCAGCAGATCCACGAACTGCGCAGCGCACTGGCCGGAGTCGAGGCCTCACGGTTCTGGAGATGGACGCGACCCGTAGCCCGCATCGCACGCGCGGTGAAGTACCGGCTGCAGCGATTCATGCAGGCGCTACCCAAGGGCATCCGGCAGCGGATAATCCGAGAGCGTCACCTGCGCCTCGTCAACGCCAACCAGCAGCACCTCGCCGACCCGGCCTACCTAGGCAACCCGCCGGCGGAGCAGGTCGAGTGGATCACGCCAGATGGTCTGCCGGAACTGCCCGACGCAGCCGCACTGCATCTCGCACCCTTGGACGCGGCAGGTGTTCAGGCCGCGCAGACATGGCTAGCGGCCGGCCCCTACGACAGCGACGCCATGCTCGTGCGTCGCACCGATAACCACGGCGATGAGTTGGGTCGAGTAGCAGCAGCCCTTCGCCTTCGCCTTGCTATTGCCGGCCTACCGTCTTCCAATACCCAGACATCCTCAGCTCCAGCAAGCGGTAGTGACGTGCTCTTCGATGCGCGCAGTCTGCAGACCGCAGCATTCGGCACCAGGGGCATCGGTCGCTTCGCCCGCAGCGCACTCCTAGCCACCAGGCAGGCGTTGGGC
>CAZKFI010000076.1:0-9893 GCA_964551975.1 uncultured Bifidobacteriaceae bacterium | reverse complement strand
GAGGGCTTGGCACGACTGTCCGAGTGGTACCAGAAGGTGCGCCATGGTCGATGAGATGCCCTACCGCCCAATGACGCTGAGGCGGATACGTCAGAATGCAGCATGCGTACCCGCCGACTCCTTAGCGCGGCCATCCTGCTGCCGCTGCTCGCCGCCTGCTCGATGAGCAGTTCCACTGACGCACCCAGCTCGACACCCAGCTCGACAGCCGGCGCGACAGCCGACCCCGCCGTGAGTGCCACGGCACAGGCGATTCCGGCACTGGCGGACGACGCCATCGTCACCTACCGATTCACTGACTCGTCGGTGCCACCGCAGTACCACCGCAGCTGGACCCTCACCGTGACCAAGGAGTTGTCGGAGATCGCCGTCGACAGCTACGGCGACGCATTGGGGGGTGGCGTTGCCGAGACAACGCCCGAGGTGTGGGCGGCCCTGGCCGACGGACTACCCGCTGTGCAGGCGCTGAGTGTCAGTGGTGACACCGAAGGATGCACCGGTGGCACTGGGGAGGCGGCGACCGTGCAATCGGGGAGCGAGGTGTTCCTGGATATCTCGGTCTACGAATGCGCTGGGGTCGATGCTGAGGTTGCCGAGGCGTTGCGCACCTGGATCGCCCCGGCCCGTGACCAGTTCCCACCAACCGACGAGCTCGCCCCGCCCGGGCAGGAGTGAGCGAGCCCGGGTTCGTCGTCGAAGCGCGCCTGACTGAACCACCCGATAGCTCCAGGCCGGTACTCGGTCGCACCGGAACCTGGCGCACTCCGCACGGGCTGATCCGCACACCAGCGTTCATCCCGGTCGGTACCAAGGCCACCGTCAAGGCGGTCCTTCCCGAGATGATGGTTGAGCTGGGAGCGCAGGCGCTGCTGGCCAACGCCTATCACCTCTATCTGCAGCCAGGGGCTCAGATCGTGGAGGAGGCGGGCGGTCTTGGGACCTTCATGAATTGGTCGGGGCCGACCTTCACGGACAGTGGTGGATTCCAGGTGCTGTCGCTGGGGGTTGGATTCAAGAAGGTCATTGCCATGGAATCGGCTGGTGTTCGTCACGACGATGTCGTAGCCGCTGGCAAGGATCGTCTGGCGCAGGTCGATGATGACGGTGTCACATTTAAGTCACATCTGGACGGCTCCATGCATCGCTTCACTCCAGAGGTATCGATGCAGGTGCAGCATCAGTTGGGCGCCGACATCATCTTCGCCTTCGATGAATGCACAACATTGCTGAACACCCGCGGGTACCAGGAGTCCAGCGTTGCCCGAACCCAGGATTGGGCGCGGCGCTGCCTGCTGGAACATGCACGCTTGACCGCTGAACGGGCCCAGCTGCCGTATCAGCAACTCCTCGGTGTGGTGCAGGGGGCGCAGTACGAGGATCTTCGTCGGCAGTCAGCGCGGGGACTGGTCAGTCTTGGTCCGGAGGGCCAAGGTCTCGGTGGCACCGGGTTCGATGGCTTCGGTATCGGTGGAGCCCTCCAGAAAGCCGAACTCGGCACGATTGTGCGGTGGGTCTGCGAGGAGTTACCGGATACGGCACCGCGGCACCTGCTGGGCATCGGTGATCCCATTGACCTGTTCACCGGCGTCGAGCAGGGTGCCGACACCTTCGACTGCGTGGCCCCGACCCGCAATGCGCGCAACGCTGCGATCTATACCCGGCACGGCCGCTTCAACATCACGGCCAGTGCCAATCGAAGGGCGTTTGCACCGATCGATGAGGAGTGCGGCTGCTACACCTGTCACCACTACACCCGGGCCTATCTGCATCACGCCTTTCGCGCCAAGGAGATGATCGCAGCGACCCTGGCCTCAATTCACAATGAGTACTTCATTGTTCAGTTGGTCGAGGGCATGCGATTGGCCATTGAAGCGGGCACCTACTGGGACTACAAGGAGGAAGTACTCGGCCGGATGGGCTTGGCGTTGGCGGGTAGTCCGTAGGACGGTTCCAAACGCTTGATCCAGGCGATGACGCGGTAGCTCACTGGGAGCAGCACGACCTCGACGAGAGTCTTGTAGACGTAACCCACCACGACGTAGGTGATGAACTCGACGCCGGAAATGATGCCGGCGAAGGCGATGGTGCAGAAGACAATGGTGTCGGCGAGTTCGCCTACGGCGGTGGATCCCAGGAGTCGAGCCCAGAGGAATCGTTCCTTGGTGCGTGCCTTGATTCGCACCAAGACGTAGGAGTTGAGCAGTTGCCCCACCAGGAAAGCGCAGACACTAGCCAGCACGATGCGTGGGACGAATCCCAGAACCGCCTCGAATGCCTCCTGATTGGCATAGCCATCGGCCGCGGGGGAGATCTGCACTACCCAAAACGTGATGGCAGCCAAGATGGACATGGCGAATCCGGTGAGTACGGCACGTCGTGCTGCTCGCCAGCCATAGACCTCGGTGAGGATGTCGCCGATGATGTAGGTCAACGGAAACAGGAACGCACCGCCGTCAACGATGATCGGTCCGAAGGCAATCAGCTTGGTAGCGCCGATGTTGGCGATGAGTAGCACCGAGCAGAGCACCGCAACCAGCACCGGGTACGGCCCCAATGCAGCGGCCGCATAGTGCACAGAGGTGTCCGTTGCCGTCGGGGTTGACGTATTCGACGTACCCGACTGATCACTGGACTGCGGCACGACTGGAGCGTATCGGCGTCAGTTCGTCGCGATAGCCACCGCATGCAGCAGAGTAGGGCCGTGCAGCGGCCAGCCGATGACGACCTGGTCGACCTCGTCCAGGCGCTTACCTGGCAGGGCCAGTACTGCAACCACCGCGGTTCACCGATCGCCGCACGCATCTGCCAGACCGTCGCACTGGCGAGCCAGTCAGTACTGGCGGATTCACTACCTGCGCGAGTGCGGTTCGGTGATCTCATCGGGCTGCGCGTTATGGCCGTGGTGCATCGATTGGCACTGGAGCGGCGGCTACCCGCGGTGGCGATCCACCTACCGACCCTTGGGGGCACACCGCCGATAGGTCAGGCTGCCTGGCAGGCTTTTGATGCCGCGGTGGTCGACGCATTACTTGAGCATCCACGTGAGTTGGCATTGGGTCTGAGCAATGTTCCCCAAACCAATGAGACTGGTCGAGCGGTGCTGTTGCGACGTGGGATGAGCCTGCTCCGTGATCTCGGCCTGAGTCACCCCGTTCGCCTACTGGAGATCGGCAGTTCGGCAGGCTTGAACCTGCGAGCCGATCATCTGCCCGGCAACCCGCAACTCGAAGCCGGCCCGATGCCAACGGTCATTGAGCGTCGGGGTTGTGATCTCGCCCCAATCGATCCGACGACCCAGGACGGGCGGTTGACCTTGAGCTCGTATATCTGGGTCGATGATGTCGAACGCTTCACTCGACTGGGCAACGCACTACAGATCGCTGCGCGCATTCCGGCCCAGGTGGAGCGCCGCGATGCCGGCACCTTCGCGGCGCACCTGGACCTGCAGCCCGGTGCGGTAACGCTGTTCTGGCACAGCGCCATGTGGCTGTACATGCCGATTGAAACGAGGCGGGCAATCCAGCGCAGCTTGGTGACCCTGGGTCAACAGGCAACGCCCAGGGCGCCACTGGTCCACCTGTCTTGGGAGTGGCAGCCGGGTGGACAGGACTCCTTCACGTTGGTGCTGCGAGCCTGGAACGGTGAACACCACGTGGGCCGGCCACTGCTCGCGGCAACCGGGGCAAGTCACGGCACGCAGATCGTCGCGGTGGACCTGGAACCCCTGGAGTTCGATCCGCTGGACGTCGTCGGAGGGGAACTGGATAGCGGTAGAGAGGATGAGCCATGAGCATGGAGCCACCCCTTGATCCGGACAGCTATCCGTTCACGCATCAGGTGCGGGTTCGATTCGCCGAAACCGATGCCATGGGCGTTGTGCACCACGCGCGCTATCTGCCCTACCTCGAAACCGCCCGAGTGGAATACCTGCGATCAGTTGGACACCCCTACACCAAAGTCCGCGAAGAGGGCATCGACTTCGCGGTCATCGAGGTCAACCTGCGCTACCGCGCTCCATTGCGTTTCGATGATCTTGTTGACGTGCATCTGGCGGTGGCGGAGATGGGGCGCGCATCATTTCGCATGCAGTACCTGTTGACCGTGGACGGTGCGCCCAGAGCTACGGCCTGGACCCGCCATGCCGCAGTCGATAGCGCTGACGGCACCCCGCGTCGCATTCCAGCCTGGATGACCGCCCTGGGGCAAACCGACGCGTAGTGGCGGGACTATCCGCAGCAGCCTCCGCCGCAGCATCCTCCCGAGGAGCTACTCGCCCACGATCCGGAACTGCCCTGATTCGACCCAGCCGAGGCGCCGCCACCGACGGCCGCGAAATTCAGCAGACGGACGGTGTCCTGGTGACCTGATGGGCAGGCCGCCGGCTGCGACGACTGGTCCATGGGGCGCGCAACCGTGAAGGTCTCACCGCAGGCCCGACAGCGGAACTCGTAGCTGGGCATGGGAAGAGACTAGGTGACCGGCATGAAATCGGGAATCCCGGTGGCGGCCAGTTGGCTGCGCCAGAATGCAGGAGTGCCCCAGTTCAACGCACCCGGCTCGAGCCTGCCGATCGAGGTGGTCGTGCGGCGGCGTTGGCCCCGTCGAGCCTCCTGGGTCACCAACTGGGCAAGTGATCGTGCAGTTCAGGCCGGAGTCGCCGGTGCCTCTTGGTCCATTGCAGGTACCTTCGCCCGCGGCCTGCTCCCACGCTCGCCACTGCAGCAGGCGGTGGCCACGGGTGCGGTGGCGGCCACGCACTACCAATTGACGGCAACAGCCTGGTCCGCGCTGGAGGCAGTGGCAGCGCTACCTGGTCGGCGGCCTGGACTCAAAGCGAGCATGGTGGTCGCCGGTGCTGCGATGGCCGGTGGCATGGCGACTTCCGTTGCCGCCTCTCGAGTCGCTGATCATTCGATGGCTGCCTCCGCGGCGGCAACCGCAGGGCGCATCATCGCCTTCGCAGGACTCGCTGGCGGTTCAGCGGCTGCCTGGGAGGAACTGCTGCAGCGCAGACTCGGACTGCGTCCCGGCCTGGACACCACGCTCATTCCCAGTGTGCTCACCGGTGCTGGGGTCGTCGCGTTCAGTGTCGTTGCAGGTTCCCGACGTGCCCGACAGTTCGGCATCGTCGCACCCGAGCGGCACGCCGTAAGCGAATCTGATGCTCGCACCCTCGCCAAGGCGGCGGGCCTGGGTGTCGGATCAGCCCTAGGGCTGAGCGCCCTGATGGTGGGTGAACAACTGGCTGCACGCGGCATCGAGCGCGGGATGGCGGCCGTCGTGCGTCGAGATACGGGCGCACTCGGATCCCTCGTTGCGCACGGTCTAGTTCTCGGTGCGATGGTGAGCGGTGGCACGTTGGCGCTACGCCGCGTCACGGGCATGGTTGAGCGGCGCGATGACATCGTCGAACCCGCCTACCCGGTGCCACCGACGTCACCGTTTGTCTCCAGCGGCCCACGTTCGGCTATGCCCTTCGACGCACTCGGCAAGGAGGGACGCCGCTTCGTGCTGATGGCCCTGAAGGCCGAGGAGATCACTGCGGTCATGGGTGAGCCGGCTCGCGAGCCGGTGCGCGTGGTGGGTGGCTACGAGTCTGCAGGTGATCTCGCCGAGCGTGCCCGCCTCACCGTGCAGGACATGGTGGACTGCGGCGCATTCGAGCGCAGCACCATCGTGATCGGCGTACCAACGGGCGTGGGCTACTTCAACTACACGCTCACCGAGGCTTTGGAGTACCTCACCCGCGGTGACTGCGCGACCGTCGTCCCGCAGTACGCCCTGGTGCCCTCCGCTTTGGCGCTCAACCGAACACTCGACGGGGAACACCTCACCCGCCTAGTACTGGAGGGCGTCCGCGATCGCATCCGTTCCTTCCCTGCCGGGATGGCGCAGCCGAGGGTGTACCTGGTGGGCGAGAGTCTGGGCGCCAACATCGCCCTGGACGTGAGCATGCTGCCGGGGGGCGCAGAGGGCATCCCCGCACTCACCGCACTTGATGTGTCCGGTGGGCTCTACCTAGGCGTGCCATTTCGCACCCAGTTCTGGATCCGCTGGCGTGCCGATCCCAATCGCGTCGACCCCGGCAACACGGTGCTGCAGGTCAGTGAACCCGGTGAGGCGCCGCCCCTTCCTGCGGGCAGGTCGCGCCACCTGATGCTGGTGCACCATGACGACCCGGTGAGCAAGTTCGGCTACCGAATGATCCTGCAGCCGCCCTGGTGGATGGGGGCACCGAATACCCGGCCCCCGCTGGTGCCGCGTGAGGTGAAGTTCCGGCCCATCACAACGTTCGTATTGGCCACCGTCGATCTCCTCAACGGCATGCACTCCAAGCCGGGTACGTTCGTGCGCGTTGGTCACGACTATCGCATCGACGTGCGGCTCGGCCTCCAGCGTTCACTTGGACTGGACTGCACTGGTGAACAAGCTGAAGGGATCGAGGACGCGCTGCGGCGTCGCGAACAGCAGTGGGCGACTCGGCGCATGGTGGCACGCAAACTTGATCGCGCTCGCCGCTCCATCGAGCGCACGCTGCGCGAGTGGGGTAGCACCATCGACGTCGCGGACCTTGATCCCCAGGCCGAAGCGGCGCTTGGCCCGCTGGCCCGGTTGGGCGACATCAGCGGACCACCCGGGGCCTAGGGATGCGTCTGGAACGTCTGACGCTCATTCGCGTCGCTATGCCGCTGGTGCGCCCGTTCACCACGTCATTCGGATCCCAAAGTGCTCGCGAGGTGCTGCTGGCCTGTGCCGATATTGGGGGCGTGCAGGGGTGGGGTGAATGTGTCGCGATGAGCGAGCCCGTCTACAACTCGGAATACGTCGATGGGGTCGAGCAGGTGTTGAGTGACCACGTGGTGCCCCGCCTGATGGACGTCGATGACTTCACCATCGATGAAGTAGGTCAGATTCTGCGTCCTGTGGTCGGTCACCATATGGCCAAGGCCACGGTGGAGACGGCGCTATTGGATGCCTGGCTACGCTCCGTCGATCGCTCGTTGGCCGACTACCTGGGTGCCACTCGCGAGCAGGTGCTCTGCGGTGTCTCGGTAGGTATTGCCCCCAGCATGGAGGCCCTCCTTTCCGAGGTGGACGGCTATCGCCACCAGGGTTACCGGCGTATCAAGTTGAAGATCCAGCCCGGCTGGGACGTGGACCCCGTGCGAGAGGTTCGCGCGTTGATCGGGCCAGATCTTCCGCTCACCGTCGACGCCAATCGGGCCTACGACCGCAGCACCATGCACACCCTGCTGGCGTTAGATGACTTCAACCTGCAGATGATCGAGCAGCCTCTGCCAGAAGACGACATCGCTGGCCACGTCCAGCTTGCTCAACTCCTCACCACACCCCTGTGTTTGGACGAATCCATCTGCTCCACGCTCGATGCCATCGACGCCATCGAGCGTGGCGCCTGTCGCATCGTCAACATCAAGCCCGGTCGAGTCGGCGGCTACTTGGAATCGCGTCGCATCCACGATGCATGTGCCGAACGTGGCGTGCCGGTGTGGTGCGGCGGCATGCTCGAGACCGGGATCGGCCGCGCCGCAAACCTTGCCCTTGCCGCTCTCCCGAACTTCACCCTGCCCAACGACACCTCGGCGTCGGAGCGCTATTACCGACGCGACCTGACGGCACCCTTCCTTCTGCGGGATGGCCACATTGCCGTGCCCAGCGGCCCAGGCATAGGTGTCGAGGTCGACCTCGACATGCTCCAGGCAGCGACGACGGGGCGACGCAATCTCACGCGCGCGACTCCCGGTTGACCGAGGGCCCCACCTGCAGCGTGCCGCCTAATCGTCGGGAGAGGCGAACTCCTGGTCGTATACCGCCACAACCGCATCCGGATCGAGGTCTAAGGCACTGGCAATCGCCTTGAGATGCCCGCGGGCGTAGACATCCCCGCCACACATCGTGAAGTCGTCATCCTCAATGGCTAAGAGCACGGTGGTGCGCAACCGCACTTTGTCGGCAAGCTCGGCCGGGGTTAGGCCGGCCTCTTCCCGGGCGAGAGTCAAGAACTCGCCTAGGGGCATGGCCACGCTCCTGATATCAGGGCTGCGCTCACGGTGCTGCGCATTAAGCACGGTAGCGGGTTAGGCCGCCTGCACGGTGGATTTCCGACTGATTGCCCGTCAACCAAAAGTAGGGCGTTGTCCAACTGGCAACGTGAGTGATGAACGAGGAAGTCAACTGTGCCCCCGGCAGGATTCGAACCTGCGCGCATGGCTCCGGAGGCCACTGCTCTATCCCCTGAGCTACGGGGGCTCGGGGAGCCGTCAGGTTATCAGCGTGGCCCGGGCAGGAGCGCGCCCACGCGAGTGCATCGGTCAGTGAGCCGTCCAGAAGGATGGGCAGGTGATCGCGCGCCCCACTTGGCTGCCGTCCGGTGCTGCCCTGGCCGATCGATTGCCGCCTGGAGTTCAGGTGTGGGTGGCCCGTGCACGCGATGTAGCAAAGCGAGCCCATGAGCAGGGCAGTGCCCTGGACGCGGCAGGTATGGCGTTTTTCGCAGCCCTGGCAGTCGGGCCGGCTGCCGTGGTCATCGGTGCTTTTGCAGGGGTGCTCCTGACTCCCGAGCAGATCACCCAGGGCGCGAACTCCCTGGCGCAGGTGCTGCCGCAGGGTCAGTCGCCCATGGAGCCGGCGATCGCTGCCTTGGTGCAGGTGAGTGCCAAGGCCTCGGCGCAGGCCGTCTCGGTGACCTCGGTCGTTGGCGTAGCCGTCGCGCTCTACGCCTCCTCGCGCTTTCTCTACGGCATGCGCCTAGCCATGCAGCAGGCCTTCAACGTTGACGCCACGCAACCGGGTGCCCTGGTGCGCCTGACTGCGATCATCGGCACCGTCGTCGGACTCATCGTGGCGACCGCAGTCCTGCTCCTGGCAGCGCTAGCCGGGCCGATTGTGCGCTCACTTGGGGTAACGGATTCGGGAGTACTCAATACGCTCGTAAACAACTCACTGCTGGCCTGGGTGATCATCGCGCTGCTGACACTGTTCGTGGTCCGACTGGCCCTGCACCGTGGGCCGGGTGTGCGCGTGCCGGTTGGGTTGATCTCACCGGCAGTGCTCTTGGGGACGGTGTGGATTCTCGGGGTCAGTGTGGGCGTGACGATCTACGCGGCACGATCCAGCACCTTGGGCGTGGCTATTGCCGTGTTCGGTGCACCTATCGTCTTCCTGCTCTGGCTCTACCTGTGCTTCATGGGCATCCTGATGGCAGCCCATCTGCATGCTCAGGGACTCCAGGCAACGGATTCCTCTGCCAAACCCACCCAGAGAACCTCAGCTGGAGAACCAGCGCGGGGGACCGGCAAGGATCGCCGTCGCAAACCCCGCGATCAAACCGCCGACACCGGCTGAGAACGCGTCCGTGAAGGGCAGGATCAGCCCCGCGAACCAGGTAAACACGCCCATGCCGACGCTGGCGACGACAGCAAAGGCGATACGCCCGCCCACACTGCCGCGCACAAGTTCTCGACCACTATTCGACTGAGACCGTGCGGCATCTGCTCGTGATGTGGACGGCTGCGGACTGCCTCCGGTCGCCGCGGAAACTTCGTTCAGGAGTCGTTGCAGATCGTCGTCGAGGGCGTCGAGAACGACGAGCAATCCGCCATTCTTGGGGCGCTCGGCTGCACCTATGCGCAGGGCTATCTCTACGGCGCGCCAAAATCGCTTGACGATACCACCAGGCTGCTGGCGCCCATGCTGGTTCCCGCAAGCGCCCCGGCGCGCGTCGTCAATGACTGATCACAGCCGGCCAGAGATCGCCTGCCATAGCGGGTTATTACTCGTAAACACATAGTCGAGCTGGCTGACGCTGACCGTGTCGGCACCAGCCTCACGCAGCCTTTCGACCCGCTCGGTGAGGAAGAACATCATGGCGGTGT
>CAZKFI010000075.1:0-10085 GCA_964551975.1 uncultured Bifidobacteriaceae bacterium | reverse complement strand
TCTTCAGCGGCACGGTGAGAGAGAACCTCACCCTGTAGGATTCCTCGTTCTCCGACGAGGATCTCGTCCGTGCGGCACGAGATGCTCAGATCCACGATGCGATCACCGCCCGTGTCGGATCGTATGACGCCGTTGTTGCCGATGGCGGAACGAACTGGTCAGGTGGGCAGCGACAACGACTCGAGATCGCACGAGCATTGGTACGCAACCCTTCGATCCTGGTGCTCGACGAAGCCACCAGCGCCCTTGACTCGGAAACCGAGGGTCTGGTTGATGCAGCCCTTCAACGTCGAGGATGTACCACGATCGTGGTCGCACATCGACTCAGCACGGTACGAGATGCCGATCTCATTCTCGTGATGTCTGCCGGGAAAGTCGTCGAGATGGGGCGCCATGACGAACTC
Source organism: uncultured Bifidobacteriaceae bacterium (assembly GCA_964551975.1). Taxonomy (GTDB): domain Bacteria; phylum Actinomycetota; class Actinomycetes; order S36-B12; family S36-B12; genus REEB426. The sequence goes on along the minus strand of CAZKFI010000075.1, from coordinate 9,681 downwards.
ATGGCTCGGAATGGCGTGTACTCCACGCTGGTGCAGGAATGAGCGCCATGCGCGACACCAGCATCATCAAGGTCGAGCAGGTGAAACCTTTCGAGCCGGGATCACCAGTATTCCTTCGGGCTGGGAACACGACTTTGTTCCTCGCTGAGGACATCCCCGGTGAAGGGCTCGGCCGCCGCGTTCCTGTCGTGACACTTTTTGCACCCGCAATCATTGCGACGCCGGCTCCACCAGCGGGCTGGGCATGGGTTCTGGCTCACCACTCCTCAGCCGTGGAGGTCCCCCTTGCGGTGGCGACAGAGTCTGAGCTCGATGCTTCGGTGATAGCGACCGCCGAGGCCCTCTGTGCGGTCGTCCGCCCCAACGTTCCCCCGCCGTCCGGGCATGTTGTCCGGCTAGGCATCGACCCCTTCGTCCTCACTTCTGGCAGCACCGCGGTCGTCGACAAACTCACGTGGGTTCGCGTAGTGGAGGGCGCGTCCACCCTGGCCGGCCGCCTGCTCCCTGAATCTGGGGCGCCCGTCGCAGAGCGCATGAGCATTCTGGGTGAGGGAAGCACGGCCCTCACCGCCCACCCGCTTGCCGGGGTAGCGGCTGCCGAACGAGTCGAGGGTGTTTCGTGGCTGTTTGGTGTTGCCGGGGAGTGCACCCTGCGTTCCTTCGTCGAGAAGGAGATGTCCGAGCGCGAGTGGGCAATCGCCTATTCCGGAGTCTCCGCCCGGGTCGAAGCTGCAAGTTTGCGCTTGCTTGCCCGCGAGGTTGATGACAACAGGGCTGTGGTGCCGACCATCACCTCGGGAGAACCCCTCGTGGTCGTCGCATCGATGGTTGCTCACATCAACGGCTATTCGATCAAGGCCCCTCGAGGTGGGCTACTCGGTCGAGAAGGAATCTCTGCCGTGCGCGCGATCGCCACCACCTCGGGGTTATTCGCGCGCACCGTCACGCTGCCGGCGATGTGGTGGGTCAACTCAGTGGAACCAATGGTGAGCTTCTCCGTCGACGGCGCGCCACTCGCTCTCGTGATGCGCAAAGGCAAAGGCATCCTCATCGGATCTGATGGCGTAGAGATTGACGCTCAATCTGCTGACGCTCCGACTCTCATCTCCCACGCGTTCGCGTTCTCCAAGCCGCCCGTGGGCAAGAACCTCAGTCCATCGCGGCTCATTCGCCTGGCGATCTCAGGCCAGTCGCGTCAAATACTGAGAGTGCTGATGTGGTCACTCGTCATCGCTGCTGTCAGCATCACAGTTCCACTGGCTTCAGGCGTCGTGTTCGGCGAGATCATTCCGGAAGGCGATCGAACGCGCCTGGCCTGGCTCTTGGGTGTGCTGGTGGTCGCCGCTATCGCTGTGCTTCCGGTGCAGATCGCCCAGACCGCAGCGGCAACGGGCCTCGAGGCGACAGTGTCTTGGAGACTCCAGCGCGGAATTTGGGGGCGAGTCCTGCGCAGCCCTATCGCACTCGTGAAGCGTGTAGGCCCCGGCGACCTCAGTATTCGCTTCTCGGCGCTCGAGATGGCCCGCGATCCCGTTGAGCAGTCGATCATCGGATCGTTACCCGTCATCCTTGCTTCACTTTTGTCGGCCGTGATCCTGTTCATCTATATCCCTGCGCTCGCTCTCGTCGCAGTTTCTTGGGGCCTCATAGTGTTGGCGCTCTCTCTAGTGTTTGCTGTGCGCGTTGCCCGCGCTCAGCGATCGGTGGACCAAGCCACGGGGAATGTGAACGGATTCCTGTATCAGGTCCTCAGCGCAATACCGAAGCTGCGCGTAGCTGGAGCCGAGCCTCGGGCGTTCGCGGCATGGGCTGACCGCTTCCGCGGTGCCGTTGGCCAAGACCTCACCATTCGCGTATCACACCAGATGCTGTTTGGTGGAATCATCGGAACGTTGTCGACCGCGGTGCTATTCGCTGGTGTGGCGCTCACTGACTCGGGTAGGGACGTCGGAGCATTCATCGCCTTTCAGACCACTTATATGCTCTTCATTGCAGGCATCATGACGCTCGTCACGGGCGTTGGAACGGCACTGCAGTTACGACCGGCAATGCAGCGCGCTGCCGAACTCGTGGCCGATGCACCGGAATCAGGTGATGGACGCGCGGATCCTGGTCTGCTTCGCGGTGAAGTTGCTCTGCGTGCAGTGTCATTCCGTTACCAACCTGATACGCCTGCCGTGCTCGATGAGCTCGACCTTCACATCAACCCTGGGGAGATGGTCGCAATTGTGGGACATTCCGGGTGCGGGAAGTCCACGATCCTTCGCGTGCTTCTAGGGTTCGAGACCCCCGAGGCCGGATCAGTGGAGTTCGACGATGTGGACCTGTCCACCCTCGACGTCGAATCGGTACGGCGTCAGTTAGGGGTGGTGCTCCAAGATGGACAGCTGATGCCTGGCACCATTCACCAGAACCTTGCCGGTGCTACCACCCTGTCCCCTGACGAGGCCTGGGAGTTGGCCGAGCTCGTCTCCCTAGCGGATGACATCAGAGCCATGCCGATGAAGCTTGAGACCATGATCACTTTGAACGGTGGGGCCTTTTCCGGCGGACAGCGCCAGCGCCTCCTTATTGCGCGTGCGCTCGCGACGCGACCGCGCATCCTCCTGCTCGATGAAGCGACAAGTGCTCTGGACAACGTCACTCAGCGGGTCGTCACTGAGAATCTCGCCGAACTTGGCATGACCCGGATCGTCGTGGCCCACCGACTGTCGACGATCATCGGTGCGGACCGCATCGTGGTGCTCCATGCCGGTCGGGTCGTTGAGGATGGATCTTTCGGAGAACTCATGGAACGCCGCGGTGCGTTCCATGCGCTCGCGACGAGACAGGTTCTCTAGTCCATGACCCATCCAGTCTCAGACTCTCTGGAGGTCGATTCTCACCCGGCTATCAAGCGCGGATCGCAGTAGTTTCGGTCCGACAAGGACTGGGTGGCGGGCACGCATAGGGCGATGGACCCGGCCCTCACCTTAGCCCGTATCCGGCCACATCTTCATAAGGCCGGCATCACGCGTGTTGCGGACATCACCGACCTTGACACGCTCGGAATTCCGGTCGTCATCGCCACGCGACCGGCCTCAGGCTCACTCGCGGTGGAGGCGGGCAAGGGAGCCACGCTAGAGGCTGCTGCGGTCTCGGCCACCATGGAGGCGATCGAAAGATTTGTAGGCGAGGAAGATGATGTCCGCGACCTTGTGGCCACCGTGGACGAGGTTGGGGGCCGCGTGGCCGTCCCGATCGAACACTTCCCACACGTGACCCATGCCCGCGTCGCCACCAATCGAGCATTCCCGTGGTCGCACATGTGGGATCTCCGCAGCGGGGAAACACGGCTTGTCCCTGAAATGTTGGTTCACCTTCCGAGTGAGCAGCCGCCCATGACCGGTTCACCATGGGCAGCATCGTCCAACGGCCTCGCATCGGGCAACAATGTCGCAGAGGCGCTGTGTGCTGGCCTCTATGAGGTTGTCGAGCGCGATGCAACGAGTTGTTGGCAGTTTGCACACGCGAACGGCGAGTCAAATCTCATGATCAACCTAGATACCTTACGAGGCGAAGTCATCGGCGGCATCGTCCAGCAGATTCGTTCGGCTGATTCCGATGTGGCAATCATGTGGTGCCCTACGGAGGTTGGCATCCCGACGTGCATGGCTTATGTATGGTCCAACGATCGCGGGCTTGGAATTTACAAGGGCTATGGATGTCATCTCGATCCGGAGATCGCCATGGTTCGCGCTGTAACCGAGGCAGTCCAGGCGCGCACCATCTTCGTCGCCGGTGCCCGCGACGATTTGGGGCGCGCATCGTTCGAAGCCCTGCGGCGAAGTGACATGTATGGACCGGAGTGGATTTCAGCGAACTCAGTCATTGTCTCGGTGGACGATCTCCCCAACCGGGCCACGGGCTCTTTCCACGGTGATGTCGCCATCATCCTCGACGGACTCTCCCGAGCTGGTTTCGAGACGGTGCTGGCGCGGGAACTGGTGATGGGCAGGATTTTCGAGGTGGCTGTGGTCCGAGTTGTTGTCCCCGGGCTCGAGCCCTATGGATTCCCGTGGATAGCGGTAACCGAGCGCGCTCGGTCTTTCGCGCCACCCACCTTCTGATAATTCGGAATCGGGCTCAAGCGACGTAACGTCAGGGCGTATGTGGGAAATGACCCCATGGTCCTCGAGGGGCATTTCCCACGGATGGTCCATCCCTCTTCGGTCATGTCCTTGCCCGGCACGTACCCCCAATCGCACTCCGGGGAGGGGAGGTGACTGAGAGATTTCGCACCCAAATTCATCCGACGCTGTGGAACCCTCACCACATGAATCCGGTGACATGCGCTGCGCTTAGGGCAATTTGCGTCATCGTGTCTGTCACCGTTGGTGCGAACGTTCTCGCTGGTTCGGCTCTCGCGGACGCTCCCAACTCGGTGCAGGCCTTCCTCCAGCCACTGCGCAATTGCTCCATCTCCTTCATCGGGAATCTGGTGTGCGACAGCAGTGCTGGCGCAGCCGTGCCCATCACGGCCGGATACGTCGGGCGAAAGGTGGAAGTTGGCGTAGTGAGGGCACTATTACCCGCCGCGCACGTGGCTCCGCTGGGTGTGGTCACCCCAGCCGCTGAGATCCAGCACAAGCGGTACCCGCCGAGCCCCAATCGTGGATTGGACTGAGCGGAGCCGGTGACTTTCTCCGGCACTGCGTACCAGGGTTGTAGAAGCATCCTGACACCGAGCGCAAACGACCTCGTATTCTTCGTGCGCGATTTAGGTGTATGTACCTTCACGATCACGACGCCAGACGCTGCCGGATTCACAAGCATGCGGACGACGTTCGCCTTGGACGCTCAGCCGGCGACGATACCTCCTCCCCCGACACATCGCGGCACAGGAGACGCCTTGCGGACGAGCGAAGAATCAGGCCAACGGGCACCGTCGCTCGGTCGGGCCGGCGGCGCTAGCAGCCATCAAGGTCGCAGATTCCCGTTCCCAGCAGGATCAAATACACCTGCGCCACCGCCACACCGATGGTGACGATGCCTGCAACTACCACCGCGCTTGTCCCGAGACCCGAACCCCAAGTTCCCGCAGCCCTCGACTTGATGCGGACCCTCGCGCCCAAGACCCCGGCGATCACGGGTACAGCCAGAGCCAGGAGTCCCAAGGTCACCAAGACAGTGACCGACAGAGCCTTTGCCACGAGGGAGTATTCAGGACCATAGATTGCCCTCGCCAAGATCATCAAGCCGATGAACTCAACCGCTGTAACAAGCGGGGAAACGATCACGCTCACTAGGGCCAGCGACAGGGCCGCTCCAGGACGCTTCACTTAAGACTCGTGCGGTCAGGATTCACAATTGATCGCCTTCTACTGGCGCGGGGATGACGATCGATCGCCGGAGATAGCACCCATGCAAGGCCGGACTAGCCGAAGGCTGCGAAGACAAAGTTCACCTGTGCCGCCAACACTCCAATAGTGACGATTACACCGATCGCGACCGCCGCCATAGCAAGACCCGAGCCACCCACACCCGTCGACCTCGATGCTGCGCGAGCCCTTCTGCCTGACCTGATGGCCACTAGGGGAAGAGTCAACGCGAGGAGTGCGATCAGGCCTACGAACGCGAACGAGAGAACCTTGGCCCACAGTGGGTTTGCTGGTTCGTACGAGATCATCGCGGCGCCGAACCAAGCAGTGAACTCGATGAACACCAGGATCGGGGATAGAAGCATGCTGACCAAAGCGAGTACGAACGAGACACCAGGCCGATTCAAGATATGACCTCCCGTGCGTCCTCGATGAAGACAACTCAATTCCCGGTTGAGACGATACCGGTTAAGTCTCAAATTTGGGTGGAGTCCCCTGCACGATGAGCGGGATGCCGGAGCGAGAATTCGTATGGTGCTACGAGAGGAACGCCGCGAGTGCATCCATATGCGCACATGACGATGCAGGAACCGAGTAGTAGAGGACGGTGGGTGGCGCCACCCACTGAAGAGGTTCCGGTGCCCTCCACGTCTCCCGGCATAGGTCTCGCGCGCTCTGGATCGCCCGATCGACAGTGACCGGAGCCGAGTCGCTTGAAATTGGGGGAAGCACCATGCCCTTCTTGGACCGGGGCCGCCGCTTGATTGTTTGCTTCCGCCTGATGGGGGGCACTGGCCTTCCTGCCCGACTGAAACAGTCTCGCGCCCCGGCATAACGAACCACGTCGTCATTACGAGTGCGTACGGGACAGTTGAGTCCAGTCGCCTGAACGTGTACTTGACGTACCCATGCCCCAGTGACCCAACCGATCGCGAAGATCGGGCAGTTGTTTGGCTTAGCCGAGCTCAAAGGCTCCCGGCGTCGTGACGAGGATGGCGAGACCCGCGATAAGGCCGAAGCTGCCTAGGGCAAGGAAACCGACCTGGATGGAACGACGCTGCACGATCGTCGTAAGGCCGGCGACGAAGAGCACGACGGCGAAGAATACGTTGGCGAGGTCGAAGCGGTCGGAGTTGGCGTCGGCTGCCTCGGCCGCGAGGCGGAGCGCCTCGGCCTGCTCGTCATATGCCTCACCTTCGGCAAGCAGCACCTGGCTGGGCAGGTCGGCGAAGGCGGGATTCTCAGGGACGAAGGGCGTCGGGGGGGTGGTTGCCTCGGGCTCGTCGCGCCACCATTCAAAGGCCGCGCGGAGTTCTTCGCTCATGATTGCCTGCGTCAGGTAGTCGACAGCAGTGGTGTCATCCTCGCTACTTGCTACGGCTGCGAGTGCCGTCTCGACGAACAGTGAGATCTCCTGCTGGCGTTCCTGCCCGGACCGGATGTAGGCGTCGTTGGCGAGAGAGAGGATGGCCTGTTGCTCGGAGTAGTTCTTGAGCACCAAGTCACTGGTGAGCGATTCCCTGTATGCCGACCACGCCGTGAGCACGGCCGCCATGCCCAAGAGCAGGGCCGCTGCGATCGCAAGTGCACCCTGTGTGGAATTCGCCTTGCTCTCGGCAGTCTCGCTCATCGAACCTCCTAGGCCTTCGCGTGCCGGCGGGTATCCAGCCCCCGACGTTGTCCTAGACACACTAAGGGAACCCACGCGTCAGGCGATAGGGGCGCTCCATCGCCTGGCTGCACGCGAGGACGGAAGGCTCAGCAACCCCCCTTGGTCACGTTTCCATTCGTCCATCCGCGCCAGCCGCGTGGACTAGGTCATGCCAATCAGCAACACCCCCGAGCGGTGGAACTGGGCCGCTGGCTTTTTCCGAGACTGCGACTTACTCTGTTGCGGTCCCCGCCCGGGTGCCTTGTTGAGAGCGGATCCCCATGAAGACTGTCAGGTTCGTTGCCCGCATTGCGCCCGTCGTGGCCCTTGTCTGCCTATTGGCTTCGTGCGGCTCGGAGACCACCGATATTCAGGGCGCCGGCGAGGAGGCTGCTGCGGAGTCCATCGAAGGAGACTTCTCCGAGGGCTATCCGCTCCCCGACTGCAGCGACACCAACGGTGAGCCGTGCATCACCAATGGATTCGATCCTGACGTGGATGGCTTTGGTTTTGCGAATTGGGGGGAACCCGGCACGATCGGTGCCACGGAGATGATCGCGCTCTTCGGACGCGAGAACGTCTGCGCGAGTGGCTCCGGAAGTTCGTGCGTGATGTACCCCGCTGCAGAGCAGTGGGCATCACAGGTCAATGAGTCGATGGCTGGCGGCCACTGCGAGGGTATGGCAGTCCTCTCCGCGCGACTCTTCCTCGGCGTCGACACCCTTGATCGACTGGATCCGAACGCCGGAAGTACATACGAGCTCGACCCCACGGACCGCGATGTCATCTCATCCATCGATATGTGGTTCGCAACCCAGTACCTGGATCCCGTTGTCCGCGCCTACACGGCCTACCAAGAGCTCACACCCACCGAGATCGCCTCGGCGCTGCTCGATGGGCAGGCCGAAGGCGCCGGCTACACGTTAGGCATCTATTCGGAAGATGGCGGCCATGCCGTCACTCCCCTCGGTGTCAACTTCGTGGGCGATCAGGTGGCGATATCCATCTATGACAACAACTATCCCGGCACTGTGCAACGGGTGATGGTCGATCCCGATCAGGAGACGTGGTCCTATGCCGGTGGGACCACCGAGCCCAATGCGCCGACAGACGGCTGGGAGGGAACCACAGGCACTATCGAACTCACTCCCATGGAAAGCCGCGCCTTACCGGCACCTGCCCCGTTCTCAGAGGAGATCGAAAAGGGTCGGATGAGGAACCAGACGGTTCTCGTGACGTCACCGGATCCGCAGACAATGGCGGGGGCGGTTCTGGACGTGGACGGTCAGTCCTACGACCTCACCGACCCGAATGTGACACCACCGATGGGCGTCACCGTGCGGACGATCAGAGGAAACACCCTGACATCCGGCTCCACCGTCGTGGATATCGACACAGAACTTGTCACCGACTACGCGATCACGGCTACCACCGAGAATCCTTCAGGAGCCACCGTCCCGGTCACCATCTCTCTTGACTCAAAGAGCAAACCGAGAATCCGTATGCAGACCAATTCACCCTCCAGCAAGGCTGGAGTCGCCCGATTCTCGGTGGATAGTTCAGGAACTGTGGTCGCAGACAATCGCGGTAGCGGTAGGGCATCCGTATCGATCGCGAATGGGCTCAGGGGGGCGACCTTTGACGTAGATGAGGAAGATTCCCTCGCCATTGACTCGGATGATGAGGGGGTTGCCACCATCTTCATCCTGGATGAAGACGGTGAGATTCTCGGTACCTTTGAGTTCGATGACGAAACTTTGGATGGATCGGTTGTCCTGACCGACCTCGAATTCGACCCAGAGACCGGGGAGTTCGAGGTCACTGAGGTTGAGGCTGACGTCGACGAGGTCGACACCGAGTTCCTGGCCCTCGTTGACGACATCGTTGGTGATGAGACCGACGAGGCCACGGACGAGGGTTCCGACGAAACCACCGATCCGGGCAGCGACGACGGCTCGGACCTAGGGGTCGATGAAGGCACCGACGAAAGCACCGACCAGGGAACCAACGAAAGCACCGAAGAAGGCGCCGAGGAAAGCGTCGATCAGGGCACCGACGAAGGTCGGATAGATGATGCTCCGGCAGAGGAGGAATCCGGAGACACCGGTGGCTCAGACGGCGGTGACCAGGTCACGGAGGATGAGTGAACCGTGCGCGCCACAACTGAGGCTGATGCCGCATAGCCACCAGGTGAGCGCGACCCAAGCAACACTTGGTGTCCGCATGTAATTAGAAGGTAGCCCCGGGTATCTATTTCGATAGGGCGATGGCTCATGCTCAGCAACTCCGGGGCAAGTCGAGCAGGCCTAATGGCAGGCTTATTCACCATGGAGACCGATCCAGGCCGCAAGGCACTCGTCAAGCAGTTCATCAAAACCTGGTCTAGTCACAACGCAAAGCGATGCGACAGGTGCGGACGGCGATTGAAGTTTCACACCGGCGCCTGGATAGGCGGTTCCGACGAGCGGTACATGACGTGCAGATCGTGCGGTTACGAAAACCCGAGTCTCTTGGAAAAGGTGCGTCAAGATCTCATTGACGCTGGATGGTCCTTGACGGATTTGGATTCTGAAGTAGAAGCCTTGCCCCAATGCTTGGGTTGCGGCGTTCAGCTCCTAGTCAGTGGTGACTTCACCAAAGTGTTCTGCTCTAGTTGCGGCCGCGAGTGGG
>CAZKFI010000074.1:8737-10610 GCA_964551975.1 uncultured Bifidobacteriaceae bacterium | reverse complement strand
TGACCAAGATCGCCCTGGAGGGCTTCAACCCGTTCTTCACCGCCACGTCGCGTGCGGTCATTGCCGGGGCGATCGCCATCGTCGTGCTTCTCGTGGGCCGAGCCCCCTGGCCGCCGCGGGAGCAGTGGCGACCCCTGCTGTTGACGATGACCGGGGCGGTCTTCGGTTGGCCGATTCTGCTTGCTCTAGCCCTGGAGCACACCACCAGCGCGCACGCGGCCGTCATCGCGGCCTTCATGCCCCTGACCACAGCTGTGTTCGCGGTGTTCCGCACCCATGAGCGGGTACTCACACAGTTCTGGATCGCCGCCGGCCTAGGCACGGCGGCCCTGGTTGCCTTTTCCCTCAGTCGGGCTGGGTCGACCGAGGGCAGCCTGCTGGGCGATCTACTGATCGTCGGGGCGGTGGTCTTCAGTTCCTGGTGCTACGTGGAGGGTGCCTCGATCACCAAGGTCATGCCGGGCTGGCAGGTCATCTCGTGGGTCGTCGTCTTCGCCCTGCCCATCACCATCCCCTCGACCATCCTGCTGTGGTTTGCCACGTCGATGGAGTACCAACCGTCGGCAGTTGACTGGACAGCGCTCATCCTGCTGGGCATCTCCTCGATGTATGTCGGATTCATTGCCTGGTACCAGGGTCTGGCCATGTCCGGAATCGCCTACGGCGGCCAGATGCAGCAGTTGCAAGCTCCCCTGACCCTGATCTGGTCAGCCTGGTGGCTCGGCGAAACCGTGACCGGGGGCACGGTTCTCGCGGCACTGGCGGTCATCGGCTGCGTGGTCTGGGCCCAACGCTCCCGACACTCAGTGCCTTTCCACGCTTCCTGACCTGCCACAGCATCCGATGGATTCTGGCTGACCCCCGCCTATCCACGCAATCAGTGCCATTACAGTAAGGTTTCCAAAGCGTCATTACACCAATGGTCGCCAGGTAGGGCCAACAGCGATGGATCTGGGAGGGCAAACGTGAAGCGTAGGAGTGGTCTCGCGGCCGGGGTCACCGTGCTAGCGGTCGTGGCAGCATCAGCGGCCCTGACAGTTCCATCGTTCATCGAAGCTCCGCCATCGGCCGGTGTGGTTGGTGTTCCCGCCACCTGCAATCCCGGTGGCAGCGGCTCGGGGACCCCTGCTGACCCCTACGTGGTTGCGACTCGGGCTCAGTTAGAGGCCATCGATGATGATCCCACCTGTTTGGGTGCTGCCTATGTCCAGACCGCCAATATCTCCTTGGCTGGGTCGGCGTGGACGCCGCTCAATGGGGCATTCAGCGGCGTGTATTACGGCGGGTGCTATGCCATCGATTCGCTGACGATTGGCACGTCCGGCAGCCCTCTCGTGAATAGCGATGGCAATGGGTTGTTTGAGGAAACTGCCGGTGCAACGGTACGGAACCTGAGTCTGACGAATGCCAGCGTCTACGGGTCATCATCAGATGGTGATGGCGCCCTCGTTGGTCGGGCTGGAAGCAGTTCGGTCTTCACTGAAATCTCGGTCGCCGGAGCGCTGAGTGGCAAGTATTACGCGGGGCTGGTCATCGGCGATGCGGACGACAGCGTCGTCACCAGGGTCACATCATCCGGCACGGTCACCGCGACACAGGCAACAGCAGGGGTCGGTGGCGTGGCTGGTCTGGGTTCAACGTTCGAGGAGAGTTACTCCTCGGCGACGGTAACCGGCAGGGGGAACGGCTCTGGTGGCCTGGTGGGTGAGATCTACATCATCGGCGGAAGTGTCATCAACAGTTATGCCACCGGCGCGGTCTCTGGCACTGGTGGCGGTGTTGGTGGCCTCGTGGGCTCGGTTTCTGCGCTGGGCGTGGCAATGACCACGAGCTACGCAACGGGCGCGCCCACAGCAGCGAGCGGCACGCCTAC
>CAZKFI010000074.1:0-8637 GCA_964551975.1 uncultured Bifidobacteriaceae bacterium | reverse complement strand
CAATGACCACGAGCTACGCAACGGGCGCGCCCACAGCAGCGAGCGGCACGCCTACTCGCGGTGGTTTGCTCGGCTCGGCGACAAGTTTAGTGACGTACAACTCGTCGTTCTGGGATTCGTCAACCTCCGGAATGACTACGACGGCTACTGACGCAGGAACGACGACAGCCACCGGAGCCACGGCGACAGCCGGCATGCAGACAGCGTCCACGTTTACGGGAGCGTCACCGGCACCGTGGTCGCCTACTACCTGGAATCTGACCAATGGCGCATACCCCACGTTGGCCTGGGCGACGAACGGCATTGCAGGCACCTGTCCGCAGATCACGTCAGTATCTCCGTCTTCGGCAGCGGCTGGGGCCACGGTGACGATCACCGGAGTTGGCCTGACGGATGCAACAGATGTGAAGTTCGGTGGGGTCGCTGCGACCTCGTTCACCGTGAATTCGGCAACGTCGATCACGGCCACGGTACCTGCGGGAACCGGCACGGTGGATGTTTCCTTCAAGCCGGTCATCGCAGTAGGCGCTGATTCCCTCGCAATTCCGGTGTCCACGAAGAGTGCGGCCTTCACCTACGGTTCCGGCGGGTCCGGCGGGTCCGGCGGGTCCGGCGGTTCGGGCAGTTCAGGTGGTTCGGGCAGTTCAGGCGGTTCGAGCGGGTCCGGCGGTTCGTCATCTTCATCGTCATCGCCGTCAAACAGCGCGACCCCCACACCGACGCCAAGCGTTTCGGCAACGCCCACTCCTGCGCCCACCGGTGATCCACTTGCAGCGATTGCTGGCGGCCGCAATATCGCCATTCCTGCTGCCGGGCTGCCCGAGGGTGTCTCGGTGTTGTTGGTCAATGGGGCGCGGACGCCGGTTACCGTCGCACCGAATGCACCCGCGAGTGGACTGTTGATCAACGGGTCGTCCTTCACCATGGAGTTGGAAGGTCGTGGGGACCGCGATGATCCGCTCGGGCTCACCGCCAAGCAGGGGTTGGTGCTGCAGTCGCAGAGCAGTCTTCGCTCTGGAGTTCGCGCTGAAGCGAGGGTCCAGCCAGTGGCGATCAGTAAGGGCACCGGATTTAAACCGAATTCGCAGGTGCGCTTCTACATGCTCCCCGACAAAACGATTGGCACCCTGACGACGGATAAAGCGGGTTCCTACTCAGCATCGGTGCCCATTCCGCCGGGTCTTACGCCGGGCGTGCATACGGTGCAGGTCAATGGCTACGCGCCCGATGGCTCGGTCCGCTCGCTGAGTCTTGGTGTGGTGGTGCAACAGCCTGCCCGGGACACCACCAAGACAACAACCGTACGGGTGTTCTTCGCACCGATGAGTGCTGAGTTGACCGGTGCAAGCAAGGCGCGCCTTCGGGCCCTGGTGAAGCGATCCGGAAAGTCCGTAGTCAGTGCCACGGTCGTGGGCTATGTGCAGCCCACGTCGATCACCGCCAATGACGAGTCGCTGTCTAGTAGGCGGGCACGGGTGGTGGCCAACTTCCTGCGCTCGCTGGGCGTTGAGGGCGACTTCGACATACGCGGCAGTGGGGTGGCCAGTCAGAACGGGGCCACCGCGCGACGCGTCAACGTGAGCGTTACCTACGCCAGATAGCCGGCAGCCCAGGTCTAGGTCTAGGTCTAGCTAGACCTAGACCTGGGCAGCAACGCCCTCTTCGACGGGGCCGTACGCTGGGGGGCATGTCTGAGGTGCTGGCAGGACAGGTGCTCGCTGGGATCCCGTACACACCCTTTCCGGTGATTCAACTCGGGCCCGTGCGACTGATGACCTTCGGACTGTTCGTGGCGATCGGAGTGATCGCCGGTATTTACGTGGCGGCTCGCCGCAACGAACGCTTCGGAATCCCGCGCTCGCAGACCGAGAAAGTCGGGCTCATCCTGGTCGCCCTGGGGTTCGTGGGAGCCCGCCTGCTGTGGGTCGTTACGCACCCGGATGAAATCAACTCAGTCATTGACGTCTTCGCGGTGTGGAAGGGCGGACTGCAGTTCAGTGGGGGGTTCATTACTGCGATCCTGCTGGCGCCGCTGGTGACCCGAAAGTGGCCGAAGGACCGTCGTTGGGAACTCCTTGACGGGGCAGTGCTCGGGCTTGCCATAGGCCAAGCCATTGGGCGACTTGGCTGCTACGCGGTGGGTGAGCACCTTGGCGGGCCGACTGACTTCTTCCTCGGCATCACCTATCAGGGTGGCACTGTTGTTGAAGGTCCACTGATTGTTGGGCAGACGTACCACAACACTGCGCTCTACGAGATCCTCTTCTTGATCCCCATCATCATCCTGCTCCTCATCCAGGACCGGATGGGGACCCGTCCAGGCATCATGGCCGGCACCTTTGCCGTCACCTATGCGGTTGGGCGTTTTTCCACGGACTTCCTGCGCGTGAACGATGAGACTGTTTTCGGCCTCACCGGCGCTCAGTACATGACGATCGTGCTGTTCCTCTTTGGCCTGTGGGTGCTGTGGAACGCCAGGCGGCGGCCAAACGTCTCACCCTCAACTGAGCCAGTCAGCACAGCTCAGAACCCAGCCGAGGAGAAGTCCTAATGTGCATGCAGTGCGTGGCGACCGCCAGTGCTAGTGCAGGACCAACCTTTGCGGCCATGATGGCCATTTTGGGTGGCATGACCTGGCGGCACCGACGGGCTGAGCGGGCCGCTGAGCGCGCGAGCCAGTCGACCGACGAAACACTCGTTGACCACTGATCCACCGGTCGATCGCGCGGCGCGTCGTCGATCGATCATTCGTCTAACCCTGGGTATTACAGCACTCATCGCGTTGAACGTTGCCGCGTACTGGGCGCTCGACACCGAGCCGGCCCAGCGCATGCTCGCGGCGCTGAGTTCAGCCGTGTACCTCGGCGCCTTCATCCTGGCCTTCGTTGCAAATGTCACCGTGCTCGTGCCAATTCCTTACAACGCGATCGTGCTGCAGATGGCGGGTAGTGCCGAACTGCCCTGGCTGGTGGCAATCTGCGCTGCGGCAGGATCGGTGTTGGGGGAAACCAGTGGATTCCTTGCCGGACGAGCGGGCAAGGGGGCCTTTGAAGGCACGCGGTTCGGTCGTTGGATAGCCAAGCAGCTGCAGCATCCAGTGCGCGCATTCGGCGTACTCGTGCTCGTTGCTGCACCGCCCAACCCGGCCTTCGACGTAGCTGGTCTTGCTGCCGGCACACTCGGTGTGTCCTGGCGAATCTTTTACCCCGCGGTGTTCCTGGGTCGGCTGGTGCGGTTCCTGCTCTTTGCCGCCTTCGCCGTGTGGGTACTGAAGGCGTAGGCCGGTGGCCTACGCCTTCAGTACCCACACCCAGTGCCTACGCCTAATCCCTACGCGGCTGCGTTACGTTGTCCGCGATTCACGGCGCTCACGATTGCCTTCAAGGACGACGTGGTGATCGACGGATCGATCCCAACGCCCCACAGCACCTGCCCGTCCACCGCGCATTCCAGGTAGGAGGCGGCCAGTGCGTCGCCTCCAGCCGACATCGCGTGCTCGGCGTAGTCCAAGACTCGGACATCAATCCCATGGGTTGCTAGGGCGGCGCAGAACGCGGCGATCGGACCGTTGCCAGTGCCGGTGAGCGGAACCTCTGTGCCGTTGTCGTCCAAAATGACATCGACCGTGGTGTCCCCGTCGACCGCCGATTCCTGCCGCACCGAACGCAGCGCGAAGCGCCCCCAGGGGGCCGCTGGGTCGGGTAGGTACTCCGCGGAAAAGATGCCCCACATCTCATCAGCAGTGACCTCACCGCCTTGAGTGTCAGTTCGCTGCTGGATGACCTGAGAGAACTCAATCTGCAGGCGTCGGGGCAGCTCAAGCTTGTGCTCGGTACGCATGATGTAAGCGACACCGCCCTTGCCGGACTGCGAGTTCACCCGGATCACTGCCTCGTAGGTGCGACCGACATCCTGCGGGTCAATGGGCAGGTAGGGAACCTCCCAGCGGAACTGATCAACGGAAACACCGGCGGCTGCAGCGTCGACTTCCATGGCCCGCAGGCCCTTATTGATCGCGTCCTGGTGGGAACCCGAAAAGGCGGTGTAGACGAGGTCACCGCCGTAGGGATGCCGCTCGGGCACGGGAATCTGGTTGCAGTACTCCACCGTTCGGCGAATCTCGTCGATGTCGCGGAAGTCGATCTGAGGGTCGATGCCCTGGCTGAACAGGTTCATCCCCAAGGTGACCAGGCAGACATTGCCGGTGCGCTCACCGTTGCCGAAGAGGCAACCTTCGATCCGATCTGCGCCAGCCAGGTAACCCAACTCCGCCGCGGCGACTGCTGTTCCACGGTCGTTGTGCGGGTGCAGGGAGAGCACGATTGAGTCTCGTCGGCTCAAATTGCGGTGCATCCATTCGATGGAATCCGCATAGATGTTTGGCGTAGCCATCTCCACCGTTGCGGGCAGGTTGAGAATGACTTTGCGATCCGGCGTTGGTTGCCAAACATCGTTCACGGCCTCGCACACCGCGAGCGCGAAGGGCAGTTCGGTGCCCGTGTAGGACTCGGGGGAGTATTCGAAGTACACGTCAGTGCGGTTACTAACCTGCTCGGCGAACTTGGCGCACAGTTGCGCGCCGTGCACGGCGATGTCGGTGATGCCGGCCTCGTCTAGGCCGAACACCACCCGACGCTGGAGGGTGGACGTCGAGTTGTAGAGGTGCACCACGGCCTGATCGGCTCCACGAATCGCCTCGAATGTGCGCTCGATCAACTGCTCCCGTGACTGAGTGAGCACCTGGATGACTACGTCATCGGGAATCAGGTCATCTTCGATGAGTAGTCGAACAAAATCGAAGTCCGTCTGGGAGGCCGACGGAAAGCCAACCTCGATCTCCTTGTAGCCCATCTGGACCAACAGTTGGAACATGCGCAACTTGCGGGCCGGGGTCATCGGATCGATCAACGCCTGATTGCCGTCACGCAGATCCACGGCGCACCAACGCGGCGCCTGGGTCATGACCCGATTCGGCCAGGTGCGGTCAGGAATGTCGATCTGCGGATACGCGCGATACCTGTCGAAGGCCATCGGTGAGGGTTTTTGGGCGTTGCGCACTTGGTACGGGGTGTCGCGGTCGAACGTGCTGCTCATGGCTTCTCCTGGATTCGATGGGGTCCGGGTCTACCGGCGGAACGTCGAATCCCGCGACGAGGTGGCCGGTATCAGGCCTCGCCGCGGCGAAGAAGCAGGAGTCGCGCTGCCATAACGTGCACAGGCTAGCAGGCTTCGGCTGCCCGACGGGCGTCGATTACGGCCTTGACTAGGCCGTGGGGTCGACCCAGCGATTCCCGCGGAATCTGGCGAAATCTGCGTCCTGCGAATAGACGGTTCCGCCATGCTCAAGGGCCAGTGCTGCCAGGTGTGCGTCAGGTACCAGGTCGCTGCCGCGGCCGGCACCGACCACGAGCTGTTCGACAGTGTTGAGCCATCGTGACAGCACGCTGACAATGCCAAGCCGTCTGTCAGGCCTGCGCGACATGATGCATTGAGCATCGGCGGGGGGGGGTCCTCCTAGCGGCAGGTGCACGGGGGAGTTGATTGCAGTGACTGGTGTTCGCCTGCGCAGATTCGGCAGCCTGACCATTGACCAAGGGGCGCGCTTGGTGACCATGGGAAATAGACCCATCGGCCTGACGCGATCGGAATTCGACTTGCTGATGACTCTCGTGGACCGTTCCGGAGCGGCCATCAGCAATCGTGACCTTCTGCAAGCAATGTGGGGAGCTCAGTGGTGGTCGGACACCACGCCCCTGCAGGTCACCATCAGTCGACTGCGCCACAAATTGGGGGAATCCGGTGGTAAACCCCGCTATATCGTCACCGTGCGGGGGTACGGGTATCGCTTCGATCCGGATCCAGGTGAGACTCGTCCAAGCAGCAGCACCGAACCACCCGGGCTGTCGGAGGAGCACAGTGATGATCCGGCGACGCTGAAGGTGTCCTTGCTCTATGACCGCCAACTTTTACTGCGCATCGTCACTCCATCAATCCCAGTCTTGGGGTGGCAGCCTGAGGAAATCGTCGGTACCCACTTCTCGCCAGGTGGTCTGGATCTGCCGGCTGTGATCGCATTCCTGAAGCAGCTCCGCTCGGGGAGCACCGTGGCCCTGCAGGGATGGTTCGATGCGGTCGCCCGTGACGGGACGGTTGTGAAGGTCTTTGCGTCGATTACGTTGGACCGCGATCAGCATGGTCATCTGGACGGGGTTGTTGCTGAATGGCGGCTGCCCCGGGGGTCAGGTCCTACTGAGTTGATGGCTACACAGAAACGCCGAGATGAGCCACCCCTTGAACCTGGATCCGGACTCCAGGAGCATGGGATGCCGCTGCATAGACTGAAAGCCCCTCGGCTGGAGACATGATCCGTGAATAAGCACTTGGATGAAATCGGACGTAGTAAGTACCTGTCCTTGACCACGCAGCGCCGCGACGGAACGTCAGTGGCCACTCCGGTGTGGCTCGTTCGTGATGGTGATCAGCTCTTGGTGACCACGCAGGCATCCTCTGGCAAGGTCAAGCGAATTCGTAATAACTCCGAGGTCCTGCTAGCCCCCTGTGATGCCCGGGGCCGCCTGAAGGGTGAGCAGGTATCGGGCAGGGCGAGCCTGCAGGATCCGCAGCAGACAGAGCGCACGACGTCGCTCATCCGCAAGCGGTACGGACTGCTTGGGTGGCTGCTCACCCGGCGTGGCAAGGACGACCGCATGGGGATCACCATCACCCTCGCTTGAACGTCACCTTTGCGTCTTTCATGGCCGCGTCAATCCGGGACAGCGCGTGCGGTCCCATGCCGTGCAGGGCACGCAGGTCTGCTTCAGACCAACGCTTGAGATCAGTCACCCGACGAATGTTGTGTGCTGCCAGGGCACGGCGAGCTGGTGCGCTGAGCCCCAGCGATTGCCAATAGGCATCGGCCTGTGCAGCAGTCGGAGGCTTCGATGACACCGTTTGCTCTTGCTTACGCTTTGTATCTGCGGCTATCTCGTTGACCCGTGCGCGCACGAGGCGACGTAGCAGCGTCTTCGACAGTGGCTTACCGAGTGGCACGTGCAGTGCACTCTTTGTCTGCGAGTACGACGCGAGTTCTTCGGGGAACTGGGACAAGATGGAACCGCTGAAGGGGTAGTAGCCAACGAATTTCTTATTGGCCAACATGCCAGCGACAATTCCGCCTTCTATGCGAAATGCCGGCATGCCGTAACTCACCACTTCATGAGCTTTTGGGAGGAGTTCGAGTATTCGATCGCGCATAACGAGCATCGTCTGGCGATGTTCGTCCGGCGCAGCCAAATAGAGTCGATGGGCAGTGGTCATGGTGAGTGGCTACCTATGGCGAGTTCTCAAGCCGATGGGGGACTCGACTCCGACGAAGGGGAATTCGGATGACGTGAGCCGGGTGCGTGTGCTGATGACCAGTGTCTTCACGTTACCCATTGAGACCACCTCAACCTTGCACTGAATTCCTGATCCGCAGAGCACGAACCTCTAGGTGCGCGTACCGGCGGTGAGGGTACCAGCACCTGTGGTTTTCGCGCCGTGGTTTTCGCGCCGTGGTTTTCGAGCCGTGGTTTTCGAGCCGTGGTTTTCGAGCCGTGGTTCTGCGACCCGCAACATGATCGTGCTCAAGCTTGGTGAGTTCTCCGTCAACGAGTGGCCGCGTACCTGGCCGGGCAGCAACCCGTCAATGACCGTGCAAGAGCGCAAGGTGCTTCGGGACCTCTCCATCCGTCCAACCAACTGGTCAATCGGTGGAAGGCGACCGCTGCCTAGCCTGTTACCGGGTGCAGGCCCGTCGCCGACGCTGCAGCCACGGCGGCGGCCTCGTCGGCGTCGCTGGTGTCTCCGGTGATGCCAATTGCACCCACGAGTTGGCCTTGGTTGCTGAAGAGCAGGACGCCGCCCGGGACGGGAATCAGAGGACCGGTGACGGCGGGCAAGGCGGCGATGAAATACGCCTGACTCTCGGCGCGGGTCATGAGTGCTCGTGATCCCACACCCATGGCAATCGCTCCGTGCGCCTTGCCCTGCGCAATCTCGAAGCGTTTGGCGGAGGCTCCGTCCTGCCGCGCGCAAGCGACCACGTGCCCACCGGTGTCCAGGATGACCACAGTGAGGGGCTTGAGCGAGTGTTCGCGGGCGTAATCAAGCGCACTATCGATCAGTCGTTGGGCAACTTCCAGAGTCATCTGCTGTGCATTCATGAAGTTTGGGATCCCTTCACTGTTCGACGAATGTCGGTGAGTACGCGCTCGGTGTAACCGCCAGGTTCATCTGCGCCTTCTCGCACTAGGCGCAAAGCCGCAACCATCGCCGGTGCTGTCAATTGCCCGGCAATCGGCAGGTACTGCGAATCACCGGAATTCTGCTCGTCAACCACAAGAGACATCCGCTGGAAGGCCTCCTCGATCTGTGCGTCGGTAAGGACGCCATGAAGCCGCCAGTTAGCAAGCAGTTGCGAAGAGATGCGCAGGGTGGCGCGGTCCTCCATAAGACCGATGTCGTGAATATCCGGCACCTTGGAGCAGCCCACACCCTGCATAACCCAGCGCACGACGTAGCCGAGAATGCCCTGAGCTGCATTGTCGAGTTCCTGCTGCACTATCAATTCGTCAAGCTGGTCGGCGAGCGGTGGTA
>CAZKFI010000073.1:0-10821 GCA_964551975.1 uncultured Bifidobacteriaceae bacterium | reverse complement strand
GATTGTCCAGTGAACGGTTCTCGAACAACACGAGCACAACGTGGTCCATCGCGTGCTTACTTGAGTGTTCCATCACTCACCCTCCAGGCTTCCGGCGGTCACAGGCTGCTTGGGAACTGAAAGGTTAATACATGGGGCTCGCTGGAGTGACGAGAATTGCTGCCCGATCGCGACGAATGTCCGCTTTCCCCGAGCCCGCAGGACACTCCGATTGGCGAAATGCATGCGGTGCAAATGCGATCGGTGCTGTACCCCACACGTCGGCCGCCCCGAACTGCTGCGCGTCACCGCAGGCAAGGCCACTGCGGTCGGGGCCTGATTCGATGCTGCAATGTGCCCTCAGGCAAGAACTGCGGCGAGTTCTGCTAGTCGACTCGGAATAAGGGAGTACCACGTCCAGTAACCCCGCTTCTCACATTGAACAATGCCGGCGTCGGCGAGCACTTTCAGGTGGTGAGACACCGTGGCTTGCGAAAGCCCGAGTAGTTCAGTCAGATCGCACACGCAGGCCTCGTGTCCGACATTCGACCGCAGTATTGACAGTAACTGCAGCCGGGCCGGATTCGCGACGGCCTTGAACAGACGCGCCATCGCAACGGCCGCAGCTTGGTCGATCGGCTCTATCAGGCTCGATGGACAGCAGGCCGGTCCCGTCGCCTCAGTTGTGCGAAGCACCTGTTTGGTCGCCATTGCTGATCCCCATCCAAATCGATGTTTGTCGATAAGGATGTTACCCTTATAGCTCAGTCGCGTGTCGTCAAGGAGGAGCCATGTCCCGTGTGCAGCTGGCGCTCAATGTTTCCGACCTGGAGTCGAGCGTGAAGTTCTACTCCACCATGTTCGGCACCGAGCCACATAAGCGTCGCCCCGGATATGCGAACTTCGCGATCGAAGACCCCCCGCTGAAACTCGTCCTCATCGAGGTCCCCGCTGTCGACCGCGGGATCGGCCCTGCTGGCGCTCTGAACCATCTGGGGATCGAGGTATTCACCGGCGAGGAGGTCGCTGAGGCTGCTGAGCGATTCACAATGGCCGGATTAGCTTCATTCGACGAACAGGACACGACGTGCTGTTATGCACTGCAGGACAAAGTGTGGGTGCATGATCCGGCCGGTGCCCCTTGGGAGGTGTACGTCATCAAGGATGACAATCCCGACAACCCACGACCTGCCAACTCAACACCCCTTCTGCTGCACCGTGAGAACGATGCCGCCTGCTGCACACCGGCGCAGTCACAATGCGATCCTGCGCAGGCCCGCTGATAAGACCGTTGCTACAGGGGTCTGACGCTCAGCGACCACGGGCCTGCAGGGTCTCGGCTGTGGCTCCAACCCTGACCATGGCCGCAACAATCACGCCGCCGATTGGTGGCGTTGCGACACCGAAAGCAGCGATATTCGCGAGGGTCTTTGCTCAGGGCCGCTCAGGGCCGCTCATGGACCAGGCGATGATCTCACCGAGAGAAACTCCGGTTTGAACTCCTAGTCACAGCCAGCCGTTCGGACGGGTGCAGGTCACGGAATGGCGTTCAGTGCCTTGAGCCGTGCTTCGAGGTCTGGATTCGAGGGCTCCACCATGTGACTGCCATCCGGGAGGACAACCACTGGAATCGACTGCCGTCCGGCGATAGCAATAGCCTCGTCACGAAGGACATCGTCGTGCTCTACGTCGAGGTATTCATAGGGAACACCCAAAGAGTCCAACTGGGACTTGGTCCGGCGACAATCCCCGCACCAGTCAGCACCGTACACACGAATCGTCATGCTGCATGTCTACTACACGACCCTGCAGGATCCTTACTCGTCCTGCAGTCGCAAGGCTCGCACCAATGGCACTGCGCACAAGCCATACACCGCGACAGTTACCGCGACAACAATGAACGCAACGGGCAACAGCTTCTCAGCACCTTCAACCTTCAATGCGATGAGTGCAGCGCCAATGCTCGATGCGGTTGCCGGGGCAACAATGCCCCGAGGGTCCATGCATGCAACGAACATCCGTTGTCGGCGACTCAGATCCGACCGAGCGGTACCGATGCTCACCACGAGGGGTCGCAGTACGAGGATCAGCACTGCGGAAAGCGCCAAGGTGGGCAAGAGCACACTGGCGACCGTCTCAGCCGGGACAAGGGCTGCGATCGAGACAAACAGAACGCCGATTCCAATTGATACGAGTGTTCCGAAGAACGGCTGCGAACTGTCCAGTGATGCGCCGAACTTCCGGGCTAGGCGCGGGGCCGCCATGCCCATCAGGAGGGCGGCAAGGAGGCCGGTCTCGTCTGCCAAGAAGTTGGCGACACCAGCGATGACGATTACCGAGCCCAGCAGTACCTGCGTGCCCAGCAATTCATTGCCCTTAACCAACTTCCCGCCCACGATGAACAGCACAACACCGACAGCGGCAGCGACAACACCTACGAGAATCCCGCCAACGAAACTCAGCACCGCTTCCCCGACCGATTCCTGGCCGCTGGCCCGAATCACTTGAAATACGACGACTGCGACCAGTGCTCCAATGGGGTCAAGCAGGGTTCCCTCCCACTGCAGAATGCCGCGTACCCGCCCACGTAGACCCGCGAAGTCCAGGATGGGGGTGACCACTGTTGGACCAGAGACGATGACTATTGCTCCGAGCATGAAGGCAATCGACCAATTCAAGTTCAGGAGGAGATTCGCGGCGACGGTCGCGCCGACAAAGGTGAGGGCTCCACCAAGCCAGACCAGGCGACGCACAATCCTGCGGTCACGTGCCTCAAGCTTGATCGAATTGAGCTCCAGTCCACCGTGGAACAGGATGACGGCCACCACAAGGTCCACAACAACGGGAAACGCGGCACCAAGAATTGAGTCCATGCGGAACTGCGGGGCAGCAAGCCCCAGGATGAAGCCAGCCGGAAGCAGCAGGATTAGGGCGGGAATACGCAGCCGGGGAGCGATGATCTGGCTGGCAGTGGCTAGTCCGAAAATCAGAGCCGCGGCCAGCATGATCTGCCCGGACGACAGCGAGCTCACCTGCGCAATCTACGCAATTTAGTCGTGCCCCCGGCATTGCATCCCCGGATTGACCGCCAAGGAGATGTTCACTTGGTGAGTCCAAGAGACTCCACTTGATGGCTCATGCCAGCACGGACACGTTGTGCCGCGATAGTCACCGATACGCGCGGGTTCTCACGGCATCGTGTGCAGTGTTCTGCAGCGCACGGGCGGCAGCTGCATCCGCTTACCGCACGGCTTCAGACTTCCGCCTCGCGATAAGACTGAGTCTCCACAGCGGTAGTCCCAGCGCAACAGCGAAAGGGATATTGAAGACCGCATGCAGCGGAAAACCGAGCACCAGGGACATGCCGGTGTCCAGAACAAACCACGCGACCAATGGGCCTGTAAGTGCGGCAACGGCCCATGGTGCGCCTGCACGCAATGGGCCCCTGACGATGACGATCATCAAGATCGCCCAACCAGCCATCACCGCACCAAGAACGGCGAACGGCAACTTCAGATACGCCGAGAGTTCGGCCGAGGTGATGCCATCCGGCGGGCCAAAGCCGAGAGCCGAGAACATCCCCTCAGCGAGGGAACCACCAAAGACAAGCAAAAGGGCGTAGATGACCAGAAGTGCGAGCACGAATTGCAGCCAAAGGATCCAGAATTTCCACTGCTGCTCGGCGGGCGAGTTCATCGGCTTGCTGCTGCCTCCGCGAGTTCTTTCAGGCGTACGAGGGATTTGGCGATGGACCTTTCGATGTACTTGAGGTTGCGACCGACGGGTGACAGGGATGCCTTCCAGCCAGCGGCGCGAACATTGTTCGTCTCGCGCACGAGAGTGATCCCGTTGTCTAGGGGTGTGAGTTCATAGGTCCAGCGGTTGCCTAGGAGGTGAGCCCAGGTGATGCGTCGATTGGGTTCGAATTCGAGAACGGTATTTGTGACCCAATAGTTGAAGCGAATCTTCATTCGCACCTTGAAGGTGTCTCCCAGGGATAGGCGTTCGGGGCCCTCAATTATTTTCTGCACGCTCGCGGAACCGTCGATCTCACTGTGGCGCCGCGGCTGGATAAGTATGTCAAAGATCACCTCCGGCGAGGCCTTGATTTCGATTTGCGCTGAGATGATGCGTTCATCTCCGGTCTCCAGGATTTCGGCACGTACCTGACCCTTCGGTTCAGTGGTCATTGCATTTCCTTTCGGGTGAGGTGATCAATCTGCTGCATCAGGCTGATTCGCATGGAGTAAAAGGGTTCCGAGTCACAGCGTGCACGACTGAGAATGATGGCTCCTTCGCATGCCGAGACGGCCAAAGCGGCAAAAGCCTCCGCGTCAGACGGATTGACGGCGTCACGAATTAGGCAGTCACGCACGGCGCTTCGTACGCGCGTGAAGAAGGCGTCACTGGCGGCCCGCAGCTTGCCATTGGGGTCATCGGATGCGAAGGCGATTGCCACAATGGGACAGCCTGGGCGAAGGTTGCCCTTGATCAGGTTCCGATCAACGAGGTCAAGAAGTCCGGCCACCGCGTCACGCGGCTTCATCCCCGCACAGGCCGCTTCAACCGCCGCGGCAATTCGTTCACCGACGGCCACGGTGACGGCCACGCCGAGCTCGGACTTACCACCAGGAAAGTGATGGTAAATCACCCCCGGGGTGGTTCCGGCGGCCTCGACCACCTCACGAAACCCCGTTCCGTCGTAGCCCCGGTCGCGGAAGAGGCCCGCAGCCGCAGCCACCATCCGGTCGCGCGTGCCCCCCATGCTCACCTCCCTATTAGGACGATCGTACTAGTATGCCTCCAGGGAGGTTCAGGTGATCAAACGACCGCGCGCGGAGGGCCTTACGGTTCGCGCCCTCGACGGATTTCCCCTGGCGGCACGCCACTTTCAGGTACTCAAACCGATCACGCGACTCGTTGTTGCCGGAGCCACCGGGGTGCCCCAAGGCTTCTATTGGAACTTCGCCGCGTACGCCAACAGTCAAAACGCCGACGTCATCACCTTCGACTATCGCGGCATCGGAGAGTCAGCACCCCCCACGCTTCGCGGGTTCAAGATGGACTACCGCGATTGGGCGCGTCTGGATCTGGCAGGTGTGCTGGAGCACTTCGCCGTGGAAGAACCCGTGCACCTGGTGTCCCACTCATTCGGTGGCCACGCTCTAGGCCTCCTCCCCGATCCCACACGCGTTGCGAGCATGTATGCCCTCGGCAGTGGCAGTGGGTGGAGCGGATGGATGCCTCGTACCGAACGTATCCGGGTCGCATTCCTTTGGAACGTTCTCGGTCCCGTGATCGTGGGCTCCGCCGGCTACCTCGCATGGAAGCGCTTCGGCTTTGGTGAGGACCTCCCCTTGAGTGTGTATCAACAGTGGAAGAGGTGGTGCCGTTATCCCAACTACTGGTTTGACGACCCGGAGGTTGCGACGGAAATGGACGCGTTGTTTGCGCGGGTGACCGCACCGATCACCGCTGTGAATGCCGTTGATGATCGCTGGAGTTCACCGTCGGCCAGAGACGCTTTCTTCCCCCACTACGTCAACAGCGCTCTGACAATGCGAGATCTGCGGCCCGAAGCAATCGGGAGGTCGAATATCGGCCACATGGGCTACTTCCGCCGCGGCAGCGAGCGCCTGTGGAACATGCTGCTAAAAGAGTTGATTGCGGCCGGAGATCTCTAGTCGCGGACTTCACTCGCATCACGCCAAGCCAACACCATGCTTGGAAGCAGTATCGGGATCGTGATCACGAAGATGGCAAGGCTGAATGCCTGTGACCATGTTGTGGTTATGGTCAGCTGATCATTCTCCGCCGCAAAGATGAATGCGATGAGGCCGACGGTGGCCAAAGCACCGACTACAAACGAATAGATGCGGAAAGCCCCCAGATAGGCGCGGTCACGTTGCGCTCTCTGCCGTTCATCGAGGAAGCGGTCGGGCAGATCTGCCACGGTCCGCACCGAAACCCGCAGCACCAGCCAACATGCCCACGTGGCAACAAGGATTGCAGTGCCGATCAGTGTGCCCCCCTCCTCGAAAGCGGGGATCAGTGCCACTGCGAGCAGGCCACTGGCAACGACCAGAACTCGACGAGCCGTGCGCGTTCGCAGCCACGGGAAGCGCTGGTCATTCAGCATTCCCTCAACTTTGCGCTGGGAGTCAGCTTCGTGACGTTCCTTCCAGGTCGTGGGCAGGTACGGCATGGTCAGACTCCTTTGCGAGACTTGGTGAACGGACGTAGGGAGAAGATTTCTTCCAGTGGGACGTCGAGCACGGTGGCAATCTGCAGAGCAAGGGCCAGACTGGGTGAGTACTCACCACGTTCGAGGTACCCGATGGTCTGGTAGTGAACGGAGACAGCGTCGGCCAGTTCCTGTCGTGTCAAGCCACGGTCGAGCCGCCACTCCTCAAGCCGGCTAAACACCGGAGCCTCGTCTGCCTTACTTCTTCGACTCACGCCGATAGCATAAATACTATGTAGCATTCATGCAACATGTACTTCCGGCCAACCGCGATCCTGCTCAGGGTCGGTAGGGCTCTTCGTGGACGGCATGGGCGAGGAGCAACTTGGCCATGAGGATCGGTGGCAACCACGACCAGCCCGCTGGCCCCGGTGCGGCCATTGCAACAGGTATCGCCAGCACGAAGATCGCCATCGCGGTAGGGCGCTGCAGATAGCCCGGGACTACCCACGCGACGAGCATCACGGCGGCGATGGTCGCCGCGTACCAACCGATCCCCCAAGCCCAAGACCCTCCGGGGTACAACGCGATGACTACCAAGGGGTACACATGTAGGACCGTGAAGGCAACGGGGTTCCGAACGATTCGCACCCATGGCTTCGCGCCAGGAGTTACCGGCGTTTGGTACTGGCGCTTAGTTGAGCTGAGCGCATTCGCCACGGCACCGCCGATCAAGTCCGCCGTGATCGCCAAGGCGATCACCACCTGCCACACCGCCCAGGGCTGCGTTCGCATGAACAGGAGCCAGATGATGGCTGTTCCTGCAAGGGACGTGCCGTACACCAACGCGAGTTCGGCACGGGTGGCACCCGCACCGGTCAACCAGTTGGCACGCGCACCCAACGGGATGACGTTGTCGATACGAAAGTGCGCCACCTCAGGCACCGTTGATGAGCACCAGCCGAGCCATTGAGTCGATGAATCCATCAACGGCCTCCGGCGGCACAGCGCCTTCCACGAGGAGCGTCGCCATGCCGTGAGTCGCTGCCCACACCAGCAAATCCAGGCCTGGCCGAATGCCCGGCTTGAGCAGCTGCCATCGCTGCAGATCATCAAGGGAGGCAACGAGTTTGTGAAAGGGCTCAGCGTCTTCCGGCGGCAATTCCTTATCTGCGCAGATCGGCCCGAAGGTCAGCTGGAACAGATGCGTCTCATCAATCGCGAATGCCAGGTAGGCGCGACCGAGGCCCAGGAAACGCGCGCGTGCCGCGTCGGCAGTATCAGCAGGGTGTGCAGCAAGGACTCGGACCATGCGCTCATCAAGGGCGGCCAGCCCGCATGACCCGACAGCGCGTAAAAGGTCGTCCTTCTGCGCAAAGTGGTTATAGGCGGCGGAAGGAGACACCTCGAGCGCTTGTGCGATCGCACGTAGGGAGACTTGGTCCGCACCGCGGGACCGAACCTCAGTGAGGGCCTGTTCCACCATTGCTTCGGCCAGGGCTCCGTGGTGATAACTCCGCGGCATAGCCTCTCCGATCTTGACAGTGTTCACATTTGCTGCCAGAGTGCCGGCATGACCAAAGTGAACAGTGTTCAGAATACCTCAGGTGGTGCATCTACCGGTCCATCTTCGTCCGTCGCCCTGTGGGCGGGCTGCGTAAGTATTGCCCAAGGGCTCCTCATCTTCTTGCCAATGGCTGTTCTCGGCGCGGCCATTAACTGGCCGGAGAGTCTCAGTGACCCAGCCGCCATTGCCCTCCCCCGCCTCCTGGAGAACGAAGGTGCAGTCCGAGTCGGCTACGTGGCCTACCTCATCTACTCCATCCTGTTCGCCGTCACGATCGCCCTATTGGTTCGCTACGTCAAGGGAGCGGCGCTCGGGGTCATGGCCGCCGTCATCATCGGCTTCGCCATGGTCTCCGCGCTCGCTCGCTCAATAGGCATCACCAGGTGGTTGGTGCCAGCACCTGCTCTCGCCGAGGCATACGCCGGCGCATCCGGAGAGAACGAACGCGTAGCGATCGCTGTTGTCTTCGATTCCCTCAACTCCTTCGGCGGAACCATCGGCGAAGTTCTCGGTGTCAGCATCTTCGCCGCGGCGGCCATTGGCCTACTGGCTATCTCAGCCCTGAGAACGCGGGCATTGCCCACATGGCTTGGCGTATTCGGTCTCATTGCGGCCATTGCCGTGCTCACAACCGCCGTAGAACTCTTCGGCGCCGATGCAAGTTCCCTCATCTTCTTCGGAACAACGCTTGTGCAACTGTGGTTCCTGGCTATCGGCATATGGCTCCTAATCCGGGGTCGAAGGCGCATCACGAACTAACCAAGGCTCAACTCACCGTGAAAGGGCAGCGCATGACGACGACCCACCACCCGCCACGACTCTCGAATCCCGGCCTCTTCCAGCGCCTCGGCACCTGGCTCGCTCGGCACCGCTGGCCGGTACTGATCGCGTACCTCGTCGCCCTGGTGCTATTCGGCGTGTTCGGGGTCCAGGTGTTCGGTGCCATGAAGTCCGCAGGCTTCAACTACCCCGGCAGTGACTCCAGTCGTGCCGCCGCGGTACTCGCTGCGGACTTCGGCGTCACTGATCCCGCAGCAATTCTCGCGATCCAGACGCCCACAGATATCGACACCGATGCCGACTCAGCGACCACGCTTCTCAACAAGGTCGCGGCACTGGACGGGGTCGAATCGGTCATCTCCTACTGGTCAACCGGTGGAGCGCCAGCATTTCTCGGTACCGATGGTCGCACCGGCCAGGCGCTCGTCATTGCCGAAGATGGGGCTGATCGCGAGGAGCTCGGCGCAGCGATCGTGGACAACTTCGCGGGCCAACAGGGTGACCTCGTCGTGTATGCCTTCGGCGGGGAGATCATCGGTAACGCGTTCAACGAGACGATCACCGGGGACCTCGCCAGAGCTGAGTCGATCGCGATTCCCGTTACGGCAATCATTCTGCTATTCGTCTTCGGTTCCGTCGTCGCAGCAGGTCTTCCCTTCCTCGTCGCAGGCGGAACGATTCTCGGCTCCTTCCTCGTGCTGTTCCTCGTATCTCGATTCACTGACGTGTCCGTTTTCGCGTTGAACCTGGTCACCGGCCTGGGATTGGCACTCGGTATCGACTACGCACTGTTGATCATCAACAGGTTCCGTGAGGAACTCAGCTCCGGGCGATCGGTGCCAGAAGCAGTCGCTGCCACTGTGGGATCGGCCGGGCGCACCGTCTTCGTGTCGGGGATCACGGTTGCTGTAGCGCTGGCCTCGCTGCTGGTCTTCCCGCAGTACTTCCTGCGCTCATTTGCATACGCCGGAATAGCGGTCAGTCTGCTCGCGGTCGTTGGTGCACTAACTGCGATTCCTGCCCTGCTGGCCATACTCGGTCGCAATGTCAACCGCCTGAAAGTGCGCCGCGGCAACCTCGCGCCAAAGGACGATGGTGCATGGGCGCGTTTAGCACGCTTCGTCATGCGACGACCTTGGCCGGTCCTGATTGGGACGGTTGCGTTCCTCATCGTCCTGGCAGCCCCTGCCCTGGGTGCGGTGTTCGGCCAGGTGGATGAACGTGCGCTTCCACCGAGCAATCCCGCTGCGCAGGCCGGTGAAGTGCTGCGCGACAGATTCCCTGGTAACGACGGCTCTCCCTACGAGATCGTGCTCCTGCAGCCAGGCTCATCCGCAGAGGTTCAGGACTACGCGCAGGAGGTTTCGCGAATTCCCGAAGTTGATCGGGTCACGACCGCCGAGAGCATCCTGGTCGATGGTGCCGTGGTTGGCCCAAACCCTGATCCGAGTACTTGGTCAACATCTGGTGCTACGCGAATAGAGGCAGTCGGAAGTGTCCGACCGATTGACCCGGCAGGCGCATCACTCGTGGCGGAAATTCGCGCCCTTGCCCCACCCGCAGAGGAGGCCCTGGTGGGTGGCGTCGCAGCTAACTGGGCCGACGCCACCAACGCGGTCATCGACCGCACCTGGATCATCGCGCTCTGGCTGGCGGTCACCACGATGGTGATCCTGTTCCTCTTCACCGGAAGCGTGTTGATTCCACTCAAGGCACTCGTCCTGAACCTGCTGAGCCTGGCCGCAACGCTCGGCGCGCTCGTGTGGGTATTTCAGGGTGGACACCTGCAATGGCTCACCGGTGACTACACCGTCACCGGCACTGTTGACATCTCCACCATCGCACTCATCGCAGTGATCGCCTTTGCCCTATCGATGGACTACGAGGTGTTCATGCTTTCACGAATCAAGGAGGAGCATGACTCTGGTGCCAATACGGCTGACGCGGTTGCATTCGGCTTGCAGCGCACCGGACGCATCATCACTGCCGCCGCTCTGCTCATTGCGATCGTGTTCGCTTCGTTCCTGACGAGTTCGGCTACCAACATCAAGCAGCTGGGCTTCGGTGTCACCGTAGCAATCCTGCTCGACGCAACCGTCGTACGTGCTCTGCTCGTCCCAGCGTTCATGCGTATCGCAGGAAACGCCAACTGGTGGGCGCCGGCGCCACTGCGTCGCCTGCATACCCGACTCGGCCTTCGTGAAGGCTGACAGACAAGGAGCAAGACATGGGAACACATCTCGTCGTTGGAGCAGGACCGGTTGGCACTGGCGTTGCAGAAATCCTCGCTGAGCAGGGTGAGCAGGTCGTC
>CAZKFI010000072.1:0-10971 GCA_964551975.1 uncultured Bifidobacteriaceae bacterium | reverse complement strand
TCATCGCTCGGGTGTGGCCGATCTCTTGGCCGTGCGCTGCGAAGTCGAGATTCCGTCGATCTGGCGATGTCGCCGGGAACCTCGGCTTGGCATCTGCAGGCCGACGGACAATGGGTTCGACGTACCACTGATGCCGAGGGCAGGCCGCTGGCGGATTATCAGGAGACCCTCATCGCCCAAACCAGGGCACGGGGATGATCACGCAGGCGGAACGCGAGTTGAAGTTCGCGGTACCCGACTCCTTCGTCATGCCGCAGATTGCGCCCGCAGTAGGCATGCGCTGGACGGCAATCGAGCCTTTCGAGATGACCGCGGTCTACCACGACACCGCGGACCTTCGCCTGATCCGCTGGGGCATCACCCTGCGTCGACGCTGGGGTGGCCCAGATGAAGGCTGGCACCTGAAGATTCCGTTGACCGGCAGTGACGGGTTTACCCGTGAGGAATTGCATCTCCCGCTGAGTGCTGGTGCCGCCGGATTCGTCCCCGCCGAGATGGCCGACATCGTCCTGCCACTGATCCGCGGCGAGCGACTTATGCCGTTGGCCACGGTGCAGACGCATCGCAGCCCAATCCAAATACTCGACGAGCAGGGTGAACCCCGAGCGGAGATTGTCGACGACCGGGTGGTTGTTCGCGATGCCAACGGTGAGCTCATTGCCGAATTTCGCGAAGTCGAGGTCGAGGCGCGCGATGCCATTCGAGACGCAGCCGTGCTCGATCGCCTCGCCGAGGCCATCAAAGCCGTCGGCGGTGAGCAACGCACCGCGAGCAAGGCCGCACAGGCACTCGGCCCCGCGGTCGCGCAACCACCGGACGTACCTCAGCCCGACTTTCCCGGTCCATCCGGCTCGGTTGCAGGGGCCCTGGCCGCGATGTTTCGCACGCATGTTCGCCACCTGCTGTTCGCCGATATGGCCTGGCGTCGCGACCTACCGGATGCCGTGCATCAAATGCGCGTGGCCACGCGACGCCTGCGCAGCACCCTGCGCACCTTCGAACCACTCCTGCAGCTGTCCGGGAGTTGGGAGTCGGGGGAAGGGGGTCTGGACGGGGAACTTGCCTGGTTGGCAGAGGAGCTGGGTCGCCTTCGCGATACCGAGGTCTTGCGCGAACATCTCCTTGCCGAGATTCAGGACGTGCGCGACATCGAGGCACCGGGTCCGGGTTCAGATGAGGCAGTCGCGCTCCTGGAGTCGCAACTGGACGCTCGGATGGCCGATGCGCGCATGGGCGCACTGGCTGCCGTGCGCAGTGACCGCTACTTGCAACTCCTCGACGACCTCGTGCAACTGGCCATCGAGCCGCCGATGAGCAGTACAGCCTTCGGTCCCTGTGGCCTGGTCCTACCCGGCCCGGTCTGGGCGCAATGGCGCGCCTTGGTGAAAGCCATGAAAGATCTGGAACCGGATGCGCCCGCAACGCAGTGGCATCGAGTACGCATCAAGGCAAAACGAGCGCGGTATGCCGCGGAAGCGCTAGCACCAATTCTCGGCTCACCGGTTCATCGCCTTGCCGTGCGCCTTTCGGCGATAACCGATGCACTCGGCACCGGCCAGGATGCGCACGTGGCCCAAGGGTTCATCACCGAGCTCGTGAGTCGACCGCAGACCAGCGCCGGCGCGGCGTTCGCACTTGGGCATCTGCATGCACGTGAGGTGAGCCGAGAGATCACCGCACGGGCCGAAGCATTGGAGGCCTGGCCTGCGGCTCGCAAGGCAGCCAAGCGTTCAGGATTGCGCGAGCCTCGCTGATGCCGAGTTCGGATTCGGCGACGCGAGCCGCCGGTGTCGTCCTGCTGCGCGAGCACCGCCGTCAGCAAGAATTCCTAGCCATCCATCGACCCAAGCACGATGACTGGTCACTACCCAAGGGCAAACTCGATCCCGGCGAACACCCAGTGGTGGCGGCTGTGCGGGAATGCCAGGAAGAAACCGGGTACCTGCCGATTCTCGGACCGGGTCTTTCCATCCAGGAGTACCTCATTGGTGGTGCGCCAAAGCAGGTCATGTACTGGACCGCTCGGGTGCGCAGCGACCTCGGATTCGTCCCCAATGATGAGGTCGACAGCATTGCCTGGACAGCCCTTCCGCTAGCCCACGCACAACTCAGCTACCCGGCTGACGCCCTACTGGTGCGGTCCGCACTGGCCTTCCCACCCACTTCCCCGTTGATCATCCTGCGGCATGCACAAGCTCTCAAGCGTGCCGAGTTCAACGGCAACGACGATCAGCAGCGGCCACTGTCGGCCCGAGGTGAGCGCGAGGCGGTGGTCCTGCCACCCATCATCGACGCCTTTGGTGTTGTTGCCGTGCACAGTTCACCCGCTAGGCGTTGCCTGCAGACGGTGACACCCCTAGCCGCATTCCTGCAGCGTCAGGTCATTGAGGAGGCCGCACTCTCTGAGGAGGGGTTCACGTCAACACCGGAAGCTGCCGTGGCCAGGGCGCTGCGACTCCTGCGCGATCCCAAGCCGGCAGTGATCTGCACCCATCGACCGGTGCTGCCCGCAGTCATGGGTGCCGTCAGGGAAATCCGCGGCAGTGCTGCGTTCGCCGAACTCACTGAAACGTTCAGCCTGCGACCAGGGGCCATGCTGATTCTGCATCGCTGGTTCGGACCGCACCGCGAACCGGTCATCCTGGCGGTCGAGCAGCATGACGTGGGTGCTGTGCTGCCGGATGGCAGCATGGCGGGATGACGAACCCGCCCGAAGCACCAACCAGCGCGCGGCCACCCGCCCAGGAGGCGGCGCTACAGCGTCGCCAGGCGTGGGTCAACGCCTACGTCATCAAGACCTCACCGCTGCTTTCCACCCTGGCGCTGATCTACCTGGTGACCTGGTCGATCAAGATCATCTGGCCCGAGCCCCACACCCTGTGGTTCAGCGCCCTCACCTGGTTTGGGATCGGGCTGTGGGTGCTATTCGCGCTGGATCTCGTACTGCGTTTTGCGATGGAAACCGAGCGCCGGGGATTCTTCAAGCGCAACTGGCTGGACACCATCACCGTGGTCATTCCACAATTCCGCGCACTGCGGGTGCTGCGCATCTTCACCAAGCACGGCCTGCTGAGTAAGAAGAAGGGGCTGATCTCCGGGGGCGCCCTCGCCACTGCACTGCTGGCAACCGTTCTCATCCTGTGGGTCGGCAGCTTGATGGTGCTGGATGTCGAACGCGGGGCGGCCGGTGCCCAGATCACGACGCTGCAGACTGCGCTCTGGTGGGCAGTGCAGACGGTAACCACGGTGGGTTATGGCGACGTTGTCCCGGTGACCCTGGCGGGGCAGGGCCTGGCGGTACTCGTCATGCTCGTGGGCATCAGCGTGGTGGGGTCGGTGTCAGCGAGTTTCGCAGCGACGTTGATCAAGCAGAAGCCCACGGGAACCCCGGATACGCCTCCGCCGGCTGACACCTCGGTCGATGTGTCCAACCTGCTCGCCGAGCTGACCAGCCTGAAGGCCATGGTGGGCGACCTGCAAACCAAGCTGGCTGCCTGGGAGTCAGAAAGGTCAACCCCGTCCACCTGACGGCAATCGGCTGTTCACCTGCTGTTCATCTGCACGCTCAGCAATGGTCAGGTGCGAGCCCTAGGTTTCCTTCGTGTTCACCCGCCGATGGTCTGGGGTTCACGGCGCCATCGGAACCCTGGGCACGGCCCTCACCGCCGGGGTTGCGGTTCTCGCTGTGGCCGCCTGCGGAACCCCAACCCAGGTCATTGCCATCGACGGCTCCTCTACGGTTTTTCCGCTCTCCGCCATTGCCGCTGAGGATTTCCAGCTCGCCACCCCGGCAGTCCAGGTGAAGGTTGGTGCGTCCGGCACCGGTGGAGGGTTCGCCAAGTTCTGTCGCGGAGAATCCGACGCCAACGATGCCTCCCGGGAGATCAAGCCCGAAGAAGCCGAGGCCTGCGCCGAGAACGGCGTGGATTACGGCCGCCTGACTGTCGCCATGGATGCCATCACCGTTGTCATCAATCCCACCAACACGTGGGCCAGCTGCTTGACGGTGGATCAGCTCAAGCGAATCTGGGAACCGAACTCGCAGGTGCGCTCCTGGCGCGATCTCGATCCCAGCTTTCCGGACCTGCCACTGCGACTCTTCGGCCCCGGAACCGATTCGGGCACCTTCGATTACTTCACCGACGCGATTGTCGGCGAAGAGGGTGCAAGTCGTACGGACTTCACCCCCTCTGAGGACGACAACGTCATCGTTCAGGGCGTCAAGGGAAGTCCCGGTGGGCTCGGCTATCTCGGATTCACTTACTACGAGCAGAACGCCGACGTCATCGCCGATGTAGCAATCGACAACGGTGATGGGTGCGTTAGCCCGAGTGCGGCAACTGCCCAGGACGGGACGTATGCGCCACTGAGTAGGCCGCTGTATGTGTACCCGTCCGTTCAGGCCCTGGCTCGCCCCGTCGTCGCCGATTTCTTCCGGTTCTATGTTGCCAACGACGCATCAATCGCCGAGGCCGCCGCCTACGTGCCGCTCAATGCGCAGCAACGCTCCGAACTGGAGGACGACCTCAACGCACTCCTGGCGCAGGCACAACTTCTCGGTGAACCCGATGAGTGAGGTGTCTATGCGGGATCCCTCCGTCGATCTGCTCCTCACTCGACATAACCGCCGCATAGGCGAGCGCATCATCATGGTGATCCTGCAGGTGTGCGCTGCGCTCTCTGTGGTCACCACGTTCGGCATCATCCTGTCGCTCATCATCCCCAGCATCGAGTTCTTCCGCAGTGTTCCGGTGACTGACTTCCTGTTCGGTACCCAGTGGACACCACTGTTCGCCGATCCGCAGTACGGTGTGCTCCCACTACTTTCCGGCACGATCGTGATCACCGTCATCGCCGTGGCCGTTGCAATCCCGCTGGGGCTTGGGGCCGCGGTCTACCTCTCGGAGTACGCCTCCGATCGATCACGACGCACGCTCAAACCCATCCTGGAAGTGCTCGCTGGCATACCCACGGTCGTGTTCGGATTCTTCGCCCTGGAATTCGTCACCCAAGTCCTGCTGGTACGCATCTTCCCCGGTATCGAGATCTTCAATGCGCTGTCCGCGGGGCTCGTGATGGGCATCATGATCATTCCGACCATCGCCTCGCTCTCCGAGGACGCCATGGCCGCGGTGCCCTCCGGGCTTCGGGACGGCTCCTACGCCCTAGGCGCCACCAAGCGCCAGACAGCAATCAAGGTGGTCATCCCAGCGGCCCTGTCTGGCATCGTTGCCGCATTCGTACTCGGCATCTCACGTGCCGTCGGGGAAACCATGATCGTCACCGTCGCTGCTGGCCTTGAGCCTCAGTTAACGGCTAATCCGCTGGTCGGAATGCAAACCATGACCTCCTACATTGCGGCCGCCGGTCTCGGCGATCTGGCGACCGGCACGCTGGAGTACCAGACCATCTTCGCCGTCGGACTCCTGCTCTTCCTGCTCACCTTCCTAATGAATATGGGCAGCATTCGTCTGGTTCGACGATTCCGGCAGGTGTACCAGTGAGCACCCCAGGAGTAGGCACCGACACAGCGGAGGCCGTGGAGATCACCGGGCAACAGCGGCGCAGTTGGCTTGACCGGGTCTTCCCCTGGCTCCTCTTTGTCACGTTGGCAATCGGCATCCTGGCCCTAGCCACGCTCATCACCTACGTCGTGGCCAAGGGCTGGCCCCGGCTGAATCTCGAGCTCGTCACGAACATGCCGTCGATTCGCAACCCGCAAAATGCCGGCGCACAGTCGGCCATCACCGGAACACTGTGGGTCATCGCCTTCACCGCGCTGCTCGCACTTCCCATTGGCGTGCTCGCCGCGGTCTACCTCGAAGAGTTTGCGCGCCCAGACCACCGGCTCGCCCGTTTCATCGAAGTCAACATTCAGAATCTCGCCGCCGTGCCATCCATCGTCTACGGCATCCTGGGGCTAGCAGTCTTCGCCCGCGCCCTGGCACTTGGTCAAAGTGTGATCACCGCTGCGGCCACCCTGGCACTGCTCGTGCTACCGATCATCATCATTTCCACCCGTGAAGCACTGCGAGCCGTGCCCCGCAATATTCGCGACGGATCCCTTGCCCTGGGTGCAACGCCCTGGCAGACCGCCTACCGACAGACCCTGCCCGCGGCCCTACCGGGCATCGCCACCGGCACGATCCTGTCCCTCTCCCGAGCAATCGGTGAAGCTGCACCCCTGCTGATGATCGGTGCCGTCGCATTCATCACCTTCAATCCCGATGGCATGCTTTCCGGCTTCACGACGCTGCCCATTCAGATCTTCAACTGGACGAAGGATCCGCGCGAGGAATTCCAGATCCTGGCGGCCGCGACAATCGTGCTGCTCCTGGTACTTCTCCTGGCCATGAACGCAGTAGCGATCTGGATCAGAAACCGAACGCAGCGTCGGTGGTAGTCGGTGGTAGTCGGTGGTAGTCGGTGGTAGTCGGTGGTAGTCGCAGGCAGCGAGCAGAGGATGGAGCACGCAACGATGGACGCTGAGGAATTGCCGATTACGGCACCGGTCTTCACCCTTGATCGACTGAGCGTCTTCTACGGCACCTATGAGGCCGTGCAGGATGTCAGCCTCACAGTGCCGGCACGTCAGATCACCGCGTTCATCGGGCCAAGTGGGTGTGGCAAGTCCACTCTGCTGCGTTCCTTCAATCGCATGAACGACCTGATCCCGGGAGCCCGCGTTCAGGGACTGCTCGCCTACCACGGCTTAGACCTCTATGACCCGGCGAGTGATCCGATTGAGGTCCGTCGTCGCGTAGGCATGGTGTTCCAGAAGCCCAACGTTTTTCCGAAGTCGATCTACGACAACATCGCCTACGGCCCACGGGTTAATCGCATCAAGGGCAACCTCGACGACCTGGTCGAGGAGTGTCTGGTGCGCGCTGCCCTCTGGGATGAGGTGAAGGACAACCTAAAGAAGAGCGCCTACGCACTATCCGGAGGTCAGCAGCAGCGTCTGGTCATCGCACGTTGCATTGCAGTCAAGCCCGAGGTCATCCTGATGGATGAGCCCTGTGCATCCCTTGACCCCATCGCCACGGC
The DNA here is from genome assembly GCA_964551975.1 of uncultured Bifidobacteriaceae bacterium. Classification (GTDB taxonomy): domain Bacteria; phylum Actinomycetota; class Actinomycetes; order S36-B12; family S36-B12; genus REEB426. The sequence goes on along the minus strand of CAZKFI010000072.1, from coordinate 3,924 downwards.
CAAGATCGAGGAGTTGATGCTGCAGCTCGCTCGTGATTACACAATCGTGATCGTCACCCACAACATGCAGCAGGCCGCGCGCGTGTCGGATCGCACCGCCTTCTTCACCGCCGAATTGGATGACGAGGGTGTCCGGCACGGTAGGTTGGTGGAATACGGACCTACACGCCAGATCTTCAGCGCCCCAAACGATCCACGCACCGAGGACTACATTTCGGGCCGGTTCGGCTAGTCGGGCTTTCCTTGGTGGCGGGCATCGCCCTACTCCTCACGGCCTGCAGTACCCCGGCACCGCAACCGACCTCGACACTCGGTTCGATCGAACCCACCGGGAGCGAATCCGCCCCCACCATGTCAATACCGCCGACCCCGCAGGCCAACCCGATCACCTCAGCCGTCGAGGCCACCGCGGCCAGGGGAACGGCAGCACTGCAGGTAGATGCCCTGACTGAAGAGCAAGCGATTCGTGGTTCCGGGGTCGTGGACTTCATCCAGCAAAGTTCCGACATGACCTGGGCCGATGACCTCGATCCGCAGTGGCAGGTGCGCGAGATTCACGTCGACGATGTCACCTATTTCTCCAGCGATGGCGCTACCTGGGATGAGGTGCCGAGCGGTGTGGTGACCCCAACCGCAGGAATTGCCGAGCCACTTCGCGGCCTGACCGAGGCAACCGAGGTCACTCTCGAAACCGTCGAGACCTTCGAGGGGCAGCAGCTGCGTCGATACCGGGTCGAACTCCCACCGGATCCATCCACCTTCGGACTTCTCGCCGAACAGGTCGCCGAGTTGGGTGTGCAGCTTCAAGTGGAGGCCCTGGTCTGGGTTGATACGCAGGGCCGCATCACCCGAGTGCTGCGCACGTTGGTGACGCCCACCGGCCCGGTAGCGACCACCGATGCGCAGTTGACCGGCTTCGGTGAGCCCGTGACTATCCGAGCCCCGGCAAGTGGGTCAACGCTCTAGCGCACCTCGACGTTGACGGTGACGCCAACCCCCTGCGAGCGCACGGTGACCACGCAGGTGCCGTTTCCACGCGTCCAGAAACCGCCGATCTTCGTTGCGGAGCAGACTTCGTAGGGCGTTGCGGTCACCGTGGTCTTCTGGCTCAGGGGAATGCCAACCCACTGCAGGAGTGTGGGGCGGCGAATGTGGGTCCGAATTGGTGCCTTCGCGGTCAGCGCCTGCACCGACCCGTCGCGCACCTCGACGTAGACGCGTTGGGTCGCGCCCTTACTCGTCAAATCGACCACGCAGGTGCCATAGCCGCGCGTCCAGATTCCACCCTTGAGCGTGGCTGAACAGACGTCGTAAGGCTCCGCCGTCGCTGACGCGCGCTGCTCCGCTGGGATTCCCGCCCAGCGCAGCAAAGTCTCGCGCTTGACATGCGTCTCGATCGGCGTCACGGCACTGACGGCAATGGCACTGGCTTGCGGCTCATCGGGTGCGACGGTGCCGAAGGGATTGGTTACAGCAACACGAACGTTGTACTCCTGACCCGGCTCCAAGTCGGCGATGACGCAGTCGACACCGGTGCTCGTGCAGGTATGGGCACTGGGATCTGCCGTGGCAGTAAAGGTCACGGGCAAATCGGGATAGGTGGTAGCACCCGGCTTCCAGCGCACGACGAGGCGACCCTGGGCCACCGCCTCCACCGTTACCAGCTCGGGAAGGGTGGGTTTGGGAGCCGCAGCCGGCACAAGACTGCGGATCCAGGGCAGATGAAAGGCCACATCGCCGTAGACACCCGGATAGTTCACTAGGCCGCATCGGTTCCCGATACTCGTCACCCCGGCCAACACCCAGGACTCCCCACTGCGAACCACGAGTGGGCCGCCACTATCGCCCTGGCAGGTATCGATGCCGCCGTTGGTCACACCCGCACACAGATGAATCTGCGGCTGGAAGGTATTGCCGTATAGGCCGCAGGGTGCACCCGGTGCTGCGAGTACGTTGACATTGGCCTTCTGCAGCGCCTCAGAGGCTCCACCACCGTAGGACTGTGCACCCCAACCGGTCACCATCGCCGCCGAGAAGACCTCCGGCCAGGTGTTCGGATCCTTCGTGATTGGTAACTGGATCGGTGCGCGCGTTGGTCCGGGCGTGATGGGCACCGCCAGCTGCAGCAGCGCAAGGTCGTTCACGTAGGTCGTCGGTGAGTACCCGGGGTGCATGCCGATGCCGGTTACCGCGGTACGGGTATCGGGCGTTGCCTCGCCGCGTAGCCCAATTCCGGTGTATACCCCGACATCCTGCGGCGCAACACCGTTAACGCAGTGGGCAGCTGTGAGGACCCAGGAGGTGTCGACGATGGAGCCGCCGCAGACCGTCGTCTCTCGCACGACGACGTAGGCCTGCCAAGGCACCTCTTCAATCGGCACTGGGCTGCCGCCGACGACCCGGGGTTGTGAGGGTTGTGACGGCTTCAAGCGCTGCGAGGGCTCAGCCGACTGTGTGGCGGCCTGGGCCGGCATCAGGATGCCCAGTGTCAACAGGACGGCCAGAGCCGGGATGAGCCGCTTCATGAGTTCACCACTCGGCGACGACTCCCTTTCCTAAGGCCACCACACCACCGGGGCTGACCGTGTACTTCATTCGGTCCCGCTCCAGATCCACGCCGACCTGAATGTCCTGCGGAATCATGACATTCTTGTCAAGGATCGCATGCCGAACCACCGCATTGCGTCCGACACGCACACCCGGCATGAGCACGCTGCCTTCGACGTAAGCCCCATTCTCGATGGTGACGCCCGAGGCGATCACTGAGAGGCGCACATGAGCGCCGGACACGATGGTTCCTGACCCCACCATGGATTCATGGGCGGTACCGCCCTCGATGAACTTGGCCGGTGGGAGCGGTGGCAGGTTGGTGAGGATGGGCCAACGACGGTTGTAGAGATTGAAGATCGGATGCACTGATACCAGATCCATATGAGCATCGTGATAACTGTCCAAGGTACCAACATCACGCCAGTACCCACGATCACGTTCGGTGGCACCCGGCACCAAGTTCTGTTCGAAGTCGTAGACATAGGCGGCCCCGGCATCGGTAAGCATCGGGATGATGTTGCGGCCCATATCGTGCACCGAGGACTGATCGGCGGCATCGGTGCGTAGCGCATCGATCAGCGCATCGGTAGTGAACACGTAGTTACCCATCGAGACGTAACTTTGGTGTTCATCGCCGGGTATTCCCGGGGGTTGCTCGGGCTTTTCTAGGAACTGTTCGATCCTCTTGCCATCGGGTGCCGTCTGGATCACTCCAAACTCACTGGCCGCCGATCGCTGCATGCGGATCCCGGCGATGGTCACTCCGGCCCCGGACTCAATATGCGCTTCAATCATCTGCATCGGATCCATCCGGTACACGTGATCAGCACCGAACACCAGCACGTAGTCGGGCTGCTCGTCGTAAACCAGGTTCAAGCTCTGCAGAATGGCATCGGCACTGCCGGTATACCAACGCGGACCAAGTCGCTGCTGCGCAGGCACCGTGGTGACATAGTCACCCAACAGTGTCGGCATGCGCCAGGTCGTCGTGATGTGCCGATCCAGGGAGTGCGACTTGTACTGCGTCAGCACGCAGACGCGGCGCAAGCCAGCATTGATGAGATTGGACAGTGCGAAGTCGATCAGACGGTAGGAACCGCCGAAAGGTACCGCCGGCTTTGCCCGATCTGCCGTGAGCGGCATGAGTCGCTTACCCTCACCACCGGCCAGGACTATGGCGAGCACGTGCGGGTCGCCTGCCACGGCTTCACCGTAGCCCCAGATGCCTATTCCGGCAGGAGACACCGCGCGCACGTGGGGCACTGGATGGAGTGGACGTCCGGAGGCACCGGATGCCCTAGAGGCCCTTCCCTATGCTCATTGCGTGCGCGTGGCGATGGTCACCAAAGAGTGGCCGCCGGAGACCTATGGCGG
>CAZKFI010000071.1:0-11321 GCA_964551975.1 uncultured Bifidobacteriaceae bacterium | reverse complement strand
CTTACGGGCACACGGACCTGAACCGTGCGCGTCTGCCTATTCCGCCACTCGCGCGCGCTACCCGTAGCTGGACGGCCTTCGGGTCCTCAGAGTCTAGACCTTCCCGGTTAGCATTTGTTAAGCGATCACGGGACGCCGGGGTCCCTTGGGCGGCGATCCGGAGGCAACGTGGGCCTACTCGAGCGATTCGAGGATTCCCTCGATCGACTGGTGAATGGTGCCTTCGCTCGCGCGTTCAAGTCAGAGGTGCAGCCGGTCGAACTGGCTGCGGCCCTACAGCGCGAAATGGACGACCGAGCTGCCGTCGTGGACCGAGATCGGACCGTGGTACCGAATGTGTTCACCATTGAGCTGTCCGACCACGACTACCAACGCCTTGCTGTCTTCGACGACGCTGTCTGCACAGAACTTGCCGGCTATGTCCAGCAGTACGCCGATCAGCAGTCCTACCTGCTGATCGGTGCTCCGAAAGTGCATCTGGACCTCGATGATGAACTGGAAACAGGGCTCTTTCGGGTTCGTAGCGACGCGCGTGCCGACGTTCAGTCACGACATGAAGCCCAGGCCGTTATCCAAGGCCAGCCTCGACTGATCCTTGACGATGTCTCCTACCCGCTCTTGCAGCCCATCACCCGCCTAGGACGCTCCACTGACTCGGATATTCGCATTGATGATCCGGCAGCTTCACGACATCACTGCGAGGTGGTACTGGGCCAACCGGTGATGCTTCGCGACCTCAACTCAACGAATGGCACCTACGTCGCCGATCGCAAGATTGGCGAGGTGGCATTGAGTGATGGCACTCGGATCCGCATCGGCTCAACCGAGTTCACGTTCCAGGACAACTAGATGTCCGACCTCGCGCTCACTGTTGTTCGACTAGCGTTCCTGGCCCTGCTGTGGTCGTTTGTGGTGTTCACCGTCATCGCCTTGAATCGTGACCTCCGCCAACCTGCACAATCCGCGCGATCCGGCAGCACCGTTGCTGTGCCCAGCCCGAGCCGAGCTGCACGTCGTTCCTCACGCGCCGGGCGTCGACACCCGAGCAAACTGGTCGTCACCGAAGGTGAGCTCTCCGGGACAGTGGTTCCACTCGGCACATCCGCCGTGACCATTGGACGTGCCCCTGACTCGACATTGGTCATCGAAGATGACTACGCCTCCAGTAGCCATGCACGTATCACGCTCGTCGACGGCGAGTGGGTCGTGGAGGATCTCGGCTCAACGAACGGCACCTGGATTGAACGCACCCGCATTACGGAGCCAACTGTCCTGACGGTGGGCAGCAATCTGCGTGTTGGTCGCACCACGATTCAGGCGCGAAAGTAGCCGGGATGTCCCTCGCTCTGCGCTACGCGGCCCGGTCCGACGTCGGGCTCGTCCGATCGGGAAATGAGGATTCCGGCTACGCAGGCCCGCGCATGTTGCTGGTCGCGGACGGTATGGGTGGTCATGCTGCCGGCGAACTCGCTTCGGCTATTGCCGTGGCCACCCTGTCGAATCTTGACGAAGATCCACCGAACGCAGCCGATGCTCTGGCGGCCCTGGCGGCCGCAGTGGATCAGGTCGGCATCAGTATCGGTGGCGTCGTGGCAGAGGAACCGGAACTGGCCGGTATGGGTACCACCGTTACCGGCATCGCCTGGTTGGGTGGTCGCATCGCTGTCGTGCACGTTGGTGATTCACGGGCCTATCTCCTGCGGGATCGTGAACTGGTCCAGATCACCCACGATCACACCTATGTCCAAACCCTGGTCGATGCCGGCCGACTGACTGAGGAACAGGCCGCTCAGCATCCCCGACGTTCACTGTTGACTCGCGCACTGGATGGCATCACACCGGTGGAGGCAGATCTCTCCGTCCGGGAGGCACGGATCGGTGACCGCTATCTGCTCTGCTCGGACGGATTGACCGGCGTGGTCTCACTCGAGCGACTCCAAGCGATTCTCGAACAGCGCGATCCCACAGGATGCGTTACCCAACTCGTAGACGAGGCATTGGAGCGCGGCGCCCCAGACAACGTCACGGTGGTAGTTGCCGACGTCGTAGACGATGCGGCACTGAGTAGCACCTCGGTGAAGGTCACCCAGGAGCCCGTCGTGGTCGGTGCTGCCGGTGAGGCGCGCGTGCGAACTCGGCTTCCGCAGGTGGCCTTTCCCCGCGATGCGCAACCGGACGCACATCCCGCGGACCGAGTGCCGACCAGTGCCAGGTCTCACAGAATGCCGGTTTCCGGCCGCGTTACTCGGACGGGAGCTGGTTCTGCGCGACGGCGTCGGCTGATCATCACGGTGACCGCGTTCGCCGTGGTTCTTGGTCTTGGCTCTGCCGCCATTCTCGGTTTTCGTAGTTGGCTCAATACGCAGTGGTACGTCGGCTCCACGAATTCGGCCCGTGGAGCGGTAGTTGGCATCTACCAGGGCGTCCCGCAAGAACTGTTCGGCCTACATCTGGCAGCGCAGGTCAGTGCATCGTCGGTGGAACTGGTGACACTGCCCGCCTTCGATCAGGAACTGCTCGTGCGCACCATCCCTGCCAGTAGCCGCACTGATGCCGAACGCATCGTTGAGCAGATGCGTCAAACGGCAATGCAGTGCCTTGGTCCCACACCACCAACCGGCTGCCCGGTTTCCGCAGCGTGATCCGACCTCGTCGCCCGATCGAGCTGGGTCTACTGACCCTTGCTTGGATTGTTGGAGCCTTCGGGACAGTGCAGATCGGTTGGGCTACTGGAGAAGGCACCCCGGTACGGCTCTGGATCACCGTCATCGCCGTGATCCTGCTTTCCCTAGCCATGCATGTCACGGTGGTGGTGAAGGCACCACATGCAGATCAATTGCTACTGCCGGTCGGCGTCATGCTGACCGTGCTCGGGCTCGTGATGATCTACCGCATCGATGTGGCAGCCGCGCAGCGCGCAGCACGAAACGATGCACCAGCACCAACTCCAGATGTGTACGCACAACTGACCTGGTTCGCTGTGGCCGTCGTGCTGTTCATTGCAGTACTGATCCTGCTCCGCGATCACCGCCGACTGCAGCGGTATACCTACACCCTCGGGTTACTCGGGCTCGTGCTCTTGATCCTGCCTCTGGCACCAGTCATTGGCACCACGGTCAACGGAGCAACACTGTGGATTCGGGTCGCCAATTTCTCGTTTCAACCAGCGGAATTCGCCAAGATTCTGTTGACCTGTTTCTTCGCTGGCTATCTCCTCGTTAAGCGTGACTCACTCGCCGTCATTCGCACTAAGCGGTGGGGTATCCAGGTGCCGCGGCCCCGTGACCTCGGACCAATCGCTGTTGCCTGGTTGATCTCACTTGGTGTTCTGGTGTTCGAACGTGACCTCGGTACCTCAGTGCTGTTCTTCGGCATCTTCGTCACCATGCTCTACATCGCCACCCAACGCCGTTCTTGGCTCATCATCGGTGCAGGGTTGTTCTTGATTGGTGGAGCTCTGGCGTACCTTCTCTTTGCCCACGTGCGATCACGCGTCACGGTGTGGCTTGATCCGTGGGCCTACGCGGACACTGCCGGATATCAACTCGTGCAATCCCTCTACGGATTCGCCAACGGCGGGATCCTCGGTGCTGGCCTTGGCCAGGGATTTCCAACCTACGTTCCATTCGCCAGCACGGACTTCATCGTCACCGGGTTTGCTGAAGAGCTTGGGTTGACTGGTATCGTGGCGCTCCTACTGCTGTACGCGATCCTGATCGAGCGCGGACTGCGCACCGCAATCACCATCAAGGATCCCTACGGCCAACTGTTGGCCGCTGGACTTTCCATCACGCTGGCACTGCAGGTGTTTGTCATTATCGGTGGAATCTCTCGGTTGATTCCGTTGACGGGGTTGACGACACCGTTCCTCAGCTACGGCGGATCATCACTCGTTGCAAACTGGATCATCATCGCGTTGCTGCTGCGCATATCCGACCGCGCGCGGCAGCCCCAAGTGCTGCTACCCCCGAGCAGTGACATGCCCACCACGGTGGTGCCGCGTTGATGGATCGTCCGATTCGGCGTATTGCCCTGGTTCTCGGTGTGGGTTTGCTGCTCTTGATCGGCAACGTCACGCTGGTTCAGGTGTTCCTGGCTGATGATTACCGCGACCGGCCAGGTAACCAGCGAGTGCTGCTGGAGGAGTACGACCGTGAGCGTGGCCCGATCCTGGTCGGAGTTGAGCCGGTAGCCAGGTCGGTAGAGACCGGGGACATGCTCCGGTACCAACGTCGCTACCCGCAGGGTGCGGACTCTGTCTCAATCACTGGCTACATGTCGCTGATCTACGGAACGACCGGGTTAGAGCGCACGGAGAACCGCGTACTCACCGGACAGTCATCCCTGTTCATCGTGGATCGCCTGCAGCAACTCTTCGCTGGCCGCAAACCAAGCGGTGGAGCTGTCACGACCACCGTGGATGCCGAGGCACAACTCGCCGCGGTCAAAGGCCTGACGGGTCTTCGCGGCGCGGTCGTGGCACTCGAGCCTGCCACTGGTCGGATCCTGGCCAGCGCACAGTCACCCTCGTTCGACCCGAACCTGCTGGCCAGCCACGACCTTCAGGAAGTCCGCGAGTACCACGAGTCGTTGACCGCCGATCCAGACGAGCCGCTACTGAATCGTCCCCTGGTCTCCCTGAATCCACCCGGTTCCACGTTCAAAGTTGTCACCGCGGCCGCCGCACTTGCCTCGGGCAACTTCACCCCGGACTCCGTACTACCCGGGCCGCGCACCTACACCCTGCCAGGCACGTCCGTGGAATTGCGGAATTGGAACGGTCAAGCCTGTGGTCCTAAAGGCAAGGTCACGCTGCGACAGGCACTGGTGATCAGCTGTAACACCGCGTTCGCCTGGTTGGGGGCCGAGCTCGGTGACGATGCTCTGCGCCAGCAGGCAGCCCTCATGGGGTTCGACACCGGCTTCCAAATCCCGCTACGCGCTGCCACCTCTCGTTTTCCTGAGGATCCGGACGTGCCGCAGACGGCTCTGTCAGCGATAGGGCAATTCGACGTGCGAGCCACCGCACTGCAAATGGCCATGGTCGCGGCCACTGTCGGCAATGGTGGCGTCACCATGACGCCCTACCTCGTTCAAGAAATCCGCGGTCCAGATCTGGCGATCCTGCAAACCACCGAACCCCAGGAATTCGCGACGGCCATGACCGTGGAGCATGCAGCACAGCTCACGGAGATGATGGTGGATGTCGTGGAGCGGGGTACGGGAAGCAATGCACGAATTCCAGGTGTTGCGGTCGCTGGAAAGACCGGAACCGCGCAGACTGGGGACGACCGTCCTGCGGTGGCCTGGTTCATTGCCTTTGCACCCGCCCAAGCTCCCCAGGTGGCTGTTGCAGTAGCCATCGAGGAGGCGCCGACCCCCGAAGTCAGCGGCAACGGCATCGCCGCGCCGATCGCACGAAATGTCATGGAAGCGGTACTGGGATGATGGAGCGATGAGCGGCACGCAGGGTCGAATGCTTGGTGACCGCTACGAGGTCACTGATGTCATTGGCCGCGGTGGTATGGCTGAGGTTCGAGAAGGCCGAGATCTGCGCCTGGGTCGGCGCGTCGCCATCAAAATCCTGCGGGCGGATCTGGCCCGCGATCCAGCGTTCCAGGTGCGGTTCCGTCGAGAGGCGCAATCGGCCGCAGCGCTCAACCATCCCAACATCGTGGCGGTCTACGACACCGGTGAAGACGAACTCGCCGCTGGTGGCAGTGGGGATGACCGATCCATTGAGCCCGTGATCGTGCCGTACATCGTCATGGAGTACGTCGACGGCATGACTTTGCGGCAGTTGCTGTCTCGGGGACGGCGCCTGCTACCCGAGCGGGCTCTAGAAATCACCACAGGGATCCTCGCCGCGCTGGATTACGCGCATCGGCATGGCATCGTCCATCGCGATATCAAGCCAGCCAACGTGATGCTCACGCGCTCCGGCGATGTCAAAGTCATGGACTTTGGGATTGCCCGCGCCATCAACGACGCCGGCACCACGATGACCACCGCATCTGCAGTGATGGGAACGGCCGCGTACCTTTCACCGGAGCAGGCACGCGGTGAGATCGTCGATGCCCGCAGCGACCTGTACTCGACCGGTGTTCTGCTCTACGAACTCCTCACCGGTCAACCCCCGTTCACAGGTGACTCACCGGTTGCCATCGCCTATCAACATGTATCAGAAATGCCGACCCCGCCCTCTCAGATTGATCCGCGTATTCCGCCGGAGGTTGATGCGATCGTCCTCCACGCCCTCGCCAAGCGTCCCGATGAGCGCTATCAATCAGCAGCAGAGTTCCGGGCTGACATCGAACGCGCCCTCGATGGTGGCCAGGTCACCGCCGCGGTGCCCACCGTGGTGATGGATCGCACTGCGCAGTTGACGCCACTGGAGGCAGCCGGAGCGAGTAAGGCGGCTTCCCGCAAACCCCCATCAAGTCGTCGTGGTGCCGGATTCTGGATCGTGAGTCTCATCGCCATCGCCGCAGCCGTCGCAGGAACGCTGCTCATTGGACGTTTCCTCTTCGGTGATGCAGCGGGGAATCGAGTTCAGGTGCCGAACCTCGATGGACTCACGATCGAGCAGGCCCAGACAGAACTTGCCGATTTCCAGTTGACGCTGGGCGCACAAACACCCCAATTCTCGGAGCGGCCCAGTGGCACGATCATCGCCCAGCAACCAGCTGCAGGTGAGCTCCTCGAGCAGGGTCAAGCTGTCAATGTCACCGTGAGCACGGGCCAGGAACAGTCCACCGTGCCTGACCTCGTTGGCCTGACCTCAGTCGAAGCGGCACGTGTGGCCCTCGAGGACGCCAACCTGGTGCTCGGCACGATCAAGGACCGAAGTTCGGGGCAGCCAGCCGGTTACGTCCTTGATCAGGATCCAAGTGAAGGCACTCAAGTGGCGGCGGGATCGCAGGTTTCCATCACGGTGGCGTCCGGGCAGGTGAAGGTTCCGGATGTCGTCGGATTCGAACAAGCGCAGGCGCTGTCCGACCTGACCCAGGCTGGATTCCAGGTGCAGGTGGTGGAGCAGGAGGACGGCTCGGCCCCCGCAGGCACGGTGCTGGCTCAAGCACCCGAGGCCGGCTCGGTGCTTCCGCGTGGCTCTGTGGTCACCATCACGGTGTCCATCGCATCGGTCGTTCCGACCGATGTACCCACTGAGGCTCCACCGACATTCGGACCTACCGACACTCCACTGCCGCCACCTACCGAGCCGGCACCCACTCCATAGGTCAACCTGAAGTCGCTGACCGTCACTCACCTGATGACTCAGCACACAGGCGCATCAGGAGGTGTGTCAGATCCTGTGGCGTGAACTGATCACTGCGTCACAGGGTTGCTAGCCAGTTGTGCAGCAGGTCGTGCCCGGACTCGGTGAGTATCGATTCCGGGTGGAATTGCACACCTTCAATGGGTCGCTGCCGGTGTCGCAGCCCCATGATCACCCCGTCGGTGGTCCAAGCGCTGACTTCGAGTTCCGGTGGCACGCTCGCCGGATCTACGGCCAATGAGTGGTAGCGGCCAGCAGTGAATGGATTCGGTAGGTCCTTGAATACTCCCTGTCCATCGTGCAGGACATTCGATGCTCCGCCGTGAACCAATTCAGGTGCACCTGTGACGATCGCACCGAAGGACACCGCGACAACCTGATGCCCGAGGCAGATCCCAAGGATCGGTACATCGACCTGCTCTACCAGGTGCCGACTGGTTACCGCCTGCTCCGGTGTGCCGGGTCCCGGTGACAGGAGCAGACCGTCGTAAGTCAGGGCCATTGCTGGTGAGACTGTGCAGTTACCCGAATCCTGCTTCGCGGTGCCGTCAACGACATCGACCTCCGCCTGGAGCTGACGTAGGTAGTCGACGACGTTGTGCACGAAGGAATCGCGGTTGTCGACAACAAGGACTCGGGGCATGACCACGCCATTGTGCGCCATTCGCTGCCCCTAGAAGCCCTGGACCAGATCTCGCAAGGTGTCCATGACGATGACTCGCGCAGTACACCGGGTGACTGCAGCCAGGTATTGTCGGAATTCACAGGTCGCCGTGCACATCACAGCGACAGGAACGAGGAGGGGCCATGCCCGAGTCCAAGGGGCGTAAGCGTGAGCTGGGATTTCGGGGACCTTCGGCGCCCGGGGAGCGCCGCGTGGCACGCATCGGTTCCCCAGCCTGGCTGGCACCCACCATGGTTGCCTGCTTCGTCATCGGGATGCTCTACATCGTCGTCTTCTATATCGCCGGTGCCCAGGTTCCGGTCATGCGCGACCTCAGCCCGCTCATCAACGTGGGCATTGGGTTCGGCTTCATCATCGTGGGATTCGCCCTCTCCACCCGCTGGCGTTGAGCCTCAGCACGGACCCAAATCACACCGCTGTAGTTTTCCCCACCTGGGGATAGCCTGTGGATACGGGCTCACGTTGTCCACATTTCAGTCGGGCTGACGCTATTCACGCCACAGACGCCACATAAGTCACCGGTCACCTTGGTTCTCGCGGCCGGGCATCAGGGTCCTAGGCGCTCCAGGATCGTGGCATTAGCCATGCCGCCGCCCTCACACATGGCCTGCAGGCCAAAGCGCGCCCCACTGCGCTGCATGCCGTGCACCATGGTTGTCATCAGTCGGGCGCCTGAAGCACCAAGCGGATGGCCGAGCGCGATGGCCCCGCCGTAGGGATTCACGAGTTTGGGATCCGCCCCGGTCTCGGCCAACCAGGCGCCGATCACACTCGCGAAGGCCTCGTTGATCTCGAACGCGCCAATGTCGTCCAGTGAGAGACCGGCGCGTTGGAGCACCTTGGCGGTTGCTGGAATGGGGCCGGTCAACATGATGACTGGATCAACGCCGGCCATGGCGACGCTGTGCACCCGAGCCAGTGGGGTCAGGCCCAGCGCGGTGGCACGCTCAGAGGTGGTAACGAGGAGTGCAGCTGCTCCATCGGAAATCTGCGAGGAATTTCCAGCAGTAACGACACCATCTGGAATAAACGCAGGCGAGAGTTTCGCAAGGGCCTCAGGTGAGGTGTCGGGTCGAATCCCCTGATCAGTGACGACCACCTCGTGACCACCGCCAGGTTCGAGGACGGGAAGAATTTCGGCGGTGAATTCACCGTCACGGGTTGCGGCGGCGGCTCGGTGATGTGATGCATAGGCGAGATCGTCAAGCGCTGCCCTGCTGAGCTGCCACTGTTGTGCAATGCGTTCGGCGCTGATCCCCTGAGGGACAAGAGCGTTGTCATATCGGCTGAGCATTCGCGGCCCAAATGGACCATCGCCGCCAACGGCATTGGAAAACATCGGTACCCGCGACATTGATTCCACGCCACCTGCAATCACGATGTCCATGTGCCCGGCGATCACCGCTGCCGCGGCGAAGTGCACCGCCTGCTGGCTGGATCCGCATTGGCGATCGACGGTGACGCCTGGCACGGATTCAGGTAGTCCGGCTGCTAACGCGGCGTTACGGCCGACGTTGGCTGATTGCTCGCCCACCTGGGAGACACATCCCCAGATCACGTCATCGACCTGGTGTGGATCCAGGGCAACGTGATCCAGAAGTGCTTCGATCACCAGCGCAGAGAGGTCTACCGGGTGCAGGCCACTCAGCAAACCTTTACCCGGTTTGCCTATGCCGACCGGTGTACGAATGGCTCCCACGATGACCGCATCGCGTGTATGCCCCATGGCGACTGTCTCCCTTTCGTCGCAATTGCTGAATACCCGTACCTATTCCTCGCGCATGCGTGAGAGTGCCTGACTAGGCCCCCAGAGTGGGCATGAGCATGTCACGCAGTTCCACCGTTCGCCAGAGTGTCACCATGACCAGGATGGTGAGCACCACTGCGGTGCCGACTACCTGCCAGAGCACTCGGTGTTTCCGTGGCACCCAGACGAGCACGGCTGCCATTGCGGCGCCAGTGATCAAACCACCAAGATGTGCTCGCCAATCAACACCTGGTGCGATGAAACCGATCACCACGTTGATAACGAGCAGGATTACCACCTGCCGAATGTCGTAGCGCAGTCGGCGCCCAGCCACCACGAGCGCACCCATGAGTCCAAAGATCGCGCCGCTGGCACCCACTGAGACCGTCTGAGGATTCGAAAGCAGGTAGGACACGACCGCTCCCCCCACCGCAGACACCAGATACAGCAGTGTGAAGCGAAGGTGTCCAAGAATTCGCTCCAGACTCGGTCCAAGCGTGAAGAGCACGTACATGTTGAAGGCAATGTGAAGGAAGGAGCCATGCAGGAACGCACTAGTGAGTAGCCGACTCCAGGAGTTCTCCAGAGCAATCGACATCGGCCACATCCCGAAATTCGTTGCCACGAGGTCGATGCCAGCAAGGAACTGCAAGCCAAAGACAACCAGGTTGATCGCAATGAGGGTGAATGTGACGACGGGACGGCCAATAGGACTGGCCCCGGCCACCGTGGTGGCTTGTCGAGTGGTTGCGTTCGCCCCGCGCACGCAGGCCGGGCACTGGAAGCCGACCGGTGCGGCGACCATGCATTCTGGGCAGATGGGGCGACCGCATCGAGTGCAGTTGATGTACGTCGTTCGGTCAGGGTGCTCCGGGCACGCTTGCGGCGTTACCGATGGTTCACTCACTGAGTCACCGGCTCAGTGGGCTTATGTGGCTCATGAACTTTGACGATGCACATCGATGGAGGTAATGACAACGTCTTCCACTGGCCGATCCTGCGCGGCCGTTGGTACCCCTGCGATGACGTCCACTACGTCACGGGATCGCTGATTGGCAACCTCACCGAAAATGGTGTGCTTGAAATTCAGCCAGGCGGTTGGTGCCACCGTGATGAAGAACTGCGAACCGTTCGTGCCGGGCCCTGCATTCGCCATCGCCAGTAGGTAGGGGCGGTCGAAGGTGAGTTCGGGGTGGAACTCATCGGCAAATCGGTACCCGGGACCGCCGGTACCCGTACCGAGTGGATCACCGCCTTGGATCATGAACCCGGGGATGACCCGATGAAAGATCGTGCCGTCATAGAGCGGACGGGTCGTCTTGGTACGCGCCTTTGGATCGGTCCACTCCTGGTGGCCTTCCGCAAGTCCGGTGAAGTTTCGAACCGTCTTGGGCGCATGGTCGGGGAACAAGATCACGTCGACATCACCTCGGTTGGTGTGGATTGTCGCGGTGAGAGTGGTGGTGTTTTCTGACACGTCGTCATCCTGTCCTGGGCGTAGTCGGGTGTTGAGGGGATTCCCACAAGCAAGCTCACTGTCGTAGTCGAGGATTCTGTGGAGGCTAGGGGACTCGAACCCCTGACTTCTGCCTTGCAAAGGCAGCGCTCTA
>CAZKFI010000070.1:0-11852 GCA_964551975.1 uncultured Bifidobacteriaceae bacterium | reverse complement strand
GGATAAGGACCGCTCGGATAAGGACCGCTCGGATAAGGACCGCTCGGATAAGGACAGTTCGGATCAGACCCGATTTGCCTCGGACCCTGGAACCTGCCTGGGTGGACATCGTCCTGAGGATGCGCGGAGTCATCGACGGAAATCCGGTTGCACGACATGCGGGATGAAGACGATCATCACAATGAGGGTCAACACGATGAATCTGGGTCATATCGACGAAATACCCGTTCCTGCGCCAGATAAACCCTGCTCGCGGCAGGAACTGCACAGTTACGGCAGGAATTGCATGGCGACGCAGGCCACCACGAGCGATGCGGTGGCCGCGACCTCCACCGCGGCACCCAGGACATCGCCGGTCATTCCACCGAACCGTCGCCGAGCCTCCAGAAGCACCCACACTGTGCTCAAGCACGCGGCTAGCAGGCCCAGGACCAATGCCGGGCCGCTGCAGAGCCAGGCGAGCGAGATAAGGAAGATCCAGGTAGCCAGCGCTGCTGCTCGTGGAACTGAGCCTGCGACGGCGGCCCCAAGTCCGTCGGGGCGCGCGGCGGGAAACCAGCGAGTGCAGCCAAGCGTTACCGCGGCCCGGGCGCTGCCTAACGCGAGCGCTGCGATGACATACGCGGGTATGCCCGGCTGGGTGAGGGCGATAGTGCTCAGCGCAATGATCTGGAGCGCGAGGGCTGCAACCACGGCAACGACACCGAACGGGCCGATATCGGGTTGTCTGGCGATGGCGAGGGCCCGTTCAGCCTGTGCGCGGCTGCCTAAGGCATCAGCGGTGTCGGCGAGTCCATCTAGGTGCAAGGCCCGGGTGAGCCAGGCCAGGAGTAGCACGGTGGCTGCCGCACCGAGAGCACCGAGGATGGGCTGGAGGTCGGTGAGCAGCATTGGCAGGGCGGCTATCGCCGGGATGACCAGACCCACGGCGGGGGCCAGGAGCATTCCAGTTCGGGGCGCGCTGCGACGCATCTGGCTGGGAGGCGGTACGGGCACCCGAGTCAGCGTGCCGATGGCCAGGCGCAGACCGTCCTGTAATCCGGTCAACGGTTGGTCACCGCAGCCTCGTCGAAGGTTGCCATCTCGGCGAGCAGGCTGATGGCGGACTGCACCGTGGCCAGTGCCACAAGGGCGCCGGTTCCTTCGCCCAAGCGCATTGAGAGATCAACGACCGGGATGAGGTCAAGAAACTCCAGTGCTTGTTGATGGGCCGGCTCAGTTGATTGATGCCCGGCCAACCACCACTTGCGGGCCCGATGGTGTTGCCGATCCACGATGAGAGCCGCTGCTGTCACAACCGTGCCGTCCAGAATCGTGGGTACTCCGCGCTCGGCACCCCGCAGTAGGTAGCCCACCATGGCAGCGATATCTGCGCCCGCGATGCAAGCAAGGAGCGCCGTGTGATTCCCCATGACGGGTCGGGCCCGACGCATCGCCTCGCGAACTGCGGTGCACTTGCGCATCCAGGTGGCGTCATCAATCCCGGTTCCGCGTCCGGTGACTTGAGCAGCATCGCTTCGGGTCAGCAGACCGATGATTGCTGCAGCCGGAGTGGTGTTGCCGATCCCCATATCGCCGGCGATGAGCAGATCAGCTCCGGCGTCTATGGCGCGGTCTGCACAGCGCCTTCCGATGAGTAATGCCTGCTCGGTCTGTTCGGTGGTGAGGGCATCCTCGCGATCGATGGAGCCGCTTGAGCGTCGCACGCGAGTGTTGGCGACGTCCGGTCGAAACTGCGGGTCAAGGCTTTCGACGTAGTTGGAATCGGCATCCACTGCCATGTCGACAACCTCAAGGTGCACCGACTGATTGCGGGCCAGCACGCTGGCCGCAGCGCCACCCGTGACCAGATTGAGCACCATTTGTGCGGTGACCTCAGGGGGATAGGCACTTGTTTGCGCGGTACGGGCTACACCGTGGTCGCCGGCGAAGATGGTGAGTTGTACGTGCGAGAACGTTTGCGGGGGGCACTGACCCTGAACCGCTGCTGCCCAGACGCTGATCTGCTCGAGCCGTCCCAGAGCACCGGTTGGCTTGGTGAGCGTGGCCTGACGGGCGAGTGCCTGGTCTGCGCTCGCGGAATCCGGTAGCGGGATTTCGATCGATGCGGGCTGGTCTGGCTGGCCTGCGGGTGCTGAAGGCTGAGTCATCGGTGCGCACTTCGTTCCGGGGAAGCAGCCGATGAGGCTTCGACGGTCGTGCGGCGTTCGTGGATCAACGGCATGGGCTGGCCGGCGATCATTGCCGTCACCTGGTCGCAGGCAGCACCGACACGGAGATTCACCAGACCCAAGAGGTCGCGAAAAATCCGCCCGCTCGCGGTGTCAGGTACAACACCGGACCCGACCTCATTGCTGACCAAGATGACGTGACTGCGTGTTGTTTCGAGGGCCTCAATGAGTTCAGCGCAGGCTTCCTGCACGACTGACGTGGCTCGTTGACGGTCATCCCACGCAGCGGCATCGTCAACAAGGGCGGTTACCCAAGTGCCCAAGCAATCGACAAGGACGCAGCTCTGCCCGGCGGGTTCGCCTTGATCATGAGCAATTACAGCGGCGATCTCAGCGGTTTCCTGTGTCTGCCAATCCGCTGGTCGGCGATCGCGGTGGGCCTGGATGCGCGCCGCCCATTCCTCATCACCTGGGTAGAGGCGCGCGCAGGCCACGTAGGTGACCGACGAGTGGTCGCGGGCCAGCTGTTCGGCGTAGGTGGACTTTCCGGAGCGTGCACCGCCAACGATCAGATGTGTCGAGCCGCCGCGGGTCATCGTTGGGCCCTGTCCTTTCTGCGGCGACGGGTCTTCGTGCAGCAGCAGGATCGTGCCATCGTCCACGATCTGCACTCCCATGGGCTCCAAGCGAGCTCGAAGCTTGGGGGTCGGGGGATTGTGATGACCGAGGTGGATGGCTACGACCTGACTGGAAGTAGTCAGTGCGCCGATGCTGTGCAGCGTAGAAAGTACTTGGGGGAAGGTGTGGAGATCCAGGTGCCCTGTTCGGTGATGTGTGTGATCGCCGAAGGTCTCTTCAATGCAGGCGAGTGTGTAGTCGCGTCCGTTCATCAACTCCAGTGCATCCGCTGGTAGTGGTCCAGTATCCGTGGCGTACAGCACTCGTGTTCCCTGCGCGGACTCGAGATCAATGAGCACGGCCTCGGCAGCCAGTGCATCCCCGTCGGGAGGTCTGGCATTGTGATTGGCGGGGAGAGTTCGCAATGTGTAGTCACCATGCGCCGTGACAAGACGGTGTTGCTGCCCCGGGACGAGTGGATGCAGATGCACGGTCACCTCGATATCCGAAGGTGCAAGCCACGGACGGCACAGATCTAGAGCCACCGGAGGTGCCCAGAGATGAAGTGCGCCGGTGGCCAGTGGGCGCGCGCTGTCTGCCCAACGGCGAATGAGAAACAACTCAGGAGCTAGGTGATCCGGATGACCGTGGGTGACCACAACGTGTTCCACCGGCGCCAAGGTCTGCCCAAGGCGGCGCGCTCCTTCCAGAGCAGCCGGACCGCAGTCAAGAAGAATGGTGTCGTCGACGAGCAGGCTGGTCGTGGAACGGGAGCGACCGTCCGCACGCTCGATTGAGCAGGATTCGCACTGGCAGAAGGGGTTTGGCCATCCACCCGCTGCGCCGGTGCCCAGGAATCGAACCCGCATCAGGTGCCCAATTTCTGCGGAACTGCGGTGGAACTTTCTGATGGACGTTGTCCGGTTTTCTCGGCCTCAGTCCGAAACGTTGTCGGGGCGTTGAAAGCCGCTCGTCGACCTGCTCGTCGCAAGGTCGTCAGCACCACCGGTCCTGCGAGCCAGATCAGCAGGATGGTCAACAGTGCCCGCGGGATATCCCAGCCCAACGATGTGAGCAGGGTGAAGCGCAGCCAGGCCGCGATGTTGTCCTGGAGGAGACCTCCGGGAGTGAACGCGATCGCCGCCGGAAGATTCGCCGTAAAGGGCCACAACCAAAGGTTCAGGAGCAGGCCGTAGGCCAGGCAGGCCACTGCTGCGTACACAGTGAGGATCACGAGTTCCATCCGACCCTTGGCTCGTGGCAGTAAGCCTGCCCCGAGCCCCACCCACGCAGCCCCAAGCATCTGGAAGGGCAACCAGGGTCCGACCCCTCCGGTTACCAGAGCTGAGGCGAACAGTGACGTGGCGCCCAAGGTGAAGCCGAACCCTGGCCCGAGGGCGCGTCCGGCGAGCACGATGATGACCCAAATAGGTTCCAAACCGGCTGTCCCACCGCCAAGTGGGCGCAGCACTGCGATCACTGCCGACAGCACGCCGAGCAGTGCAATCGCCTTCGCGTCCATCACGCCATCGTGAACACAGGCCAACACCACAATGAGTACTGCCGGCACCAACATGGCGAAGAGCCAGGGTGCATCGCTTGCATGCGCCATGGCAGCCGATTGCGGGGCGGCCAGAAGCGGCCAACCGAAGGCGATGATGCCGATGACCGACACCAGAGCGATTGCCGCCGTCGAAACGAAGCCCAGCGGGAGGGCGCCGGTACGCCATCGGTTCATCGACTGGTTCATCGCCTGGTTCATCGACTGGTTCATCGTCTGACTCATCGACCCAGCGCGTCCTGAACCTGGCGAACGGTAAGCCATGGCTGCGGAGCAAGGACCTTGCTCACCTGCGGAGCGAACATCGGCGATGCCGTCAACACCGTCGTGGCGTCACCATCGCTGACGACTTCGCCATCGGCCAGAACGACGACCCGGGTGGCGACTTCCGCAGCCAACTCGACGTCATGTGTAGCCAGCAGGATGCCATGTCCGGCTGCCGCCAGGTCACTGAGCACCTGAACCAGTCGTGCCTTGGTGGGATAGTCCAGCCCACGGGTGGGCTCGTCGAGAAGGAGCAGCCCTGGACGAGCGGCCAGAATGATGGCGAGCACTAGGAGCAGTCGCTCACCTTCGGACAGGTCCCGCGGGTGACCACCGTCATCGATGTCCGGTGCCAGGAGTGCGAGCAGGGCCCGCGTGGTGCCTGGAGTCGCAGACGCATCTCGATCAGAGGAACGACATTCCTCCGCCACGCTGATGCTCGTCAGCAGATCACTGGGCTCCTGCGGAACCATGCCAACACGATGGATACGTGCCTGTGGTGGCACGGTGCGGGGATCCTGGTCTGCGACGAGTACCTGACCGCGGTCGGGTGAGCGCAGTCCAGCGATGAGGGAGAGCAGGGTCGATTTCCCGGCGCCGTTTCGACCCATAAGTGCCACGACCTCGCCTGGGTGCACTGTCAACGACACGTTGCGCAGTGCCGGTTGCGCGTCGTACGCGACGTGCGCCTGCGAGACCAGAGTCAATTGATCGAGTACGGCTAGGGCTGGGTGCAGGTGTTCCTGCGGGGCATGCCCGACCAGCAGGTCCCGCAGTGGGCCGGCGACGCGCCGAGCATCGCGAATGGTCAGTGGAACGGGCTCCCAGCCGGCAAGTCGACCCAACTCAACCACCGGCGGTGCGATTGGTGCTGAGTGCATGATCGCGGCTGGTAATCCAGCGGTGACAGGCTCGCCGTGTCCGGGGACGACAATCACCCGATCTGCGTACTGCACGACTCGTTCCAGTCGGTGCTCGGACATCACAACCGTGATGTCTAGGTCATGCACGAGACGGTGCAGTGCAGCAAGCACTTCCTCGGCGGCACCAGGATCCAATGCCGAGGTGGGTTCGTCCAGAACGAGTACGGCCGGATGTGCTGTGAGTGCCGCACCGATGGCTACTCGTTGCTGTTGGCCTGCCGAGAGCGTCATCAGCGATCGATGACGTTCCTGCGCCAGACCTAGTAGGTCGAGGGTTTCTTCGACGCGTCGACGCATGGTGGCCGGGTCTAAGCCCAGACACTCCATGCTGTACGCCAGTTCATCCTCGACGGTGTCGGTGACAAAGCCGCTCAACGGATCTTGCGGAACGAAGCCGACGAGGTCAGCAAGTTCTCGCGGCGGATGGGTTGCGGTATCCCGATCTCCCACCAGTACCCGCCCCTCAAGAAGTCCACCGGTGAAGTGAGGGACCAGGCCGTTGATTGCGCGAAGCAGGGTGGTCTTGCCACTGCCGGTACGTCCGACCACGAGTGCCAGTTCACCGGGTGCAATCACCAAGTTCACGTCCTGCAATGCGGGCCGGTGCTGCCTGGGGTAGGTGATGCTGACCTGCTCGAAGCGAATCGCCACCGTGCCTGTCATAGCGCCATCCTTGCCGGGTACGTGCGCGCGGGCCGATTGGGTGTCATGGCGGGTTTGTCTGGGACGGGGGGTGCGCTGAGAGCTGGAGTGGCAGCGATGAGGATCGCAAGCAGCGCCGCCCACGGCAGTTGCGGCCAGGTTGGTGGATTTGTCAGCGGCATCATGGCCTGTGGGTCCACGCGATCAAGTACTGCGAAGGTTGCAGCGATGGTGACGCCTGCGGCGACCACCAGCCACTCGGGGGTTCGCCATGGATCTGGCCGATAACGGCTCCGGGCAGAACCGCGTCCCGCGAGGGCCAGGGCCAGGAGACACCCGGCAACCCCCAATACGAGCATCGGCAGGCCAAGCAGCGTCGGCGTACCTTGCGCGATGAGTGCGTAACTGCCAATGCAGGCACAGCACAGCCCAGTGAGCAGGGCGACCGCCTGCAGGCGTGGCGCATTCCGAGAGGCACGTCGGCCGTATCCGCGGGAATCCATGGACGCCGCCAACGTGATGGCTCGGTCCACTGCACCTTCTAATACCGGCAGGATCGCTCCGGCGACCGCCCTCGGGCCGCGCATCGGGCGTCCGCGTAGTGCGCGAGCGGTCCGTACGCGCTGGACGTCTGCCACCAGCATGGGGATGAACGTCGTCGCCACGACGACGCTAACGCCGAAGGCGTACAGGGCGGCGGGCAGTGCCTTGAGTAGGCGCGTTGGGGAGGCCAGGGCATTGGCCGCGCCGATACAGGCAATGATTGCCGCTAGGCGCATGCCGTCGTAGAGCGCAAGAAGTAAAGCCTCCGCAGTGAGGTCGCCACCGACGCGAACGCCCGCAGCCCAACTGGGCAACGCCAACTGGGGCAGGTCCAGTAGTACGGAGCGCCCGATCTCAGCACCGAAGAGCACCTGGGCACCAACTCGCAACGCGATGATTACCAGCCCGAACTTCAAGAAGAAGATGAACGACCGACCCCATGGTGCGTGCGGACGTCGAGCGGATACGACGATGCTGGCGGCGCCAACGAGGAGCAGCAGGAGCAGTGGGTTGGTTGTTCGACTCGCTGCGATGGCCATGCCGATGGCCCAGCCCCACCAGGCCATCGGGTGCAGGAAGCGAGCCATCAGATCCGATTTCGCAGGCGTCGGCGCTGTAACCACCAAGCTATGGCCAAACCAACCACGAGCAGGGCAGCGGTGATGATGGCCCCAGTTGGTGATCCGCCGGTTTCCGCTGCAGGAGCAGAGGTGCTCGTTGTTGGCGGGGTCGTTCCCGCGCTCGCCTGGCTGTTGACCAGGACGTCCATTAATTGTGGAGCAGCTGAGCCGGTGCTTGTCACGTTCACGGTGATGGCGCACTCGCCCACCGGGTATCCGTCGACTGCGCACACCAAACCGTCTTCTACTCGTGGTTCAGCGATTGACATAAGGGCTTGAGCGCCGGTGGCATCCTGCTCAACCACTGCGCAGGCCGAACGTGCCGCCGGTGGCTGCTGTCCCTCTGGAGCGTCAGCAGCTGCACCGGTGTCGATCACGATGGCAACGCGCTTGGTTCCAGCGCTTGCCTGTACGTCGGAACAGGCACGCTGGAAGGCCAGGGCTGGGTCTGTGCGTGGCGCTGCTGATGAGCTGCCTGCAACGGTCGTGACAGCGAATCGCCAGCCCTGAACTGCGCCATCTGCAGGAAGCGTTCCGCCGGGAGCGACCTGGGAGAACTGCCACTGGCCGTTCTCCACGACCCAATATGTCCAGTATCGGTACGCCTGCTCAACAAAAACGGGTGCACTCATCGGCGCACCGTCTGTTGCAGGGTACGGACCAGGTTGACACCGCCAAAGTTGGTTGGCTCCACGCCGGTCGCCTTGGCGACTAGGAGTAGCAGGCCGAGGGCAGCTGGGTCAGCGACCGCAGACGGAGTCGCGTAAGCACGGACCGTTGCCTGAAGTGCCGACACTCCAGAGGCCACACTTGCTCGACCCTGCCCCCCGGAGACCAGGGCAAGCACGCTGAATGCGGTTGAGGTCTCGTCTGGGGAAGTGTCGAAGGATGAGGGCAAGAGCGGTGATTGCTGCAGTCCCTTGGCAAGGGCAGAGTTCACGACCTGACGGGTGTTGCCTTCGCAGGGTGTGAGGGCGCGCAATGCACGAGGTCCTGCCACGGGCAGGCTGCCATTGAGCCCGAGGGCGCCCTGCGCGGTCGCGGACCAATCAGGTGCTGAACCAGCCTGGTAGGACAGACGCGCTCCGTCGCTTGCGGTGCACGGCTGAGTGAGCGTTCCCAGGAAGGCCGTTGCCTTGGTGATCGCGGCTTTGGACTGTGTTCCACCGAGCGCGCGCAGCGCCACGAGTGCCATGCCAGTTGAGTTGGCGTTCGACTCACCGGTGCCGATGTACGGCCATCCACCGTCCGCACCCTGCTGACTGGTGATCCACGCCATTGCCCGCAATGCAGCCTTGCGTGCCGCGGGAGTGCCCACGCGAAGCAGAGCGGTCGCAGCCACTGCGGTGGAGTCCACCTGTGGACCGGTGCTGGTGAGCGGGTCGGGCGCAGCACAGGGCTGGTCGAGGTTGGCTCGATATGCCTGGAATGAACCATCAGCGCACTGCTGAGCCAACAGCCAGGTGATGGCCGATGGGTCGGGGGATTTACCCACTGCGATCAGGCCCAGAATTGCGAGCGCTTGACGGAAGGATCCATCCCACTGGGGATCGGCAGCGCCGTAGAGCCCAGTGGTGCTTGATGCGGCCTGCGCCTGCGGTGCGCCGGTGGTGGTGATGGCCGCTCCCGCGGCGATGAGTGAGCAGGCAGCCAGGGTCGCGATGCTGAAACGGAACACACGGAACTGCAGTCGTGGTGCACGATTTCCTGGCGTACGGGCAGGACGTAGTGCATGGGTTCTCATGGTGAGCCCTTTCGGTGAGCGGTCCGGAACGCAGTCCCGACGTCACCGAGCAGCACGCTGCAGTGATGCGAAGGACTCTGCCCCGTTACCTCGACGGATGGAGCCGCTCGTATTCGCCAGGTACTCCGACTCGCCTGCCGCCGATTAGCGGTGACTCACGGTTGCGGGACAGCGCCGGATTTACACCGGACTTCCCCTGGACTCGAATACGGGTGTTCAGTTGTTGTGGCATCCGACCACGTACCGAGCGCGCTGTCAAGGACACAGGGTTCGTGGATCACGAGGCCTGCGCACGTGCCAGGATGAGCCATGCCTGGAATGTGGATGTGGCGCTATGAGTCGGCAGACGGCACCGTGCTCGCCGCTGTGCCGTCGGCCGCCGTAACGGATGGATTCCCTACCCAGGGCGATGCCGAGAGTTGGATTGGCGAGACCTGGCAGGTGCTACTCGATGGTGGCGTAGAGCAGGTCACCCTGCTCGAGGGAGATCGCGTGGTCTACGGCCCGATGGGGCTGCGTCCCGAATGACGTACTCGCACCGCAGTCGCTAGGGCGATTCGTCCTTCGGCTGTTGCTTGCGCGTTGATTTGCCCGTTGGCTTAGGTGCTTGCTCGGGCGGCGCCGCCGGCGTCCGGTTAAGGGGAGCGCCACCACGCCGCACCCGCGGGGGAGGGACGCGCAGTCTGCGGAACTGCAGGGTCCGAACGGCCGCGTACAGCATCAGACCGCGCCGGTCTTCACGCTTCGGGAAGAGAACCTTGGTTTTGCGGTTGAGTGTGAACAGCAGAATCGCGGTGTCGATGGTGATCAACGCGGTGAATGCAAAGAACACCACGGTCGAGTACTGCTGCACGAGTGGATTCGGCACAAAGCCCATCAGGAGCACGGCGATCGCCACAAAGATGAAGTACTCCGCAAAGGTGAATCGGGCATCAACGAAGTCGCGCGCGAAAGCCCGAACGGGTCCTCGATCCCTGAGTGGGAAGTAGCGCTCGTCGCCGGCCATCATGCCTGCGCGTGATCGTTCGCGCTCCTCGCGTTGCCGTTCCCGAGAGGCCTTGCGGGCTAACTTGGGGTCCTTGGGGATAGTCAGGCGTTGCTTGCGTGCAGCCTCGGCTTCTTTACGGGACGGCGTAGGGCGGCCCTTGCCTGATCCGCCAATTTCAGTAGGACTCGGCTCAGGTGTCTGTTCCTTGCGTCGAAACACGATCATCAGCCTAGTTGCTGCTGTCTACATTGCCGAGAACCATCACCGCAGAGAGCCCGGACTCGTACCATCCGTGAATGATTCACATCCTTGGTGCCATTGGGTCCGTCATCGTTCTGCTTGCTTATTTTCTCGTCACCGCTGGCCGGGTGAAATCAGCGTCCTGGGGTTTCCAGGGCCTAAACCTCGTCGGCTCCGTGTTGTTGACGATCTACTCATTCGCGCTTGCGGCTTGGGCCGCCGTACCGCTCAACGGAACGTGGGTGATCATCGCCGCGGTCGCACTAGTGCAACTCCGGCTCAAGCGCAGACGGGCCGACTCCCTGGTGCAGCCCGCGCCGTAGGCTGGACCCGGCGGGTTGGTACCTGGGGCGTCAAGGTCCCCGGGTACGCAGGGTCCTGAGCGTGGAGGCAGATATGGGACTGTGGCAGCGATTCATGTTGATCTTCAAGTCCAAGGCCAATCGGGCCCTGGATGCGGCTGAGGATCCCCGGGAGACCCTGGACTACTCGTACGAGAAGCAGCTCGAACTCCTGCAGAAGGTGCGCCGAGGCGTGGCCGATGTCGCCACGAGCCGAAAGCGGCTGGAGTTGCAGATTCAAGGTCTCGATAAGCAGGGTGCCAAGCTGGAAGACCAGGCTCGGGCAGCCCTTGCCGCCGGACGGGAAGACCTCGCTCGGGAGGCGTTGCTTCGACGCAGCGGCCTTCAGCAGCAGATTGCCGACATGCAAGAGCAGCTCGCCGGCCTGCAGGAGCAGGAGGAAAAGCTCTCCAATGCAGCGCAACAGCTGCAGGCCAAGGTGGAGGCCTTCCGCACCAAGAAGGAAACCATCAAGGCCACCTACTCGGCTGCGGAAGCACAGACACGCATCAGTGAGGCCGTCACCGGCATCTCCCAGGAATTTGGGGATGTCGGCCAAGCCATACAGCGCGCTGAGGACAAGACCGCCGAGATGACCGCACGCGCATCCGCGATTGACGAACTTGTCAGCTCTGGTGTACTCGAGGATAAGACGGGTACTGGCAAGGATTCCATCACCGCCGAGTTGGAGCGCATGGCCAGCGAGCGTGACGTGAACGCGCAGTTGGAGGCCATGAAGAAGGAACTCGGCCCAGGCAAGAGTTAGGGGTAGGCGAAGAGATGGCGCGAACCCGGTACGGGGCTGACTGGGGTCTGACCTCCCGCATGGTCATCACGCTGTTCATCCTCGGTCTGCTCTACGTCATCTTGGCGGTGTTGCTCTATTCCGTCGGATTCAGTGCAGTTGCCGTCCTCACCATCAGTGCGGGGCTGCTTTTTGCTCAGTGGTGGTTCTCGGACTCCATCGCCATGAACTCCATGCGTGCTGTTGTGGTGACTCCCGAACAGGCACCGCAGTTGCATGCGCTGGTCGATCGCATCTGCGCACTTGCCGATATGCCCAAGCCGCGGATAGGCATTGCCGATACAGACGCCCCCAATGCCTTCGCGAGTGGGCGATCCTCCAAGCGGGCCGTGGTCGTGGTGACCACCGGCCTGTTGAAGCGTCTCGATCAGGAGGAACTTGAGGGCGTTCTC
>CAZKFI010000069.1:0-12219 GCA_964551975.1 uncultured Bifidobacteriaceae bacterium | reverse complement strand
GCGCTGCCGGACCCCCGGGCGGTGGTGCTGACTGTGAGGGCCAACTGGGTGGCGAGGTTGGCTGTGCCGGCGGCTGCTCAGCCGGTTCAGGGTTCGATGGGGTGATTCCGGACATGGTCTCCTCCTCGATCCTGCGGCCTACCTTGAGTCTGCACCGCGATGATGACTCAATGCGCGGCGCAGTTCAAGACTTGAGTACTCAAGGCTGAGCACTCCCTCAAGGTTACGGTGCCATCAGGCTATTGGGCGAGCGGGCTCCATCCGCGCCAAGACCTCCTGTGCGGAGAGGACGTCGCCAAACTGCTGGATGAAAGTCTCCAGTGCCGACTGATGCTCCTCATCGGACAGCGTCGCACAGCAATCCTCGACCATGACTACCCGGAAATCCATCATCATGGCGTCGCGACCAGTCGATTCACAGCAAACGTTGGTCTTGGTTCCGCCGATCAGCACGGTATCCACACCCAGATTGCGCAGCACACGTTCCAGTGAGGACGATCCGGGAATGAGTGCGCTGTACCGATTCTTGATCACCGTGATGTCTGAGGGGTCAACGTGCAACTCCTCCCAGACCTGCTGCCGTCCGGGTTCCAGGCTGGCGATTGTTCGCTCGCGAACCTGGTCGGAGACCACGTTGTTGAAGAACAATTCCCAATCGCTCACGCCTTCCCGGTGGGTGTTGGCGTGCAGTACCCAGATGACGGGTACACCGCGTGCGCGGAGCTCATCGCTGAAGCCATTGATCGAGGGGACAATGTCGCGCGATTTCGGAACTTCGGCAGGTGATCCGGGCTCGCAGAAGGTGCGCTGCATATCGATGACGATGAAGGCCGTCTTGGTGGGATCGAAGGAATCGAACCAGTGGACTTTGCCGCGCCGGGCCATGACTCGATCGATGATGTGCTGACGTACATGCACGTCATGCACGTCCGATCCTCGCTTCTTCGTCAGCCTGCGCATCCAGCACGTCGTCGAGGAATGGATCCTCAGGCATTGCCGTTTCGGTATCCAGTAGGGCCCCGCAGGTTGGGCAGCAGAACCTCCGCAGGACAACCTGCGGCTGAGGCGCAAGGGGGGCACCGGGCATGGCATGGACAGGGATCACGGTTAGGGCGGCATTGGACTTCCAGGGCTGTCCAGCAACACCTACCGGCCCATCGCAGGCGATACACACAATGCGACCGTCTTGCTCAGCCAGTGTCCGAGAGACTCGTCGACGCGTCATGCTGACACCCCCTGTTCGGTTCGTGCTCGGCGCATCTGCTCACGCAGCGCAGTCGTGGCATCGATATCGACCTCTCCGGCTTTCATGACCACGCCGTACACCTCGGCCATAGCCTCAGCTGAAATGGTGTGCTCGACATAGTCCTTGCTCACCCGGCTTGCGTCCCGCTCGAGTGAGTCGCCTACGCCGCCGCCGCCATTCCACCGCACATAGAGCGCATCGTCGCCCATGAGAGGGAAGACACCCCAGCTCACGGCTTCTTTATCACCGGGTATCGCGGTGAGCGTCTGAGCGAAGCGATCCTCACCCGACATGTCGCCGGGTGCATGGACCCAGACGTAGTCATTGATAGCACCCGGGTCACCTCCTGCCAGTCCCTCGCTCTGCGGGAACTTGGACCCCTTGCCCGACAGCACGTAGTGAAGCCCACCCTGCGGTGCGTCATGCGGCACGATCGCGATCTCGCCGCCGGTACCTCCGCGATTCTCACCACCACCGCCCGAATCCGACAGGCGCCTGCGGAACAGGTAGCGAATGGGGAACATCGCCTCAACAGTTTCAACGTTTGCCATCCGCGAGATGGGGTTTGGAATTTCCCCACCAACGTCGACACCGTCCGCAAAGGTCCTGGCTCCACCAGAACCTGCGAATGTTTCGGTCAGGATGCCGATGGCCTCGGCGCCACGCTGATTCTCACCGAACATGAACACTGCGAAGTGATTGGCGTGCCACACAGCCGAGGTCTGGGCGTCGTAGTCGTCGCTGGAGGCGAGCATCTTCGCGATCGTGGTGCAGGCAGCATTGTTCACTGACTGGATCGCACCAACTGTGGCAACCGAAACAGGGAACGGCTTAGTGCAGTTGACGATGCTGCCCTCGGGCGCAATGACTGACACTGGGCGAATGACTCCCTCATTCCAGGTGATGTCGTAGCACAGCAGGGGAAACAGTGGTGCGAACAGGCCACCGAGCGAGGCCCACTTCGAGCAGTTCACCGCGTACTTCGACTGTGGCGAGGATCCGGTGAAATCGAAGATGAGCTGATCCCCCTTCTTCGTCATGGTGAGGAGAACCTTGTAGATCTCACCCTTGACGTCGAAGTACTGCCGTGACTGCCAGCGACCGTCGGGTAACTCCAAGAGGCGGGCACGCAGTCGGCTTTCCGATTGCTCAATCAACGTCGAGCCAGCTTCATTGACTGTGTCGACTCCGTACTTATCCACCAGGGCCAGCATGCGTTCCTTGGCCACGTTGTTACAGGCAATCATTGAGCGGAGGTCAAGCGCGACCATTTCCGGTCCACGCACCATGTTGAGGATGGTGTCCCAGACGTCCTGACGTAGTTCACCTCGATCGACTAATTTCAGTCCGGGCGAACTGAACCCTTCACTGAATACGTCCTGCGCCTCTGGCGCGAATCCACCCGGATTCATGGCTCCGATGTCATAAACATGCACGAAGCAGGCGCTCCAAGCGATGAGCTTGCCCTCGTGGTGAATAGGCGAGACCAGGTAGATGTCCGAGGTGTGCAGCGCTGCCGTGAAGGGGTCGTTCAGTAGGAAGATGTCCCCTTCGTTGATCTGCCCCTCGAACCTGCGAATGATCGACTTGCAGGCCTCGGCCGCGCTGGTCAGGTGGTGGAGGAATCCCACACCACCGAGAAGCAGGGTGCCGTCCGCCTTGTAGAGGGACACCATGAGGTCATGACCCTCATTGGTGATGGCGCTGCCTGACACGTGCTTCAGAGTGATCACAGCCTCTTCGACGATGCGGTAAAGGCGATGACGAATGATTGAAAACGTAATGGGGTCCATGTCAGCTCCGATCAGGCGAATTCGATGATGACATTGCGGAATGGATCAATGACTGCTTGCTGATGCTCCTGAACCACGATGGTGGTGATTGGCGTGTGGATCACGGCAGGACCCGCCACGACATTGCCGTTGCGCAGGAGTTCGAAGTCGTAGATATCCGATTCGACCATGGCTGAACGGGCATCCACGAAGATCGGCCGTCGCCCGATTCTGGCTGCACTGGGGTCCGGGCCCGAGGCCGGGGTTGGCAGCAATTCGGGTCGAGCCATCAAGCCACGAGCACTCAGACGGAACTGGGTCATCTCGATGCCCGCCTCGCGGAAAGCGGAACCCTTGCCGAACTTGCGTTCGTAGAGGGCCTCGAAGTCATCGGCAACCAGGGCCAGATCTTCGGCTGTGAGTGGGAACTGCCCACGTACCGGTGTGGTGACCTGATGCACCTGGCGGGAGTAGCGCAGATCGATGGAGAGCTCCAGTCGAACCTGGTCCCCGGTGAAACCTTCCTCCGCAAGAACTTCGAGGGCACGTTGCCGCATCGGCTCGAAGAGCTCATTCACCGTATCTGCCGGTGAAGGCATCGGCAGTACGGCGACAGTGCTGTACTCATGCACGATGTCCGCGGAGACCAAGCCGAACGCGCAGTTCACTGAAGCCGTGTAGGGAATGACCATCTTCTGCACACTCAACTCAGCACCGAACATCCCGCAGACCATGCCGCAACTGCCACCGAATGCGTGGAGGACGAAGTCCCGTGGATCCAGGCCGCGTTCAACCGTGATCTCTCGGATGAGATCGGTGATCTGCGCAGTGGCTACCCGATAGACACCGAAGGCGGCTTCTTCCACTGACAGCCCCAGCGGCGTCGCGATCTTCGCATCGAAGACCTCACGAGCCCGCTCCATGTCCAGCGTCATGGTGCCGCCGAGGAAGATGTTCGGGTCCATGTAGCCGATCAGCATGAAGACGTCCGTCAAGGTCGGTTCGTCACCGCCCAATCCGTAACAGACCGGTCCGGGTCGGGAGCCCGCCGAGCGCGGACCCACCCGTGGTGCGAGGCTGCCCTCCTCGAGCCAGACGATGGATCCGCCACCGGCCCCAATGGAAACCACCTCGATCTTCGGTTGGGTGTAGTGGTATCGGTCGACCATCGGCTCGCGGGCATATTCGATTTGCCCACCCTGGATGACGCTCACCTTGAAGGTCGTGCCGCCCATATCCGTCGCGATGACATCTGGCTGATTGAGAGCTTCACCGAGGGCGCGGCTGCCGATAACTCCAGCAGCGGGACCGCATTCGAGCATGCCAATGGCGCGCTCTGCTGCCTCCGATGCCGGGAGCAAACCGCCATAACCCTGCATGATCATGACCGGACCGGAGTATCCCGACGTTGCCAACAGGGACTGCAAGCTGCGTATGTAGTTGCGGGCGATATCACCTGCGTAGGCGTTGATAACGGTCGTTGACGTGCGCTCGTACTCACCAGGAGTCGGCGCTATGTCACTGGACAGCGTGCAGTACAAGTCGGGTGCGAGGCGTTCCAGTACCGAGCGAACCTGACGCTCATGCCCGGGGTTGTAGAACGACCAGAGGAAGGAGACGGCCACTGCTTCGATGCCGCGCTCGAGCAGGTAGTTCAGGGCCTGCTCGACGGCTGCGTCATCAAGTTGCCGGATGGCAGCACCCTTGTAGTCGACCCGCTCTGGTACGCCAACGATGCAGTCCGCGCTGACCAGTGGTTGAGCACGGTCGGTATGGACCATGTTCTTCATTCGATCCTCAGTCAGGCCGCCCCAACGCCCGTAGCCTCCGCGAGTGATCAGAAGCGTGTCTTCGAAACCCTCGGTCGTGATCAGACCCACCCGCGCTCCATCGCGGGTGAAGATCGCGTTGTCGACCACCGTCGAACCGTGGACGAACAGGGAGGTCTGACCTAGCAACTCCTCAAGTGTGAGTCCCATTGAAGTTGCGGCAGAGCGAACTGAGTCCAAAACTCCATCAGCGAAGTTCGGGGGTGTGGAGAGGGCCTTGCCGAGATGAATGGGTTCACCGGCGGCAAACACCACCGTGTCAGTACACGTACCGCCCACGTCTGTGGCAACGAGATATTTGCCCCTGACTTCCGTTGACATGCTCTGCCTCTCTGGTCATGCGCACCCAGAGCCACCCCCAGGTCGCCCACTGAAGCGGGGGCTCAGGCGCATCTGCGCCTGAGCCCCCGAGTACTACTCAGTCATTTCCGAACGAACTAGCCAATCGCTGCAATACGCGCATCCCATGGCTGGAAGTTCGCCACGGTCTGGTTGTCGTAGAACTGCGCAGGCGTCTGCACCGTCTTGGCATAGTCGGCCTCCGGTGCACCGGTCAAGGCTGCACAGGTCAGGTCGGCCAGGGCGATGCCACTCTCGACGGGATTGAAGTCCCATGAGCCATTGATCTCGCCATTCTGCAGGGACTGCACGGCCTCAGGCTGCATCTGGTTGCCGATGATCAGCACCTCGCCATCCTTGCCCGCAGCCTTGACTGCCTGGAAGGCGCCGAGCGCCGTCGGATCGTTGTAGTTCACGATCGCATCGACATCGGGGAAGCGCACCAGTGCCTCGTCAACGGCCTGGCGGCCGCCTTCGGAGTCATCAGTCTGGTTGTCGACGCGGCCCAGGAAGTTGAACTCCGGCGCGTTCGCAAGCTCCTCAGCGAACATGTTGGCATGCGCCTCGAGAGCTGCCACCGGGAAGGCGAGTCCGACGTAGAGCACGTTGCCACCGTCCGGCAGCACCGACTTCAGCCACTCAACCTTCTGCTTGGCCAAGTCACGCTGCGGGAAGGCATCCTGCACCTGACCCAGAGACGGTGACGGCGGCGCCGCGGTGGAGTCATCCACGCTGTAGTTCATCGTGATGACCTTGATGCCCGCCTCGGAAGCCTTGTCAAGGGCCGGCTTGAGGCCATTGGAATCCAGCGGGTAGATGATCATGGCGTCGACGCCCTTGGTGATCATGGCCTCGACGTCGGAGATCTGCTTGTTGCCATCAAGCTGCGCGTCAACGGGGAAGAATTCCGCACCGCACTTCTTCATCAGCTCAGCCTGCGCACCAAGGCCGATGGCCTTGAGGTACGTATTGGCTTCGATTGGGTAGCTGAAGCCCACCAGACCGGCGCTCTCCGCAGGTGCAGCAGACTCGGCGGCAGCCGTGGCGGCGGCCGCTGAGGCCTCTGCGGAACCCGCAGATTCCGAGGTTCCCGAACTACACGCACTCAGGACGAGTGCGGATACTGCTAGGGCCCCGAACAGGGCCTGGTAACGCTTGGCTCTCATCTCCTACCTTTCCTTCCTTGTTTTCACTCGACCAGAGGACTCCAGTCGAATTCGGTCGAACAACAGGGCGGCGATGAGCAGCACACCGGTGGCAATGGGCTGCCAGTATGAACTCACGCCGATGATGGTGAGGGCGTTGGCTACGCAGGTCAGGAAGAAGATGCCGATAACCGTTCCGGCGATACTGCCTACACCGCCACTGAGTCGCGTACCGCCCAGGAGTACCCCGGCAACCACAGCGAGGAGTAGATCGGGGGATCCAGCCGTGGGCGCAGCGGACTCCATTCGGCCCACTGACATGATGCCTGCCAGTGTGGCGCAGCCCGCCGAGATGAAGTAGACCGTGACCTTTACCGACTTGGTGTTGATGCCAGCCAACTGGGCAGCAACCTCGTTGCCACCGACTGCGTAGACATCTCGCCCGAAGTAGGTGTAGCGCAGGACGTACGAAGACAACAGGCCGACGACGATCATGACGATCAGCGGACCTGGGATTGGCCCGATATTGCCGTCGCCGATGATGGTGATGAATGCGCCAGGTTCGCTGACCGACTGCGTGGCTCCCTGGGTGATGAGGTAGGCGATACCACGGAAGAGTCCGAATGCAGCAAGGGTGACCACAAAGCTGTTGAGGTTCAGGATGCCGATCAGGGATCCGTTCAATCCGCCGGCAATGAGCGTGCCAGCGATCAAGGTGATAACCATGGCCAGGGTGATCGGCATGGAATTAGTAAGAATTGCCATGAACACGCCAGTCACGGCAAGGACGCTGCCCACGCTCAGGTCGATACCGCCGGTCAAGATTGCGAAGGTCATCCCGATACCGAGAACGACCGGAATTGCGGCCGATCGAATGATGTTGGTGATGTTGTCAAAACTGACGAACGCCGGCTCGATGATCGCCAGGGCCACGATCAACACGATCAGCAACAGCAAGACCCCTGACCATGACGGCAGACTGACTCGTCGGCGGCTCACCGCAACATTGCTCACGTTTGTCCCTTTCCTACGCTTGACGCCTACTACACGTGCCCGGTTGCTGCCGCAATGACGCGTTGTTCTGTTGCCTCGGACCTAGGCATGTCCGCCGAAAGTTGCCCAGCGTGCATCACCAATACACGATCAGAGATTTGCAGGATCTCGTCGAGTTCCGAAGACACCGCAAGAATGCTCAGGCCATCGGCAGCCAATGACCGCAGGAGCGCGTAGATCTCCGCACGAGCCCCTAGGTCGATGCCCCGGGTGGGCTCGTCAAGAATCAGGAGCTTGGGTGAGACCTGCAGGCACCGTGCGATGATGACCTTCTGCTGATTGCCGCCGGAAAGGGTCTTCAATGGTGCATCGATGTCCGAGACCTTGATCTGAAGTTTCTCGACCCAGCCATTCACGATGGCCTTCTCCCGCGACTTCGACCGAGGGTTCCAGGGAGCGCCACGAGCCGAGAGCAGCAGGTTGTCACGGACGCTCATTTCCAGAACGGCCGATTTGTAACGACGATCATCGGCAACGAGAGAAACACCAGCCTCGACGGCTGCTCGAGTGTTTCCGTCGACTTCCTTGTCCAAGATTTTGACGGTACCCGATTCACGCTGCCGATACCCAACCAGGGTCTCCACGAGTTCGGTTCGGCCGGCCCCAGCCAGACCGGCAAGCCCAGTCACTTCACCGGCAAATAGCGTGAGCGAGACACCGTCCACTCGGCCCCCGCGATCACGCAAAGAATCCACTTGAACTACGGGCGTGCGCTGAACCGATACTTGACTCGTCCCTGCTTTGCCCATGTCGGCACGACGCTTGAGCACCATGCGCTCAATGAGCCAGTCCGAGTCGACCTCAGATGCAGGTGCCGTGTCGATGAAGCGGCCGTCGCGCAGCACCGTGTAACGGTCGCTGATCTCCAGCATTTCGCGCATGCGGTGAGAAATGAACACCAGAGCCACGCCTTCGTCGCGCAACTGTCGCATGACGTTGAACAGCGATTGCACCTCGCTGGGTTCCAGGGAAGAAGTGGGCTCATCGAGAAGGATCACTTTGGACTCGAACGCAAGGGCACGTGCGATCTCGATAAGTTGCTGTTGATCCTGCGGCAAAGTGCC
Organism: uncultured Bifidobacteriaceae bacterium; assembly: GCA_964551975.1. Classification (GTDB taxonomy): domain Bacteria; phylum Actinomycetota; class Actinomycetes; order S36-B12; family S36-B12; genus REEB426. The sequence continues at coordinate 3,771 of CAZKFI010000069.1, read as the reverse complement.
TACGGGGACCGACGTATCTACAGAAAGATTGAGTCGCTTGAGGAGCTGGGAAGCTGCGTCTTGGGTCTTTTTCCAATTGATACCGGTCGCCTCGCGAACCTGCTGATGGCCCAGGAAGACGTTCTCCGCCGCGCTCAGTTCGGGTACGAGACTGAGTTCCTGGCTGACCACGGTGACACCCGCTCGCATGGCAGCGCGAACATTGGGAAAGTCCTGCTGCACCCCATCGACGGAGATCGTCCCGGCGTCGGGACGAATCACCCCACCCAGAATGCGCAGCAGAGTCGATTTGCCCGACCCATTCTCGCCAGCCAAGGTGTGGATCTCACCTGGATACAGCGTGAACTGCACGTCGTTGAGCGCCTGGACCGGACCGAAGGCCTTGCTGATGCCTTCCATCACTACGCGGGCCGCCGGGCCGGCGGTTGGAGTCGTCGCCATGTTGCCGCTACCGGGAACTTTCGTATTCGACGAGTTCCAGTTGGTTACCCCACGGATCCAGTGCGTAAATGATCCGTTGGCCTGCTGCCGGGCCCTCCTCGACCGCGATGGGACCGGCCATGAAACGCAGTCCAAGACCATCGCCCTGGGCCAGAACTCGATCTAGGTCGGTCACCTTGAAGGCAATGTGGTGGCCACCGATGTCGCAGTTCCGGGGCGGCGAGGGATTGCGGTCGGTGGGGCGGTCGTACTGGAAGAGTTCAACGCGGCTGCCATTGGGCAGTTCAAGCATGGCCAGAGTGAAGCGTGCATCGGCGACGTTCACATGCGCGAGCGACCAGTCCTTGCCATCGGTGTTCGGCAGGTCCCTGGAGTCGAAGGGTCCGAGTCGGAAGATCTCCTTCGCCTGCAGCAGGTCAGAGTAGAAGCTGACCGCCTCGTCCAGGTTCGCAACGGTGACACCAACGTGGTCTAGGCCCTCAAGACCCGAAAGCGCCTGCGTCACGGTGCACCTTCCCTCCTACGACCTGCCTGGCTGAGCGGTACCCGGCCCTTGGCTCACGCCACCGAGCACCGGTAACCCTCCCACCCGGTCCCCGCAGCCTCAAGAACATTCGGGGATCGTAATGAGATGGTTACCTGACGGGCGTCACGATAGCGCAATACCGGAGTCGGTCAAGGGGCTTTTCCTGACCCACAGTCCCCCCAACGCGAGAGGGCGGACCGGGCATCACGTGATGCCGCCGTCCGCCCTCCCAGGCGCTGCCGCAGTGCGGTTCGCGTCTGAACCCCTAGCGGTTGTAGCCGCCGTAGTCGAACTCCTCCAGCGGTACCGCCGGACCGGAGGCTGCTCCGAATGAGGTGAACTCCAGATCGTCGTAGGAGCCGAATGAGGCGTACATGGCCTCCTTGGCCTCCTCGGTCGGATCCACTCGGATGTTGCGGTAGACCGGCATGCCGGTACCGGCCGGGATGAGCTTGCCCAGGATGACGTTCTCCTTGAGCCCCAGCAGCGGATCGCTCTTGGCATGGATCGCCGCATCGGTCAACACTCGGGTGGTCTCCTGGAAGGAAGCCGCCGAGAGCCAGGATTCGGTAGCCAGGGATGCCTTGGTAATGCCCATCAACTCCGGTCGCCCGGAGGCTGGCTGGCCACCTTCGGCGACCACCCGTCGATTCTCCGCCTCAAAGGCGCCGCGCTCGACGAGTTCACCAGCAAGGAATTCCGAATCACCGGAGTCGATGATCGTGACGCGCTTGAGCATCTGCCGAACGATGACCTCGATGTGCTTGTCATGGATCGACACACCCTGTGACCGGTACACCTCCTGGACCTGCTCAGCCAAGTGCAACTGCACCTGGCGCTGACCCAGGATGCGCAGCACCTGCTTGGGATCCACGGCGCCAACGACCAACTTCTGGCCGACGCTCACATGTCCGCCGTCCTCCACGAGCAGACGAGCACGCTTGGAGACGGTGTGTGACACCTCCGGCGAACCATCGTCTGGAATGACAACGATCTTGCGAGTCTTGTCGGTCTCGTCGATGCGAACTCGTCCGGTGACCTCACTGATGGGTGCGACACCCTTCGGGGTACGAGCCTCGAAGAGTTCCACAACGCGGGGTAGGCCGTGGGTGATGTCCTCACCGGCAACACCACCGGTATGGAAGGTGCGCATGGTCAACTGCGTACCCGGTTCACCGATGGACTGTGCCGCGATGATTCCGATGGCCTCGCCGACGTCGACAAGTTTGCCGGTCGCCATGGATGTGCCGTAGCACATTGCGCAGGTGCCGACCTTGCTCTCGCAGGTGAGGACCGAGCGGATGCGTACCGAGTCGACGCCCTGGGCCGCGATCTCCTCCAAGCGTGGGACGGTGAGTTCCTCCCCTGCGCTGGCCACCACTGTGCCGTTAACTTCGACGTCTCGGGCGAGTACCCGAGCGGCAACCGCAGTTTCTAGGTGGTCGATGACGCTGCGGGTACCGTCAACGGTTGCCGCGATCGGCACCTCGGTACCACGATCGGTTCCGCAGTCGACCTCGCGCACGATCACGTCCTGTGAGACGTCGACGAGGCGACGAGTCAGGTACCCGGAGTCGGCGGTACGCAGCGCGGTGTCCGCCAGACCCTTACGCGCACCGTGAGTGGAGATGAAGTACTCCAACACCGAAAGGCCCTCACGGAAGTTGGACTTGATCGGCCGCGGGATGATCTCACCCTTCGGGTTTGCCACCAGCCCGCGCATGCCGGCGATCTGGCGCACCTGCATGAAGTTTCCACGCGCACCGGAGTCCACCATCATGAACACCGGATTCGTCCGCGGGAAGTTGTCCTGCATTGCCCGAGCCACCTCGTCAGTGGCGCGCGTCCAGATCTCGATGAGTTCCTGACGCCGCTCGGAGTCCGTGATCAGGCCCCGCTCGTACTGCTTTTGCACCTTTTCGGCCTTCTCCTCCGCGGAGGAGAGGAACTCGGACTTCCGCGGCGGAGTCACCACATCCGAGATCGCGATGGTCACGCCGGACCGCGTTGCCCAGGTGAAGCCCAGTGCCTTCAATCGATCCAGGGTCTCGGCGACGTCGACCTTCGCATAGCGCTCGGCCAAGCGATTAACCGTCTGGCCCAGAACCTTCTTGTCAACCTGCGTGTTGACGAACGGGTAGTCACCCGGCAGAGCTTCGTTGAAGATCGCTCGCCCGAGCGTGGTGGTCAGCAGGAATGGATCGCCCTCCTGCCAACCCTCCGGTGCCGTCCAGTCGGCCGGTGGGATCCCATCACTGATGCGGATCCGAACCTCGGCCTGCAAGGAGAGCACACCGGTATCGAAGGCCATCACTGCCTCAGCCGTTGAGGAGTAGACCTGTCCCTCGCCCAGGCCTCCGACGGCCTGGCTTGTGAGGTAGTAGATGCCCAGGACCATGTCCTGTGTCGGCGTCGTGATCGGACGTCCATTAGCCGGCGAGAGGATGTTGTTCGAGGAGAGCATCAGCACCCGAGCCTCGGCCTGCGCCTCAGCCGAAAGGGGCAGGTGCACGGCCATCTGGTCGCCGTCGAAGTCCGCGTTGAACGCAGTGCAGACCAAAGGATGGATCTGGATGGCCTTGCCTTCGATGAGCTGTGGCTCGAATGCCTGAATACCCAGCCGGTGCAGGGTCGGTGCGCGGTTCAGCAACACCGGGTGCTCCGAGATGACCTCTTCCAGTACGTCCCACACCACCGGGCGCGACCGCTCCACCATGCGCTTGGCGCTCTTGATGTTCTGCGCATGGTTGAGGTCGACAAGTCGCTTCATGACGAAGGGCTTGAACAGCTCCAGTGCCATCTGC
>CAZKFI010000068.1:4444-12277 GCA_964551975.1 uncultured Bifidobacteriaceae bacterium | reverse complement strand
TGTACCTCAATGCCGTGATCAAGCCCAAGTCGCAGGAGCGGGATCGAGCAGCGGAGGCGTTGGCTGCCCTGCAGGTGGCTACCCGGGCCGAACCTGGTTGTGAGGTGTACGACCTGGTCGTCGCCAGCGACGCGGAGGACACCTGGCTGATGATCGAAAAGTGGTCGTCAAAGGAACATTGGGATGCGCACATGTCTTCCGAGCACGTCGCAGCGATGGGGCGGTTGGAAGGCGACTTGATGCGCGAGCCAACCGAACTGCGTTTCTACAGCCGGATCTCGTAGGCGGCTTCCACTGAACGTGAAGGGGTCATCGCTGACGCAACCCTGGCTAGGGGCGGCTGCTGAATCACGGTCCATCCCGATGGCCCAGGGGTCGACGACCATCATTCGGCGTGCGGCGCTACCGCATTGGCCCAACGCGTGGGATGAACTCTCAGAGCACTACTGGTCTTTACTCGTGGAATCCGAGTGCCGGACTGCGCAGCAACTGCAGGGAGCTCGTCGCGCGGAATGGATTGTGGGACGGGTTGCGATCAAGGAGGCGGTTGCCTGCTGGCTCCAGGAGCGTGGCATCAATGCAGTATCTGCATCGGACATCGAAGTAACAGTCGACGCCCAGGGTGCTCCGCGGGTGAACCTGCCGACGGATATCGCACCCGCGGTTTCCCTTACTCACACTCGCTGGGTTCCGATGACAGGGGATGGGTCCGAGGACCCGATGGCACCTGCGGCAGGGATTGTGCTGGCCGCCGTTGATTCCCCGGGGGTCGGCATTGGTATCGACGTTGAATCGCGCCACCGATCCTCACCGATCTGGAACCGGGTGTTCACCGCATTCGAGCTGTCGTTGATCGACGACCGATTTGGCGCTGTAGGTCTGCTCGTGGCGAAGGAATCGGCAGCAAAGGCTGCTCGGACTGGCCTTGGGGGAAGTCTGGCGCGCTGGCCAGTCTTGGCACGCGACGACGCGCTGATACGCATAGGCGATCCGGAAGGTCGGGAGTTGACTGTGCAGCTTCACAGTGATGAGACGTGGATTGTCGGCTTGTGCACCACTGGTGAGGCGATGTGCTGGACTGAGCCATGACTTCTGTCGAATTGACCGGTGGCCTGAGCTACGCCCAGCGGCTGGAGGAAGCCGCCTCATTGCATCGGGCTTCCTTCACGCTGAGCGACGCACTCCGACTCGGGCAATCGGTGACCGAGATAGCCATGGTGGATGCCCTAGCCATCACCGTTGAAGTCCGCCACGGTGCGCGGGTTGCATTCCGGGCAGCGCTACCTGGGTCAACCGCCGACAACGACTCCTGGCTGGCACGCAAGGCCGCGGTGGTGAGCCGCTACGAGCTACCAACTCTCGCGGTGCGGGTTCGCTACGAGGAGCAGGGGTTGGATTTCCATGAGGCCACCGGACTACCCCGGCAGGACTACGTCGCTGCCGGTGGTGGACTGCCGATCATCGTCACGGGGGTTGGCCTCGTGGGAATCCTTGGCATCTCGGGGTTGCCTCAGGTGGAGGACCATCAACTCGGTGTCCGCTGCCTACGCGCGTTGTAGCAGGGCTGTCATCGTGCGGTGCCCTTGGGCCGATGCCGAACCGTTGCGTGACTACCACGATGGTGAGTGGGGTCGCAGTGTTCGTGGGGATCAGGCATTGTTCGAGCGCCTGTGCCTGGAGTCATTTCAGGCTGGACTGAGCTGGCGTACCGTGTTGGTGCGTAGACCTGCATTGCGTGAGGTGTTCGCGGGTTTTGATCCGGAGCGCCTTGCCGTCTGTGACGGAAACTGGATCGAGCAGACTCTCGGTGACCCTCGAATTATTCGTAATCGAGCCAAGGTTCGTGCCACCGTGGTAAATGCGCAGGCGTATCTACGCCTGCGCGATGACGAGGGCCCTGGCGCACTTGACGCCATGATCTGGCGCTTTTTTGACGCCGGGCGCGCTCGACCGCACCGGCTGCAGGACGTGCCCTCCCAGACCCCAGACTCGACGGCACTGGCAAAGAGCCTGAAGGAACGCGGGTTCGTCCACATTGGTCCAACCTCGACCTATGCGCTAATGCAGGCCTGTGGTGTGGTCAATGACCACCTGGTTGCATGCGAATTTGGCGACCAGACTGCAACTTGAGGAGCTAGGTGGAAGCCTGCGGTAACGGATGTTCGGGGTCCCGGCCGGTGAGGTACTTGGCTACGCCATATATGGCACCGGCGATTGGCACGGCGATGAGCGCACCAACAATGCCGAGAGCGATTCCACCGGCTGCAATCGCGAACACGATGGCCAGCGGGTGCAGGTTTACGGCCTTACCCATGACCAAGGGTTGGAGTACGTCACCGTCGAATGAACCAACAATGACCGTAAGCACGATGACCAGCAAGGCGATGATCGGGCCGCGTTCAGCAAGTGCCACGACTGCAGCGAAGAACGTTGCGATTGGTGCGCCGATGACTGGGACGAAAGCGCCGAGGAAGACCACCGCTGCCAGTGCTGGGGCGAGTGGAACCTGCAGGATGAGCAGCCCGATGAAGACCAGCAGCGCACCGCCGAACGCCACGACCACGCTGCCCCGGGTGTACCCGGAGCTGGAGTCCCCCGCGATGCGACCAGAGGTGTCTACCGGCTCCTGAATGCGCCTTGGCATCCACGAGATGAGCCACCCCCACACCTTGTCGGGGGTGAGCAGGAAAAAGATGACGCCGAAGATAAAGACCGACCCAGCGATGATCAACGTGCCGAGGGAACCCAAGACTCCAAGGGTTTCGCCGAGGAGGCCTTTGGCAATTGCACTACCTGCCGAACGAGCCTGGTCAAGTAGTGACGCGAACTGGGCATCAGAAAGCTTCAGGGGTCCGGTTCGCAGCCAGTCCTCCAGCATGCTGATGCCAGACTGAATGGATTGCACGAGCTTGGGTCCCTCTTGAATGGTTGAGGTCACCACGGACGTGAGAATGACGACGATGGCGACGAAGATCGCAAAGAGCGCCAGGATCATTGCGATGACCTTCGGCATAATCCTGTGCAGCAGATTCATCACTGGCTGCGTCCATGCCGTCACGAGCATGGCGAAGAAGAGAGCGAAAACCACCGGGAAAATCGCCCCAAGGGCCAAGGCCAGCACAACCAGTCCAGCGATCACGATGAGCAGGCGCCAGGTGATGCCTGCCGTGGTCTGCAGTGTTCCTGGAATGGGGGACAACTGAGTCTTCGTGTTATCCGCAACTGCTCCGCGCTGCCGTGTTGGTTCTGTAGAACCAGTCGTACGCCTGGCGCTGGTGCGTGGCGAACTGCTCGAAGTGACTTTGCGTGCTGGTGTGCTCGGCATCCAGGCAGCCTAGGGCCTGCCGCACTGCACTTCAGTCGATTCGCACACTGCCGTTGTTCGTGGCGAAGGTCACCGCGGAGATGCCCGGATTCCCCTCGGGGTCGAATGGCATCCACTCCACGTGAATTCCGGCAAGTGGTGCAGTGATCGATTCACCAAGCCACGCTTCCACTGTTCCCGAATCGCCGATGACCTCGATCGATTCGATGGCAACGTTTCCCGGCGTTGCTGCGGGATGTTTGGCGGGCTCCTGGGTCCATCGCACGAAGAAAGGCAACTGGGGATCGTCGATGAGATCCAGGACTCCGATTTGCTCCCAGGTCAGTTCGACGCCGTCCGGACGGACGCGACGGCCCGGCACGGCGCTACGACCGAGTCGTTGCTCAATGGGCTTCAGGTCATCCACTGCCAGAACCCAACCCAGCCACCCGCCACCAGCATCGGCCCGCTGTTGCACCGCTCGCCCAAACGGAGCCTTGTCTGCGGCTGGATGGTCCAGCGCCGCCACGACCTCGATATAGCAGTGTCCGGCTAGGGGGAGAACGAAGTTCTGCGTACCGAAACTTGGATGGCGCCCGCCATCCATAAATGAGGCCCCGAGGTCCGACCCGATTCGCTGCACTACATCGGCCATAGCCGATTTATGACAGGCATAGGACAGGTGATCCAGGCGCATATGGGCATCCTGCCGAACCCCACTCGGGACGCAACCGGTGCCCCCCAATCGGGACCAAGGGCCCCTCGGGTATGGCATCGTTGCCCGGTGACTCAGCCCGGCCCGGCCACCCAGGGTGTCCTGAACACTCGACGGTCGATCATCCTCGGCATCGTCGGCCTGGCCGTGATCGTGGTGATCTTCTGGAAGGTCATTCCGCAAATCGGCAGTTACAGCGAGGCTTGGGCCTCACTGCAGGGCATGGGCTATGCCTCGATGGTCTTGGTGGCCTTCACCGTCCTGCTGTATCTCGCGGCATATGGCTTGCCATTCAAGGCAGCAACCCCCGGACTGCGTTACTGGCCATCGCAGCAGGTGAATCAAGCAGCGTTTGCCATCAGCAATGGTGTGCCCGGTGGTGGGGCACTCGGCCTTGCGGTGCAGTTCGGCATGTTGGCAACACGCAACATCACCCCTACTGCAGCCACCGCGGCCATCACCGCTGTCGGTTTGTGGAGCACCTTCGTCACCCTTGGATTACCCATTTTCGGAGTAGCCGCGATCGCAGTATCCGGTGAAGGCACGGGCGCTTACCTCGGCACGGCACTGATCGGCATCGCTGTCCTTGTCGTGGCTGTAGTCGTCTTCATCCTCGTCATGCGATCTCCGAGACTGGCAACGGCCATCGGCAACCTCGGCAACCGCTGTTGCCACGGCCTGGGTCGTTGGATCAAGCCGTTGCAGAAGGTTGATGTTCTGGGGCCGGTGCAACGCTTCCGCTCCGATATGGCCGACATGCTCGCTCGGCGCTGGCTGGCCATCACCGGAGCGCAGGTTGCTGTGTCGTTGACGCAGTTCCTGATTCTGTATGTGACCATCCGGGGAATCGAGGGTTGGGGCGCTGAGGGCACCTCATTCACGGTGGTCTTTGCGGCATTTGCCATCGCTCAGCTCGGCCTCATGATCCCGATTACGCCAGGTGGCCTCGGCACCGTTGACGCGATCATGATCGCGATCATGACGCAGTTCGGCGTTGCCCCTGGGGTCGCTACCGCTGGGGACCTGGTCTGGCGCGCCTGTTCCTATGTTCCGCAGATCATCATCGGAATCCTGGCTCTGGTGCTGTGGTACCGGACCGCCCACCGTCGACTCTCTGGTGGGCAGACGCAAGCGTCGGTGTAACCCCATGTGGACCGTCACGAACTACGCGGCATGCTCGCCATGAGCAGCGTGCAGGCGACTGCGAATCGGCCGGGGCGCATCGCGAGCGAGCCTCGACCGTGGAACACCTTCGTTGCCCTCGGTGACAGTTTCACCGAGGGACTCGATGATGAGCTCGGCCCCGATGGCCGGCATCGCGGCTGGGCCGACCGCGTTGCAGAACACCTGGCGCGGCAGCAGCCGAATCTGCAGTACGCCAACCTCGCCATTCGCGGACGCCTTGCTGCCCAGGTGCGTGAAGAACAGCTGCCAGGCGCGCTCGCAATGCAACCCGACCTTGTCTCACTCGGTATGGGCGTCAACGATGCACTGCGCCGCCACTTCGATGCCGGGGCGGTAGCCACTCAGGTCGAAGAGAGCGTGCGGGCACTACGCGCAGCGGGGAGCGACGTCTTGCTTTTTGCCTTTGGTGATCCCGCGCGTCGCTCCAAGGTGATGGGCTTGGTGCAGCAGCGGCTTCGTGAGCTCAACAGCGCAACACGAGCGATCGCACGCCACTACGGCTGCTACCTGGTGGACTTTTGGGGTGTTGCAGTCTTCGATGAAGATCGCTTCTGGTCGGCGGATCGGCTGCATCTGTCTCCGAGTGGCCATGCGGTCGCGGCTGCCGCGGCGCTCCAAGCCCTAGGGCTGAACGACGACGCCTGGCGTACTCCGCTACCGGTAGACCCCCTTCGGTTGCATCGGCGTGTGGCGAGCAATGCGCAGTGGGTTGGTGCGTACCTAGGCCCCTGGCTGGTACGTCGAGTGCAAGGGACGTCGTCAGGCGACGGTGTAACGCCTAAGCGCCCAACATTGACCCCGTTGTAGGTCAATCGCTCGGATTCCACAGAACCGCTGATGCAGGCGGCATCCACAGCAGTGCCTGCGCATGGGACGAACAGGGCTGGGGGAGACGACCCTTCGGGCATGTCCGCGCACTCATTTCGTGAAGATCCACGACGTCAATCGTTCTCAGGCCAGGAGTACTCAGGCCAGGAGTACCCAGGCCAGCACCAGGCGACGCTCCGCGTAGCGACATCACAACGGTCGATGAGTTTGGCTAGCCCTGACGCACTCGTGGCGGCGATTCCCTTTCTCCTGGGATTCGTGCCGGACCAGAGCTTGGTCTTGGTGTGGCTATCCGGTGGTCAATTGCAATTGACGCAGCGGGTAGATCTGCCCGAGTCCTCCTCGGCGGATACGCGGTCCTATCTGCAGGCGGTGCTGGCAGCCGCCGACGCCACGGTCAGCGACTCCCTGGTCGCCTGCGTCTTCGACGAGCACTGGCAATCGAAGGGTGTACTGGGGCACCAACGTCTGATGGATGGGCTTCGCGCCGAGGTGGTTGAGCGGGGCTGGACCCTGCTGGATGCCCTCATGGTTCAAGTGCCTGATAGTTCCAACCAGGCAACGCGGTGGTGGAGCTATCTCTGTCAGCAACGGTGCTGCCCACCTGAAGGCCGGGTGGTTCCAGTGCAGGTCCAGACCAGCGTGGCAGCGGCCTTTGCCCTGGAAGGCGTTGCTGTCTTGAGTTCGCGGTCTGAGTTAGCGGCATCGTTCGCGGCAGACAGCGTTGCCGTGGCCAGACTCGCCCCGCGGCTCAAGAAGCGACGCCTACCCGCTGAACCGGCCGCCCGGGAACGTTGGCGTACCGAGCACATTCGTCGACTTCGGCAGACGCTGGGCCTGAACCTAGACGCGGATTCAGGTCGTGAACAAAGGTTGGCTGCAACCGAATCCTCGGTACCGGAGCAATCCCTGACCGATGCGCAGACCATCGAACTGGTCCACGCACTGCAGGATATTCGGGTACGTGACTGCGTGTTATGGAGCCTTGCGCAAGCACCCGATGTGCGCGCCGTGGCGCCACTCTTCTTGCAGGCATTGCGGGCTGCCCCAGAGGAGTACGTACCGGCGGTGGCCTGCTGTGCCGCAGTCAGTGTTTGGCTCACTGGCGATGGGGCCCGCGCCAATATGGCACTGCAACGTGCTCTCATGGCAGACCAGCACTACTCATTGGCCATCCTGCTGGATCTCGCCCTGCGGGCAGCGCTACCTCCGGGGCGGTGGGTGGCGATGATGGCCGGGCTAAGCGAAGACGAGTGCCGTCACGGAGTTGAGCCCGAAGGCTCAACTGGTGTGCGCGGTCGAGCCCATGAACGTGTCCAGGAACCGGGCCTTGGCGTTCAGCCGTAGGTGCGCTATATTTCGAATCAGGTCAAGAGTGCCAGCGTCAAGCCCCGGCTTGCTGGACGGCAACCCTCCACCGCGGTGGGGTGCTCCGGGTGAAGACCAGGCCCACTAGGGCAAGCGCGGGTCTTGCACAGGGCAAGACCCCGAGAACGAGGCGAGGTCACCCTATGTGCTGTTGTTGTAGTTGCTGACGATCGCGCAGGCGTAGCTGCCGAGCACCACCGGCCTCATTGCCGATGGCTCGATGATGACTGCGTCGGTGCGCTTGGAAACTCATACGTAAGAACTCTCATAAGAGAACTCTCACAAGAGAACTCTCACGAAATTGGCCTCACAAAGTAGCCCTCATTGCCGCAACCCCCAGGGTGTGGCAATCGCACAACCGCAAAGCGATGATCGATAACCAGATACCCGAATAGGAGAAAGTCAGATGAGCAACGGATGGTCATTTGAAACC
>CAZKFI010000068.1:1070-4434 GCA_964551975.1 uncultured Bifidobacteriaceae bacterium | reverse complement strand
CTCCGGACGGAGCAACGAACGCCCGAGCCCTGCCGATTTATCAGACGACCTCGTACACCTTCAATGACACCACGCATGCGGCAAATCTGTTTGCGTTGAAGGAACTGGGCAATATCTACACCCGCATCATGAATCCGACTCAAGCAGTCGTCGAGGATCGGATTGCGGCACTGGAAGGTGGCGTGGGTGGCCTACTGGTTTCCAGCGGCCAGGCCGCCGAGACCCTGGCCATCTTGAACATCGCTGAAGCCGGTGATCACGTGGTCTCCAGCCCCAGTCTGTACGGCGGTACCTACAACCTGTTCCACTACACCCTGCCGAAGTTGGGCGTGCAGGTGAGTTTCGTGGAGAACCCCGATGACCCCGAGTCTTGGCGTGCCGCGGTGCGGCCGAACACCAAGGCCTTCTTCGGAGAGTCCATTTCAAATCCGAAGAACGACCTGCTGGATATCGAAGCGGTCGCCAAGGTGGCGCACGAAGTGGGTGTTCCGTTGATCGTGGATAACACCGTTGCCACTCCGTACTTGATTCGACCCCTGGAGTGGGGCGCAGACGTCGTCGTGCATTCGGCCACCAAGTATTTGGGTGGGCACGGTACGGCGATCGCCGGCGCCATCATCGACGGTGGCACCTTCGACTACGCCAAGTACCCAGAGCGGTTCCCCAACTACAACACTCCCGACCCGAGTTACCACGGGCTCGTCTACGCGCGTGATCTCGGCGTCAACGGCATCTTCGGCGTGAACCTCGCATTCATCCTGAAGGCTCGCGTTCAGCTGCTGCGTGATCTAGGGCCAGCAGTTGCACCCTTCAATGCATTCCTGATCGCTCAGGGCATTGAGACGCTATCCCTTCGCATGGAGCGCCATGTCGACAACGCCAAGGCCGTAGCCAACTGGCTATCCGGGCGCGACGAGGTCCTGTCAGTCAACTATGCCGGTCTCCCGTCAAGCCCCTGGTACGCACTTGCCCAGAAGTACGCACCGCGCGGACCAGGTGCCGTGCTGGCCTTCGAGATTGCCGGCGGAGTGGAGGCAGGCAAGGCCTTCGTTGAGGCGCTTGAACTCCACAGCCATGTCGCCAATATCGGTGATGTGCGCAGCCTGGTGATCCATCCAGCGTCAACGACTCACTCCCAGTTGACGCCGGAGGAGCAGGCCAGTGCAGGCGTGACCCCAGGGCTGGTCCGTCTCGCGGTCGGCATCGAAGCGCTGCCGGACATCCTCGCTGACCTCGAGGCTGGCTTCCGGGCGGCAAAGCAAGCCGGCTGATCGACTGTCACCGATACACCAGATGATGATTCAGAACTAGGTCATGGTCCGTCCCTACGGCCCCTTGGGCTACCAGGGTCTCCCTCCTGCCAGCGGTGGTTGGCAGGAGGGAGACGAACCTGGGCGTCGTCAGTTCGCCGATCTCGGTGAATTCACCACGCAGAGTGGCTGGACTTTTCCCAATGTCCGGGTTGCCTACGAAACCTGGGGAACATTGCGGCCCGATGGCCGCAATGCGGTCTACGTCTGCCACGCGCTCACCGGCGACTCCCATGTTGCCGGTGAGGCCGGGCCCGGCCACCGCACGGCCGGATGGTGGGATTCCATGGTTGGCCCGGGTCGAGCAATCGACACCGATCAATGGTTCGTTGTCTGCGCGAACGTCTTGGGGGGCTGTCAGGGTACGACCGGCCCATCGTCATTGGATGAATTCGGGCGGCCCTGGGGGAGCCGGTTCCCAGTTGTCACGGTGACAGACATGGTCGAAATCGAACGACGTCTAGCCGATCTTCTCGGCATCGACAGTTGGGCCTTCATGCTCGGACCGTCCCTCGGTGGGATGCGGGTCCTGGAATGGATGACCGCCTATCCGGAACGAGTTCGAAGTGGCCTCGTTCTTGGCACCACTGCGGCTGTCACGGCCGATCAAATCGGTACCCACGAAGCGCAGCTGGCTGCAATCCGCGCCGACCCGCAATTTGCGGGTGGTGACTACTACGAAGCAGGACCGGGAGAGGGTCCGCACGTGGGCATGGGGATCGCCCGCCGAATCGCTCATCTGACCTACCGCAGCGCCGATGAGTTGCAGGAGAGGTTCGGGCGACAACCTCAGCCGGGTGAAAACCCATATTCACGACGCTTCGATGCCGATTCCGGACGATTCGCCATTACGTCCTACCTCGATCACCATGCGGAAAAGCTTGCACGAAGATTCGATGCGAATACTTACATTGCCCTGACGAACGCCATGTCCCTTTTCGACCTGGGGCGCGATCGCGGGGGACTTGCCCCTGCTTTGGGGCGCATCACAGCGCCGTTGGTTGTGGTTGGCATAGATTCAGATCGGCTCTTTCCACTGCCGCTGCAGCAGCAGATTGTGGACCTGGCACCTGGTGCTGAGGAGTTGCTGATCGTGGAATCCCTTCATGGCCATGACGGGTTCCTGGTGGAGAACGATCAAATGGCGGAGTTCACGCGACAGGCGCTCAAGCGCGCTGAGTGATGCCTTCTGTCGGTAGCGTTACCTGCTGTGGAGCGCGATGGGACGTCTAGACGACTGCGATTTGGACGCCACGCTGCCCAAAAGCCAGGCTGAAGAGCGACTTGCCAGCGCGCAGCGTCGCCTTTTGCTCCTGCGCTTGGTGAGCGGAGGAATCTTCGACGGCTCTGGTGTACTCGGCCCCGGTGTTTGCGTGCTGTTCGAAGGCTGGGACGCTTCGGGCAAGGGTGGGGCCATCAAGACCCTGACCGCTCCGCTTGACCCGCGACACGTGCGCGTAGTGAGCGTTGCTGCCCCAACTCAGGACGAGAAACGCCACCACTTCCTTGCTCGTTTCTGGCCCCACCTTCCAGGCTGGGGTGGAATGACGATCCTGGATCGCAGCTGGTACGGCCGCGTTCTCGTCGAGCGCGTTGAGGGTTTTGCGGCTCCCCACCAATGGCAGCGTGCCTTCGACGAGATCAACGCCATGGAGAGAACGCTGACTGATGAGGGACTTGTACTCATCAAGTTCTGGATGCACATCTCGTCAGAAGAGCAGCTGAACCGATTTCGTCAGCGCGAGCGCACACCGCTCAAGCGTTGGAAGTTGACGCCTGAGGACTGGCGGAATCGGGAGCGCTGGGATGACTACATGGTGGCGGTCGAGGAAATGCTCGATCGCACCGACACGGACGTGGCGCGTTGGCAGGTGATTCCCGGGAACGATAAGCGCTTTGCTCGCGTGCAGGTCCTAGAGGAAGTGAATCGACAGATCGAGGCTGGGCTTGGCAGGCACGGGATCGAAATCCCAGACGTCGACCTGTGATCACTAAGAGAGTCCACACAGCCACTTTCCACAGGTCCACCGTCTTGGGGTGACCGGCAAGCGACA
>CAZKFI010000068.1:0-1060 GCA_964551975.1 uncultured Bifidobacteriaceae bacterium | reverse complement strand
CCTGGGTGATGTCAGGTTCACGAAGCTGGCGGCAATCGCGCATGCGCTTGATCATCCTGTTTGTCGTCATCGCCCTGTCACCCACAGGGTTCGCAGCTCCAGCCCTGGCCACTGAAGATCCGCCGATCAGCGTGATCGGTGACGATGAGCGGGACCGATATGTGGGAAGCGGGGGGCTGATTCTCCCCGATTCCGTCGATGAGGGCACCAGGGTACGGGTGGCTGACTGTCGCGACTGCCGCTGGCGTCTGGATGACCCGTGTGCGCAAACCGGTTCGGCCTGCACGAGCGTAGTCCGTGGTTGTCCACGCGGACAGCGCCTGCTGCGTGCCTGGATGTCATATGACAGTGGCCTGACCTGGGTCGATCTGGGCGTGGTGTGCATCCCACCCGGCGGCCTGGTGACCGTTGACCAAGTGGAAGCCGGTCTCGAGGAGCACTTTGAGGCTGCCCTGCCTCCTACAAGTATTCGCTACCAACCGCCGACCGGTGTCCTGCCCTACTTGCCCGTGATTTTCCAGTCAGGCCAGCCTGCCACCCTGCCGCCGATCATCTCCACGGTTGTTGACCGCGTCGTCGTGTTAGTGCCCACTGCGCGGTGGTCGTGGGATTTCGGAGACGGGTCCGTGGTCACCACTGATCACCCAGGTGGTGTCTATCCGGATTTCAGCGTGGCGCATGCCTATCGCCGCGACGGACGATTCCCCGTGCAGTTGACGACGACTTGGACTGCGACCTTCACCATTGATGACCTGGGGCCGTTCACGGTAAGCCACGTGGTGACCCAGCAGGAACACTCCATGGTCACCGTGGGTCAGGGCCGTGCTGTCCTGGTGCCGTAGCCCCCTGCGGGAAAGACTCCCCAACGTGCGGTCCCTAGCGCTGCCGTGGCAGAATGCATCATCCGCCCGTCCGAGCCACTTGGCTTGACACGGGCTCTTGTCGTGGCCCAACAGGAAGGCAAGCATGGCAGCTGCAACCAAGAAGGCTCCGGCGAAGAAGGCGGCTCCTGCCAAGAAGGCCGCTCCTGCCAAGAAGGCCGCTCCTGCCAAGAAGGCCG
>CAZKFI010000067.1:0-12324 GCA_964551975.1 uncultured Bifidobacteriaceae bacterium | reverse complement strand
TGGTCGTGCCCAGGTCGATACCCACTGCTCGGGCCATGTGGTGGTACTTCCTTTCATCTGTGCTCCGCCGACGTTCGGCGGACCCGTACGTTCACCTAGGTTCCCTGATTGCCACATCGAGAGCAAATCAATTGAGCCGCGTGAACTCATAGTGATCAACCCGTGGGATCCCTGTGAGATTCCCGGAAACCGCCGTTCTAGATGTGATCTACCTCACATTACATAGGCCCAGCGGGGAACCCGGCCACGCTCCCGCTCGTCCAAGGCGCATGCGTAGGTTGCGTGCGAACTCGGTCCTCGGCCTCAGCGTTATGAGCATCATCGGCATCTCGCTCGCGCTGCCGCTCACCGGCTCGCCCGCCTGGGCGGCCAGTGCCACTACATCCAACGCCTCTTCTATTACGAGCGCGGCGACAGTTGCCGCGCAGAGTGCGTCAGCCGTTCGCAAGGAAGCCAAAGGCACGCTGCAGAGCTACCTCGACGACTACGGGGATCGCCTGATCGCCGGCGAACGTGAACGTGTGACCTACTGGCAGCGAACCGGCGATCGCTCCTTGCGCCAGGTCCAGATCCAGGCTCGCCGAACTGCCGCACTGGCCCGCAGCGGGGCCAGTGCCGCCCGAGTGAACGCCGCCCGGCAGGCGGCCCTAGCCGCCCACGCTCAGGCTCGCCGAGATGTGGATGCCGCACTCAGTGAGCTCGTCCCAGTGCTAAGCGAACGCCTCACCTTCTTCGAACTGCTGCAGGCTCGTGCCGACCTGGAATCCTCCTTGGCCGGTTTGGATCGACTCGGTGAACAGGTCCAGGCCATTCCAGTAGCCGGCGCGTAGCAGCGGCGCCTTCCTGCCTAGCGGGGATCACCAGGAGTACCGCTCGGGATATTCGGTGAGTCGGGGCCGCGCAGCGCTGGATCCGGGGTCTGATTCGACGTACGCAACAACCCGACCGCGCCCAGAGCCATCGGCAGCAGCAGTAGCACCGCCATCGTCAGGTACGCGCCGAGGTAGTCCACGCTGGCAACCACAATGCCGATCAGCAGGCCCCCGCAGGCGATGCCGATATCGAAAGCCATGTTCCATGCCGTGGAGCCGACGGGGTACTCACTGGCCCGCAAACGGGCCATCACCCCCGACAGGGTGGCATTGGCAATGGCACCGATCCCGATGCCCATGACCACTGCAGCCAGGGCCTGCAGTGCGAGTACCCCTGACAGCGCGATACCGGCCATGCCGAGGGCTGCCAACAGACCCGCCGGGGCGATGATCGCGTACGGACTGATGCGGTCAGAGAGGCGACCGCTCAGCAGTCGGGCCACGGCAAATGCAGCGCCAAAGACCAGCAGCAATACCGGGGCGTTCGAGGTCGACAGGTGAAGGAACGTGTAGATCCCGCCATAGACCGTTGCTGCAGGGACGAACGCGGCCAGCGGCAACCAGACCTTGATGAGCGCCCGCCACGGAATCGGTTGCGCATCCGTTGCACTGATCCGTTGATGCACGGGCACCCCTCGGGACACTGCTGGAATCAGCAGCAGACCGAACACGGGCAGCGCTACGGCAAGCAGGCCAGGTATCTGTGCGGTGTAGGCGTCCAACAGTGCCAGCCCGAGTGCGGGTCCGACGATCCCTGTCGTTGCGGTTGCCAGGCCATACCAACCCAAGGCAGCCCCACGTTTGCCCTCTTCTGCCAGCGTCGCTACTGCCGATGTGGCCACGATCGTGACGAGTCCGAAGCCAACACCGCGCACGGCAGCGGCGACCAGGATGGCCGCGAGATTGGTGCTCACACCAACGCTGACGCTGATCAGGCCTGCCGGGACACCCAGCAGCAGGAGTGAAGCGGCAAGCAGACGTGGTGTCGACCAGCGGCGCATCGCCCACGGGGTCAATACCTGCGTTATCACCGTGGCGATCATGAACAGTGCCGTGGTGGCACCGGCGGCGAGGCTGCCCGCCTGGCGACCCGCAACCGCTGGCGAAACCGAGAGCAACACATACATGCTCGCGAACCCGGATGCACCGGAGAGGATGACGGCCCGGCGAGCTGCTGCTGACATCACCCCATCCTTGCGGTCCTTGCTAGCGTCCAGGCATGCCGGTGACCACCACCCGCCGGTGGGTGCGTCGCGTCATTCGGGGCGAGCAGACCGCCGTTGCACCAGACCAGATCGAGGATCGTCGTACCGATGACGTGGTGGTGGAGCAGCCGCTCTCACTTGCCCTACAGACACCGCAGGGAGCTCAGGTCCTCGTCACCACCATGCGGACCCCCGGACACGACCTTGAACTCACCGCCGGATGGCTGGTTAGCGAGACAGGCCTGCGAGATCGGCACCAGATCACAGCGATGGGCCTATTCACCGCGGACCAGGACGATGAACTGACCATCGATACCGTCCGCGTGGCCCTCGCCGAGCAGGTGCGGGTACCCGCGGCCCGGGGATTCGTGACGACGAGTTCGTGCGGTGTCTGCAGCGCCGCAGCTCTTCCCGAACTTCATCACGGTGATCTCTTCGGACAGACACCGACCTTCGCCCTCAAGGCCAGCGCACTCTTCACGCTCATCCACCAACTCACCGACCAGCAGCCCGTTTTTCGGCGCACCGGTGGCGTGCATGCCGCGGCGCTAGCAAGCATGGACGGCACACTGCTCATGACCCGTGAAGACATCGGTCGCCACAACGCAGCCGACAAGGTCATCGGCTGGGCGCTCCTTGAAGACCGTCTACCCCTGACGGATCACCTGCTTGTGATGAGTAGTCGAATCTCCTATGAGATCGTGCAGAAGGCACTGCAGGCTGGCTGCGCAGGGATCGTTGCGATTTCTGCTGCATCAAGCCTGGCTATTGACGTGGCTCGTGAACACGGACTGTTCCTTGCCGGCATGGTGCGCAGCGGGACCGCGAACGTCTACTCCCGCGAAGACCTGCTCATTACCGACTGAAGGCCTAGGCACCCAAACATCGCTCTTCACGACCGCACCTGGCAGAGTGATGTCGTGGACGCACGCACCTGGTCACCTGAAGCAGGGGCGCGTGTATTGGCGGGTCTGGCCCCAGACGAGGGGATCCTGCAGGCACTACAGGCGCTGCAGTCGGACTTCGGTTACATCCCCGACGGGGGCGTTGACCTGGTTGCCGAACACCTCAATGTCTCCCGAGCCGATGTACATGGCGTACTGACGTTCTATGACGACCTGACCACAACACCACCGGCGCCCGTCCAGGTAGCAATCTGCGCCGCCGAAGCCTGCCAGTCGCTGGGGTGTCGGGAACTGATTGCGCACGCGACCACCAACCTTGCACCCATCGGTGGGCGTTCCACCGATGGCCGCGTCAGCCTGCGCGAGGTGTTCTGCTTGGGCAACTGTGCCCTCGGCCCGGCCGTCCTGGTCAACGAACAGTTGCACGGCCGAGTTGATGCCACGCGTCTTGGGGAGCTGGTTAATCAATCCATTGCGGCAACCACCGCTCCGACTGCCAATGCGACAGCCAATGCGACCGTCAATCCGGTACGCGTTGGGCAGGGACAAGGTGGGCAGGACACCATCGTCTACGTACCGCAGGACAGTGCCGCGTGCAGTGTCGGTGCGGATGCGGTTGCGGCGGCACTGGCGAAGCAGCCCGGCGTTCGAGTGGTGCGCAATGGATCACGCGGGATGCTCTGGATGGAACCGCTGATAGAAGTTGTGACGGATGCCGGACGCATCGGATACCAACACGTGCAGGTCGAGCAACTACCCGAGTTGATCGCTGAGGGGCTGCTCACCGGAACAGCTGAGCGGCAGCGCATTGGTGTCGTCGACGAGTATCCGTACCTGGCAGGGCAACAACGGGTCACCTTCGCGCGTGTTGGTGTCATCGATCCGCTCGATTTCGACGACTTCGTGGCCCATGGCGGTCTGGCGGGGCTACGGCGCGCGCTGACCTTGACGGGTGCGGACATCGTCGGTGAGGTGCTGGCCAGTGGACTGCGCGGCCGAGGTGGGGCGGGCTTTCCCACGGGAATCAAATGGCAGGCAGTGCTGGAGGCGGGGCCCCGTCAGCGGTATGTCTGCTGTAATGCCGACGAAGGGGACAGCGGCACCTTCGCCGATCGAATGTTGATCGAAGGTGACCCCTTCACGTTGATCGAAGGCATGGCGATCGCGGCCCTGGCAGTTGGTGCCAGCCGTGGCTACATCTATCTGCGATCGGAGTACCCCGACGCGGCACGCGTCCTCAACTCGGCCCTGGACATCGCACGCCAACGGGGCCTGCTCGGGTCAGACGTTCTGGGTAGCGGGCAATCCTTCGATATCGCCCTACGCATGGGGGCAGGTTCCTACGTCTGCGGCGAGGAGACCGCGATGCTGGAGAGCCTGGAAGGCAAGCGCGGCATGGTGCGGGCCAAACCACCCATACCAGCGATCGCCGGGCTGTTCGGCGCCCCGACCATCGTCAATAACGCCCTCACCCTGGGTACCGTGCCGAGCATCCTGGCGCAGGGTTCCGGCGCCTACCAGGCATTGGGCGAAGGCCGCTCCCGCGGGACCTCGGTCTTCCAACTCGGTGGAAACATCGCCCACGGCGGCATCGTGGAGGCGGCATTCGGGATCACCCTGCGTGCCCTCATCGAGCAGTACGGCGGTGGCACCCGCAGCGGCCGCCCTATCCGCGCAGTCCAAGTGGGTGGTCCGCTCGGTGCCTACCTGCCCGAATCAGCCCTGGACCTGCCGGTGGACTACGAGAGTCTGCAGGAGGCCGGGGGCATGCTTGGCCACGGCGGCATTGTGGTCTTCGACGACACGGTGGATATGGCCGAGCAAGCTCGCTTCGCCATGGAGTTCTGCGCCAAGGAGTCCTGCGGCAAGTGCACCCCTTGCCGGATTGGGGCGGTACGAGGGGCGGAAGTCATTGAACGGATTCGAGTTGGTATCGATCCCCAACAAAACATGGACCTCCTCGTCGAGTTATGCGACGTTATGACCCATGGGTCGTTATGTGCGATGGGCGGTCTGACGCCGATGCCCGTACTCAGTGCGGTTCGCGCCTTCCCCGAGGATTTCGGAGGACCAGCATGACGACACTTCGCCCACTGGATCTCGGCACACCGGCTCCGCGCAGTTCCCCAGAGACGCCCACCTGCGTGCAGGTTCGGATCGACGGAGAGCTCGTTGAAGTACCGGCTGGCACCTCGATCATGCGAGCCGCCGCGGAACATGGCATGGCGATCCCCAAGTTGTGCGCCACCGACTCTCTGCAAGCCTTCGGATCCTGTCGGCTCTGCCTAGTGGAGATCGATGGTCGTCGTGGTACGCCAGCTTCCTGCACCACGCCAGTTGAGGACGGCATGGTCGTCCGTACGCAGACACCGCGCTTGGAGCAGTTGCGGCGCGGGGTCATGGAGTTGTACATCTCGGATCACCCATTGGATTGCTTGACCTGCCCAGCCAATGGCGACTGTGAATTGCAGGACATGGCCGGAGTGGTCGGGCTACGTGAGGTGCGCTACGGCCACGAGGGCGAGAACCACCTTCAGGCACCGACCGACACCTCGAATCCGTACTTCTCTTTCGACGAGAGCAAGTGCATCGTCTGTAGTCGCTGCGTTCGGGCCTGCTCAGAGGTGCAGGGCACCTTCGCCCTGACGATCGAGGGGCGCGGGTTCGCATCCAAGGTCAGCCCGGGCGGACACAACTTCCTGGACAGTGAGTGTGTTTCCTGCGGTGCCTGCGTTCAGGCCTGCCCCACCTCCACCCTGCAGGAAAAAAGCGTTATCGAGTTGGGCCTACCCACTAGGAGCGTGCGAACCACCTGCGCCTACTGCGGGGTTGGGTGTTCCTTCCGCGCCGAACTGCGCGGCGACCAAGTTGTGCGCATGGTGCCGGATAAAGATGGTGGAGCTAACGAGGGGCACTCCTGCGTCAAGGGTCGCTTTGCCTGGGGCTACGCGACGCACCCAGATCGGGTCACCGTCCCGATGATTCGCTCCCGCATCCAAGATCCCTGGCGCGAGGTCACCTGGGATGAGGCGATCGCCTACGCGGCCTCACGACTCGACCAGATTCGCCAGGTCCACGGACCCTCGAGCCTGGGTGGTGTCACCTCCTCCCGCTGCACCAATGAAGAGGTCTACGTGGTGCAGAAAATGGTGCGGGCCGCCTTCGGCACCAACAACGTCGACACCTGCGCCCGGGTGTGCCACTCCCCCACCGGATACGGGTTGAAGCAAACCTTTGGCACATCGGCGGGCACCCAAGACTTCCGATCGGTCGAGGAATCGGACGTCATTCTGGTCATCGGAGCCAATCCCACCGAGGCACATCCAGTCTTCGGGTCGCGCATGAAGCGCCGACTTCGCGAAGGTGCTCAGCTGATCGTCATCGACCCGCGGCGTATCGATCTAGTGCGCACCCCACACGTGGCCGCCAATCTGCACCTGCAACTTCTTCCGGGCACCAACGTTGCGATAATCAACGCACTGGCCCACACGATCTTTACCGAGGGGCTGCAGGATCAGGCATTCATTGATGACCGCTGCGAGAAAGCCGCCTTCGACGAGTGGCGGGCCTTCATTATTCAGCCGGAAAACAGCCCGGAGGCTGTAGAAGCCATCACCGGTGTACCCGCCGAGTCGATTCGCGAGGCAGCCCGCCTCTACGCCAGCGGTCCCAACTCGGCCATCTACTACGGGCTTGGTGTCACCGAGCACAGCCAGGGCTCCACCATGGTGATGGGCATGGCCAACCTGGCAATGCTCACCGGGAACATCGGTCGCCGCGGTGTCGGCGTCAATCCACTCCGCGGGCAGAACAACGTCCAGGGCTCCTGCGACATGGGCTCATTCCCCCATGAGTTCAGCGGCTACCGCCATGTCTCCGATGACGCCGTGCGCCAGCAGTTCGAGGTGCTCTGGGGAACACATCTGGAGTCCGAACCGGGCCTACGCATTCCCAACATGTTGAATGCCGCCCTCACCGGTGAGTTCCGGGCCATCTACATCCAGGGCGAGGATCTCGCCCAGTCCGACCCGAACACCGCGCACGTGATGGAAGCACTGCAGTCGATGGAGCTCGTCATCGTGCAGGACCTGTTCATCAACGAAACGGCGAAGTTCGCCCACGTCTTTCTCCCCGGCACCTCGTTCCTGGAAAAGGACGGCACCTTCACCAACGCCGAACGGCGCATCAATCGGGTACGCCCAGTTATGGCCTCACGTACTGGAATGTCGGAGTGGGAGGTGACCTGCGCTCTGGCCACTGCCATGGGCTACCCGATGCACTACCCCAATGCTGCGGCGATCATGGACGAGATAGCTGCCATCACCCCGACCTTCGCCGGAGTGTCCTTCGCCAAACTGGACAAGGTAGGCAGCGTCCAGTGGCCCTGCAATGACGCCGCACCGCTGGGTACACCGATCATGCATATGAATGCGTTCGTCCGTGGCCAGGGACAGTTCATGCTCACCGAATACGTACCGACCGACGAGCGGGCCAACCGCAAGTACCCGCTGCTGCTCACTACCGGGCGAATCCTTTCCCAGTACAACGTCGGTGCGCAGACGCGACGAACGGCAAACGTGACTTGGCATGATGAAGATGTCCTCGACCTGCATGAGGCCGATGCTGAGATGCGTGGCATTAAGGACGGGATGTGGGTTGAGTTAGAAAGCCGTGTTGGCCGGACCGTGATGCGCGCACGGATTTCCGATCGGGTGCCACCCGGGGTCGTCTACACCACCTTCCACTTCCCCATCAGTGGCGCAAATGTGGTGACCACCGAGTACTCGGACTGGGCCACGAACTGCCCCGAGTACAAAGTGACCGCGGTGCAGGTGCGGCCGAGCCAAGCGTCCGGCAGTGCTCCCTCCCCGCAGGCCCTCGGCCTGGTCGAACACACCGGCAGCCACCAGCAGGATGTCCTGCGCACGCTGGTGAGGATGGCGAATCAGATCGCTGCCAACAATGACCATCGCGGCCAGGACAAGGTCGACGCCATCGCCCGTCACCTCCGTCAGTTCTGGACCCCGCGCATGCGCACGGAACTGCAGGAGGTCGCCGAGGTCAGCGCAGCCAGATCGGACGCCAGGTCGGATCAGGACCCGCTCGATCCCTGCGTGCGTAGCGCCCTGGCACTACTGCCCCACTAGGCTCGCTAGCGGAGGTTTCCATGCTGCTGCGTGCTTCTGTCGGCATCGCCATCACGATCCTGGTTCTTGCCTTTGCTGGACGGCGACTGTGGTTCCTGTTCACTCTCGCGCGATCCGGCAAACCGGCGCCGGGACGCACCAGTGATGCCCCCAAGCGCGTGCAGGCCGAGGCCGTAGAGGTACTGGGGCAGCGCAAACTCCTCAAATGGACCATCCCGGGGCTAGCCCACGTGTTCGCCTTCTGGGGTTTCCTCGTGTTGGGCCTGACCATCATCGAGGTCTACGGCGCGCTCTTCGCTGCGGACTTCGCCATTCCGATCATCGGGCGCTGGCCGATCATCGGCTTCGCGGAGGATCTCTTCGCAGTACTCGTGTTGGTCGGCGTCGTGATCTTCGCAATCCTGCGCCTAACCAACAGTCCGAAGCAGGAGGGTCGGCAGTCACGCTTTTTCGGCTCACATACCAAGGGTGCCTGGCTCATCTTGTTCATGATCTTCAACGTCGTTTGGACCTTGCTGCTCTATCGGGCCGCGCAAATCAATACCGGCGTATTCCCCTTCCCTTCCGGTGCCTTCGCCTCTGAGCTGGTCGCCAGTTGGTTGGAGCCACTGGGTCTCACCGCGAATGAATGGTTGGAGACCATCGGTATCTGGCTGCAAATCGCGGTAGTCCTGATCTTCCTGCTCATCGTCTTGAACTCCAAGCACCTCCATATTGGTGCTGCGCCAATCAACGTGTACACCTCACGGCGACCGAATGCACTCGGTCCACTGCAGCCGATCATGCACAACGGCAAGGCTGTTGACTTCGAGGATCCGCCGGATGACGCACTGTTCGGCAAAGGCCACATCGCTGAGTTCACCTGGCGCAACTACCTGGACTTCATGTCCTGCACCGAATGCGGTCGCTGCCAGAGCCAATGCCCGGCATGGAACACCGAAAAGCCCCTGTCACCCAAGCTGTTGATCATGGATCTGCGCGATGCCATGTTCGCCCAGGCCCCGTACCTTCGTGCGGCTGCAGGCAGCCATCCAGGTCTGGGGGAGTTCGCGACGAACGCCCTGGACAAGGTCGACCCACTGACTCGTACCGAGGTCGAGCGGCCCTTCATCGGACCCCGTGCGGGTTCTGATCACGCCGCTGATGACGGCTACACCTTCGATGGCCATCGCACCACCGGCCCGGAACTTCCCGTCATCGACGAATCGGTGCTGTGGTCCTGCACCACCTGCGGAGCCTGCGTCAACCAGTGCCCTGTCGATATCGAGCACATCGACCACATCGTGGACATGCGCCGCAATCAGGTCATGGTTGCCACCGACTTCCCAAGTGAACTCAACGGCATGTTCAAAAACTTGGAGACGAAGGGCAACCCGTGGGGCATGAACGCCTCGGATCGCAATGCCTGGATCCAGGAGGTGGACTTCCCCGTGCGCGTCTTCGGCGCAGACGGCGAGGACACCATTCCCGCAGATGTGGAGTACCTCTTCTGGGTGGGCTGCGCGGGGGCATTCGAGGACCGGGCTAAGCGCACGACGAAGGCCGTGGCCGAACTTCTCCACAGGGCCGGGGTGTCCTATCTCGTTCTGGGCGAGGGTGAAACCTGCAGCGGTGACCCGGCGCGCCGCGCTGGCAATGAGTTTCTCTTCCAGATGCAGGCCATGCAGAACGTCGAGATGCTCAACAGCATCCAGGCCCGCAAGATCGTGGTCACCTGCCCGCACTGCCTAAACACCCTTGGCCGTGAATACCCCCAGAATGGTGGTAACTACGAGGTCGTCCACCACACCCAGTTACTCAACCAGCTGGTGAAGGACGGTCGCCTGGTTCCGGTCACGCCGATCGAGCAGACCGTCACCTACCACGACCCGTGCTACTTGGGCCGGCATAACGACGTGTACGTTCCCCCGCGCGAACTGGTCGATGCCTCCGCAACCACGCGCACCGAGATGCCACGACACGGCCAGAAGTCCTTCTGCTGCGGTGCCGGAGGTGCGCGCATGTGGATGGAGGAGAAGGTCGGTACGCGAGTCAACCAGAACAGGGCTGACGAAGCGATCGCCACGGGTGCCACGACCATCGCCGTTGCCTGTCCGTTCTGCTCAGTGATGCTCAATGATGCAGTGACAAGCAAGCAGCAGCAGGGGCAGGCGCAGAACGTGGTCGTGAGCGACGTCGCCACACTGCTGTTGGAGAGCGTCCGCTAGGTATCGCGCGGTTCCACCTGCAGTGGCGGCACCTGAATCCAGGGAAACCGGATCCAGCGATCTGTCGAGCGCCAGGCCAACTCCGGCGGATATGTCGATTGGGGCTTGCCGTAGAGCACCGCGACGCGCACCTCAGCATCGGCGGGTAGCAGACCCCTCACAAAGTGCAGGGTCGCACCAGAGTCCGCCACGTCATCAGCTACCAGAACGCGTTTGCCCGCCAGGTCGGTCAAGTGTGGCACTTCCCCGATGATGATCGGTGCCGCCAGCGTGGTGCCGACGTCGGTGTAGTACTCGACGTTGACGTGGCGCACGTCCTTAATGTCCAATGCGTAGGCGATACCGGCTGCAACAAAGAGTCCTCCGCGGACAACGCCGAGAATCGCATCTGGGATCCACTGCTGATCTACCAGCTGTTGTGCGAGCCAGCGAATCCCAACACCGAATTCGGTGTAGTCGAAGATCTCGAGCTCGGAGTCCTCGGGCACCGTCACACCTGGGTGCGGTGAAAGTTCTGAAAGGAGCGACTCGGCGTGGGGCCGCGCTGACCTTGATAGCGCGATCCCGCGGCAGCCGAACCGTAGGGGAACTCGGCTGGGCTAGAGAGGCGAAACAGGCAGAGCTGTCCGATCTTCATTCCTGGATACAGCGTGATCGGCAGTGTTGCCACGTTCGACAGTTCCAGGGTTACGTGGCCGGAGAACCCCGGATCAATGAACCCTGCCGTGGAATGCGTCAGCAAACCGAGTCTTCCCAGGGATGACTTGCCCTCAAGGCGACCGGCGATGTCATCCGGCAAGGTCACAACTTCATAGGTTGAGCCGAGTACGAACTCACCGGGATGCAAAATGAACGGCTCATCGCGAACCGGCTCGATGAGTCGGGTGAGATCGGGCTGTTCGATGCTGGGGTCAATGTGCGGATAGCGGTGGTTCTCGAAGACCCGGAACCAGCGATCCAGTCGCACATCGACACTTGATGGCTGAATCATGACGGGGTCGTAGGGCTCGATCACCACCCGTTGCGCATCGATCTCAGCGCGAATATCACGATCGGAAAGCAACATTGACGCTCACCCGTCCACTTCACCCGTGAGTGCGGAGGCGTCATCCGGTGCATCCGCACCATGTTCAAGTAAGGCTTCGCGCGGAATAATCTGCAGGGCAGCTGCGTTCGTGGACCGCAGCACGACAGGAGCGGCTCGCCCGGCCTCGTAGGACTGCAGCCAGCGCGATGCACAAACACACCACCGATCACCAGGGTTGAGCCCAGGGAAGCGGTACTCAGGGCGGGGGGTGATGAGGTCATTGCCCACCTCACGCTGATGCTCTAGGAAGTCCGCCGTCAGGACAGCACAGACGGTGTGCGAGCCCAGGTCATCGGGACCGGTCGAGCAGCAACCATCGCGATAGAACCCTGTCAGGGGAGCCCGGCTGCACTCCTCGAGGTCCCCGCCCAGGACATTGATCCCTCGTACTTCATCCACGGCCCAACGCTACTTGGAGCCCGAAAATCGCCATACTGAGTAGGACAAAGGAGAGCCATGGACGAATGGATTGAGACCGTCTGCCTTGAACTAGGGATCAGTGGGGATGTTGATATCCCGGTCATCCTGGATACCGCCAGGGAGGTAGCCCACCGGGTTGAGCGGCGAGCCACACCGGTTACCACCTTTCTCATGGGATACGCGGTTGCTCAGGGCAAAGATCCCCAGGTCTGCGCCGAGCAAATCCAGGCCCTAGCCCGAGGTTGGTTGGGTACCCCCTAGGCCCACGGCGGCGCTGGCATAATTGCCAGCACGCGGGTGTAGTTCAATGGCAGAACATCAGCTTCCCAAGCTGACAGTGCGAGTTCGATTCTCGTCACCCGCTCCACTGCAGTGACCTGCTGTCCATCGTGGTTCTTCGCGAGTTAGGCCTAGACGCAAGACGTGCATGCGACGCGCGGCAGCCACGAGATGCAGAGCCCCCAGCTAGGGGGCGTGTTCG